>NZ_CP118607.1:5568086-5877130 GCF_028898945.1 Pseudomonas sp. PSKL.D1
GAACAGGGCAAGCTGACCCCTGAACTGGCCCGCGAAATCAAGCTGGCCGACACCAAGACCCGCCTCGAAGACTTGTACCTGCCGTACAAGCAAAAACGTCGCACCAAGGGCCAGATTGCCCTGGAGGCTGGCCTGGGCGAGCTGGCCGATGGCCTGTTCAACGACCCGCAACTGGCGCCGGAAAGCGAAGCTGCGCGCTTCGTTGATGCTGAAAAAGGCGTGGCCGACGTAAAAGCAGCCCTGGAAGGCGCCAAGTACATCCTCATGGAGCGTTTCGCCGAGGATGCTGCCCTGCTCGATAAGCTGCGCAACTTCCTCAAGCAGGAATCGGTACTGAGCGCCCGCGTGGTCGCTGGCAAGGAAGAAGAAGGCGCCAAGTTCCGCGACTACTTCGAACATGACGAATTGCTGCGCAATGCCCCGTCGCACCGGGCTCTGGCCATTTTCCGCGGCCGTAACGAAGGCGTGCTGAGCGCTTCGCTCAAAGTTGGCGAGGAGCTGCCGGGCACCCTGCACCCTTGCGAACTGATGATCGGCACCCACGTCGGCGTCGAAAACCGCAACCGCCCTGCCGACAAATGGCTGGGCGAGGTGGTGCGCTGGACCTGGAAGGTCAAGCTCTACACCCACCTGGAAACCGACCTGTTCGGCGAACTGCGTGACAACGCCGAAGGCGAGGCCATCAACGTGTTCGCCCACAACCTGCACGACCTGCTGCTGGCCGCCCCGGCCGGCCCGCGCGCCACCCTGGGCTTCGACCCGGGCCTGCGCACCGGTTGCAAAATCGCCGTGGTCGACGCCACCGGCAAGCTGCTGGACCACACCACGGTCTACCCGCATGCGCCGAAAAACGACTGGGACCGCACCATTTCCATCATGGCGGCCCTGTGCGCCAAGCACTCTGTCGAGCTGATCGCCATCGGCAACGGCACTGCCAGCCGCGAAAGCGACAAGCTGGTGGCAGAGCTGGTCAAAAAATACCCGGCACTGAAAATCACCAAAATCATGGTCTCTGAAGCCGGCGCATCGGTGTACTCGGCATCGGAGCTGGCCGCCCGTGAATTCCCGGACCTGGACGTGTCGATCCGTGGCGCGGTATCCATCGCCCGCCGCCTGCAAGACCCGCTGGCCGAACTGGTGAAGATCGACCCGAAGTCCATTGGCGTCGGCCAGTACCAGCACGACGTTTCCCAAGTGAAACTGGCCCGTGGCCTGGACGCAGTGGTCGAGGACTGCGTGAACGCCGTGGGCGTGGACGTCAACACGGCCTCGGTGGCCTTGCTGACTCGCATTTCCGGCCTGAACGCAACCTTGGCGCAGAACATCGTCGCCCACCGCGACGCCAACGGCCCGTTCGCCACCCGTGCGGCGCTGAAAAAAGTCAGCCGCCTGGGTGAAAAAACCTTCGAGCAAGCGGCTGGCTTCCTACGCGTGATGAACGGCGACAACCCGCTGGACGCCTCTGCGGTGCACCCCGAAGCTTACCCGCTGGTACAACGCATCGCCGCCGATACCAGCCGCGACATCCGCTCGCTGATTGGCGACAGCGGCTTCCTCAAGCGCCTGGACCCGAAGCAGTTCACCGACGAAACCTTCGGCCTGCCGACCGTCACCGACATCCTTCAGGAGCTGGACAAGCCCGGCCGTGACCCGCGCCCCGAGTTCAAAACCGCCACCTTCCAGGACGGCGTTGAGGACCTCAAGGATCTCGAGCCCGGCATGATCCTCGAAGGTGTGGTCACCAACGTCACCAACTTCGGTGCGTTCGTCGATATCGGCGTGCACCAGGATGGCTTGGTGCACATCTCGGCCCTGTCGGAAAAGTTCATCAAAGACCCGCGCGAAGCGGTCAAGGCCGGCGACGTGGTCAAGGTGAAGGTCATGGAAGTGGACATCCCGCGCAAGCGCGTCGGCCTGTCCATGCGCATGAGCGATACCCCGGGCGAGAAAGTCGAAGGCAACCGCGGTGGCAACCGTGGCAACGGCGGCAACCGTCAGCAACAGGCACCGCGCCAGCGTGAAACTGCTACCGCCGCCCCGGCCAACAACGCCATGGCCGCGCTGTTCGCCAACGCCAAGCAACTGAAGAAAAAATGATGGACGTGCCGAAGGAGTTTGTCGAAAGCGCCTTCAGCCAGCTCCTGGGCTGCCGCCTGCAACGCCTGGACACGGGTGTTGCCGAGGTAGCCCTGGCGCTGGAGCCGCACTTGCGCAACCGTGGCCAGAAGCTGCACGGCGGGGCGATTTTCAGCCTGGTGGACATCGCCATGGGCCTGGCCTGCTCGGCCAGCCATGGCTTTGACCAGCAAAGCGTCACCATAGAGTGCAAAATCAACTACATGCGCGCCGTCAGTGACGGTGAAGTGCTGTGCACGGCACGTGTTCTGCACGCCGGGCGCCGCACGCTGGTGGTCGACGCCGACGTAGTTCAAGGCGACAAGTTGGTGGCGAAAGCGCAAGGAACCTTCGCGGTTCTCTAGCTCACCAAGGGGTATCTGCGGTATTTTCCGGCGGTGCGCAGGCACTGCCGGAACCGCGTAAACCAGGCGACAACGCCAGTTCCTTTTCTCCTACCCTTGTAGACCGTCAACTCTACCCCCATATTGGGGCGACTGACGCGTGAAGGAATCCATCTTGAGCGACCTCCTCAACCGCCGCCTGAGCCTGCTCGGCGCCAATCTTCCCCTGCTCAAGCAGTGCCTGCACGGTATTGAGCGCGAATGCCTGCGCGTGACCGATGAAGGCCGCCTGGCACAAACGCCACACCCGGACAGCCTGGGTTCTGCGCTGACCAACGAGCAGATCACCACCGATTACTCCGAGTCGCTGCTGGAGTTCATCACCCCGGCCCTGCCCGACCCGGCCAAGGTGCTGGAGAGCCTCGAACAAACCCACCGCTTCGTCTACAGCAAGCTGGGTAACGAGTACCTGTGGAGCCCTTCGATGCCGTGCACATTGCCGGCCGAAGGAGACATCCCGATTGCCGAATACGGCACCTCCAACATTGGCAAGCTCAAGCACGTGTACCGCAAAGGCCTGGCCCTGCGCTACGGCCGCACCATGCAGTGCATTGCCGGCATCCACTACAACTTCTCGCTGCCCGAAGCGCTGTGGCCGTTGCTGCGTGAAGCCGAAGGCAGTACGCAGGATGACCGTGACTTTCAGTCCTCGGCATACATTGCGCTGATCCGCAACTTCCGCCGCTACAGCTGGCTGCTGATGTACCTGTTCGGCGCCTCGCCTGCACTGGACAAAGGCTTCCTGCGTGGCCGCCCACACCAGCTGGAAGAGCTGGATGCCGAAACCCTGTACCTGCCGTACGCCACCAGCCTGCGCATGAGCGACCTGGGTTACCAAAGCAACGCACAGGCAGGCCTCACCCCTTGCTACAACAACCTGGCGAGTTACACCGACAGCCTGCGCAAAGCGGTGGGTACACCCTACCCGCCTTATGTCGAAGTCGGCACGCACGTGGATGGCGAGTGGGTGCAGCTGAACACCAACATCCTGCAGATCGAAAACGAGTACTACTCGAACATCCGCCCCAAGCGCGTCACCTACACCGGCGAGCGGCCGATCCAGGCCCTGACATCGCGCGGCATCCAGTATGTGGAAGTGCGCTGCCTGGACATCAACCCGTTCCTGCCGGTAGGCATCGACCTCGAGGAAGCCCGCTTCCTGGATGCGTTCCTGCTGTTCTGCGCGCTGGAAGACAGCCCGCTGCTGGATAACGGCGAATGCGGCCAGTGCACCAACAACTTCCTGACCGTGGTCAAGGAAGGCCGTCGCCCTGGGCTGGACCTGCATCGCGATGGCCAACCGGTTGGCCTGCGGGAATGGGCCAGCGAATTGATCGCCCGGATCGGCAAGCTGGCCGAGTTGCTCGACCGCGCCCAAGGGGGTGAGGAACACGCCAAGGCGCTGGCGGCACAGCAGGCCAAGGTTGACGACGCTTCACTGACGCCATCCGCTCAGGTGCTTGCACGCATGACCGAGCATGACGAGACGTTCGTCCAGTTCGCCCTGCGCCAAAGCCGCCTGCACGCCGAAACGTTCCGCGAGCAGCCGCTGCCCGTCGAACGCCAGCAGGCCTACGAGACCCTGGCCCGCGACTCGCTGGCCGAGCAGTCACGCCTTGAACAGCAAGAAGTCGGCGACTTCGACCTGTTCGTGGGTGCGTATCAGGCCAGCATCCTGGCGATCAGCAACTGATGAGCCGCAACGCCAGCCCGCGCAAGCCGCGCGCCAGCAGCCAGGCCAGGATCGAAGCGATCCTGGCGGCGGCGCGTGAGCTGCTGGCGGGGCAAGGCGTGGCGGCGCTTTCGATCTATAGCGTGGCCGAGCGGGCACAGATTCCGCCCTCCTCCGTGTACCACTTCTTCGCCAGTGTGCCTGCGCTGCTGGAGGCGCTTACGGCCGACGTACACCGCGCCTTCCGTGAAGCGCTCAGCGCGCCCATCGACAGCAGCGCATTCGCTACCTGGCATGAACTGTCACGGCTGATCGAGCAACGCATGCTCGATATCTACAATGAGGACGCCGCTGCCCGGCAGCTTATTTTGGCGCAGCATGGTTTGAGTGAAGTGGTGCAGGCCGACCGTCAGCACGACATGGAACTGGGCGACCTGATGCATAAGCTGTTCGACCAGCATTTCCGTTTACCGGTGATGCCTGCGGATGTGGATGTGTTTGCGTTGGCCATGGAGTTGAGTGACCGGGTGTATGCGCGTTCGGTGCAGCTGCACGAGGCGATCACGCCGCGTATGGCTGAAGAGGGCAAGCGGGTGTTTGAGGCGTACCTGGGGTTGTATTTGCCGCCGTTTCTGGCTAAGCGTTTGAGCTGAAATTTTTGGGGCTGCTTTGCAGCCCATCGCGGATAAATCCGCTCCTACAGAGATCGTGCTGGATTCAAAACCTGCGCGGTCCCTGTAGGAGCGGATTTATCCGCGATGGGCCGCAAAGCGGCCCCAATTTCGAACAGACCCATCACAACTTGGCGATGGACACTTCCGTCGACTTAACAAACGCAATCACCTCACTCCCCACCTGCAACTCCAGCTCTTTCACCGAGCGGGTGGTGATCACCGAAGTCACGATCCCCGAGGCAGTCTGCACGTCGATTTCCGACAGCACCGGACCTTCCAGGATTTCTTTCACAGTGCCTTTGAACTGGTTGCGAACGTTGATGGCTTTGATAGTCATGGCTTGATTCCTTCTCTTTGGCTTCTAGGGTTCAGTGCGCCCAACGCAATTGCGTAGGCAAAGGGGCTACAGGTTCCGGCTCGGGCGCGGTGCCCGGGGCCGACAGCACGCGGTTCAGAACTTCACTTTCCAGCGCAGCCAGGCGGTGCGAACCACGCGCCCGGGGCCTTGCCAGGTCTACCTCAAGATCAAGGCCAACCTCGCCTTCTTCGATCAGGATCACCCGATCTGCCACGGCAACGGCTTCGCTGACGTCATGGGTAACCAGCAGCACCGTGAAACCGTGCTGGCGCCACAGGCGCTCGATCAGTTGCTGCATCTCGATTCGAGTCAGCGCATCCAGCGCACCCAGCGGCTCGTCCAGCAGCAGCAGGCGTGGCTGGTGGATCAGCGCACGGGCCAGGGCCACACGCTGCTTCTGGCCACCGGACAGGGCCGCCGGCCATTCATTGGCACGATCAGCCAGGCCAACCGCTTCCAACGCATCCAAGGCACGCTGGCGCCAGTCGCCACTCAGGCCCAGGCCGACGTTGTCGATCACCTTCTTCCAGGGCAGCAGCCGCGCATCCTGGAACATCAGGCGGGTTTCCTCACGGGCCTCGGCCAGCGGCGCGGCACCTGCCAGCAATTCGCCCGCCGTAGGCTGGTCGAGCCCGGCCAGTAGGCGCAGCAAGGTGCTCTTGCCGCAGCCACTGCGGCCAACGATGGCGACAAACTGGCCTGCCGGAATGTGCAGGTCGATGCCCTTGAGTACTTCACGCTGGCCAAAGGCTTTGCGCAGGCCGTTGGAGGCCAACGGGATGCCACGCAGCAGGCGTGGCGGCTGTTCTTTGAGCACGGTCATGCGCCCTCCTTCCTGGCCACTTGATACGCCGGGTGCCAGCGCAGCCATACACGCTCAAGGCCGCGGGCAGCCAGGTCGGCAAGCTTGCCGAGCACTGCGTACATGACGATGGCCAATACCACTACGTCGGTTTGCAGGAATTCCCGTGCGTTCATGGCCAGGTAACCGATACCGGCATTGGCCGAGATGGTTTCGGCCACGATCAGGGTCAGCCACATGAAGCCCAGGGCGAAGCGCACGCCAACCAGGATCGATGGCAATGCACCGGGCAGGATCACCTGGCGGAACAGGCCAAAGCCCGACAGGCCGTAGCTACGCGCCATTTCCACCAACGCCGGGTCGACGTTGCGGATGCCGTGGTAGGTGTTCAGGTAGATCGGGAACAACGTGCCCAGCGCGACCAGAAAGATCTTTGCCGACTCGTCGATACCGAACCACAGGATCACCAGCGGGATCAGCGCCAGGTGCGGCACGTTACGGATCATCTGCACCGAACTGTCGAGCAGGCGTTCACCCCAGTTCGACAGGCCGGTGATGAAGCCCAGCACCAGGCCGATGCTGCCGCCGATCAGAAAGCCCAGCCCGGCACGCCAGCCACTGATGGCCAGGTGAGTCCAGATTTCACCGCTGCGTACCAGCTCGACGCCAGCGCTGACCACCGCGCTTGGCGCAGGCAGGATGCGCGTCGACAGCCAGCCGGCGCTGACCGCCAGCTGCCACACTGCCAGTAACAGCACCGGCAGCGCCCACGGCGCCAAGCGCTGGGTCAGGTTGGAAGGGGTTGCACGACTCATGGTACGGCCCTCAACTCTGCGAGACGGACTTGGGCAGGATGTCGTTGGCGACCATCTCACCGAACGGGCTCACATAACCGCCGGTTTTGGCCTGCTCCGGGCGCTGCACGTCCAGGTACGGGAACAGCAACTCCGCCACGCGGTAGGACTCTTCCAGGTGCGGGTAGCCCGAGAAGATGAAGGTGTCGATGCCAAGGTCTGCGTATTCCTTGACCCGCGCCGCAACAGTCGGGCCGTCCCCTACCAGTGCCGTACCGGCACCACCACGCACCAGGCCAACCCCGGCCCACAAGTTGGGGCTGACTTCCAGCTTGTCGCGGTTGCCGTTGTGCAGTGCAGCCATGCGCTGCTGGCCTACCGAGTCGAAACGCGCCAGCGAGGCCTGGGCGCGGGCGATGGTTTCGTCATCCAGGTGCGAAATCAGCTTGTCGGCAGCAGCCCACGCTTCTTCGTTGGTTTCCCGCACGATTACATGCAGGCGAATGCCGAAGCGCACTTCGCGGCCTTGGGCGGCTGCTTTTTCGCGAACCTGGGCGATCTTTTCGGCTACTGCGCTTGGCGGCTCGCCCCAGGTCAGGTACAGCTCGACTTGCTCGGCGGCCAGGTCCTGAGCAGCTTCGGACGAACCACCAAAGTACAGCGGCGGGCGCGGCTGCTGGATCGGTGGATAGAGCAGCTTGGCGCCCTTCACCTGAATGTGCTTGCCATCGTAGTCGACCACTTCGCCTTCCAGCACTTTGCGCCAGATGCGGGTGAACTCGACCGACGCTTCGTAGCGTTCCTGGTGATTCAGGTGCAAGCCGTCACCGGCCAGCTCGTCCGGGTCGCCGCCGGTGACCAGGTTGAACAGGGCACGGCCATTGGACAGCCGATCGAGCGTAGCGGCCTGGCGTGCAGCCACGGTCGGCGAAATGATGCCAGGGCGCAGGGCCACCAGAAACTTCAGGTTCTGTGTCACCGGGATCAGCGACGCGGCCACTAGCCAGGAGTCTTCGCAGGAACGCCCGGTAGGAATCAGCACCCCACCAAAGCCAAGGCGGTCGGCGGCCTGGGCAATCTGTTGCAGGTAGCCATGGTCGACCGCGCGGGCGCCATCGGAGGTACCCAGGTACTTGCCGTCACCGTGGGTGGGGAGGAACCAGAAAATGTTAAGGCTCATTGGAGTTGTCTCCTCAAGGAATACAGGCGAATCAATCAAGGCGCGGTGGCAACCTTGGCCGGGGGTGTCCAGATCACGTCCTTGATGCTCAGCGGCTTGGGGATCAGCTTGAGCGCCTGGAAGGTGTCGGCGATTTTCTGTTGGGCGGCTACCACCTCAGGGGTGAGCGGCGCGGCACCGTAGCCTTGGCGTTTCACCGAGGTCAGGGTGATGTCGGCGGGCAGGCCGAGCAGCGGTGCGACCTGGGCGGTCACCTCTTGCGGGTTGGCCTGGGACCACTGGCCCACGGCGCGCACTTCCTCGATCAGGGTGTTGATCACGGCTGGGTGCTGGGTGGCGTAGTTACGGGTAGCGAGGTAGAACTGGTGGTTGTCGACCAGGTCTTTGCCGTCACGAAGGGTGCGGGCCTGCAACTGCTGCTCGGCAGCGGCCTGGTACGGGTCCCAGATCACCCAGGCATCCACGCTGCCTCGCTCGAAGGCGGCACGGGCGTCGGCAGGTGGCAGGTAGACCGGTTGAATGTCGCTGTACTTGAGGCCGGCGTCTTCCAATGCACGAACCAGCAGGTAATGGACGTTGGAGCCTTTGTTGAGGGCGACTTTCTTGCCTTTGAGTTCCTTCACCGACTGGATTGGCGAACCCTTCGGCACGAGGATGGCTTCGCTGTGCGGCGCAGGTGGCTCGTAGGCCACGTACAGCAGGTCGGCACCGGCAGCCTGGGCGAATACAGGCGGCGTTTCACCCGTGACGCCAAAGTCGATGGAGCCAACGTTCAGCCCTTCAAGCAGCTGCGGGCCACCGGGGAACTCGGTCCATTGCACCTGCACGCCCTGTTCAGCCAGGCGCTTTTCCAGCGTGCCCTTGGCCTTGAGCAGCACCAGGGTGCCGTATTTCTGATAACCGATACGCAGGCTTTCGGCCTGGGCTTGGGTGATGGCGCCGAAGGACACAGCCGCCGCAAACAGGGCGACCAGACCACGACGCAAGAAGACTGTGCGCATGGCGCTCTCCTGTGCGATTGGGTTCGGGTTGCACCTGCTTGCCTCGTTGACGGGCGAGTAAGGTGGTACAGCGGTAAGGCCGGGTCAGATGCTCCAGCGAGCGCTGATCAGGCGTTCATTCAGCACGCCGGGGGCCACGGGGCGCGGCCTGCGGGCCAGGGCAACGTGGAAGGTTTCCAGCGAGTCTTGCAAGCGTGCTTCCAGCGCCGGGGCCAGTTGTGCTGGCCGGGTGCCTTCTGCGTAAGCAATCTGGCTGTCATCGGCAAAGATCCCTTGCAGGGTCTCTTGTGCCTTGAGTGCCGACAGCACAGGTTTGAGTGCGTAATCCACTGCCAGCATGTGGGCGATGCTGCCGCCGGTGGCGATGGGCAAAACGATCTTGTGTTCCAGTGCGCGTTCAGGCAGCAGGTCGAGCAGGGTTTTCAGGGCGCCGGCGAACGATGCCTTGTACACCGGGGTAGCCACGATGAGGCCGTCGGCCTGTGCAACCAGCTGCTGGAAGTGCTGTACATGCGGGCTGTCGAAGCGCGCATGAAGCAGGTCTTCTGCCGGGAAATCTCGCACCTGGAAGGTCACCACCTCGACACCGTTGCCCTGCAGCCACTGGCGCGAACGCTCCAGCAACACGCCGGAGCGTGAACGGGTACTGGGGCTACCACCGATTGAGACGACCAGCATTACGGCGCTTCCTTGTGTTGGGTTGAGGAGACATTACCAGTCTGTTCATATATCTAGAAATCATATTTTTTCATTTGTTTATTCCATTCATATCTATGCCTGTCAGGGCCTCATCGCGGATAAATCCGCTCCTACAGGTAACGCGGACTTCAGGTCGGCGCGATCGTGGTAGGAGCGGATTTATCCGCGATGAACCCAACGCCGTTCTACAGGCATAAAAAAGGGCCGTCGAAACGGCCCGAATATCCCTGCATGGCTAAGAGCAATACAACGAGGATCCTTTAACGATTAGGTTGCGGAGTCAGGCGCAGGTAAGGCTTCACGGCGCGGTACCCTTTCGGGAAACGCTGCTTGATTTCGTCCTCATCCTTCAGCGAAGGCACGATCACCACTTCGTCACCATCCTGCCAGTTCCCTGGTGTGGCGACCTTGTGGTTGTCGGTAAGCTGCAGTGAGTCGATCACCCGCAGAATTTCGTTGAAGTTACGCCCGGTACTGGCCGGATAAGTAATGGTCAGGCGCACCTTCTTGTTCGGGTCGATCACGAACAGTGAGCGCACGGTCAGGGTGTCGCTGGCATTAGGGTGGATCAGGTCGTACAGGTCGGACACCTTACGGTCGGCGTCGGCAATGATCGGGAAGTTGACCACGGTGTTCTGGGTCTCGTTGATGTCCTCGATCCATTTGTGGTGCGAGTCGACCGGGTCCACCGACAGGGCAATGGCTTTGACGCCACGTTGGGCGAAGTCTTCCTTGAGCTTGGCGGTCAGGCCCAGCTCGGTGGTGCAGACCGGAGTGAAATCGGCCGGGTGGGAGAACAGCACACCCCAGCTGCTGCCCAGCCATTCGTGGAAGCGGATTTTGCCTTCGCTGGAATCCTGTTCGAAATCGGGGGCGATGTCGCCGAGTTTGAGGCTCATGGGGTGCGGCTCCTGTGCTGTGTTCTGGCCTTGTGGGTTCAATGTGCCTGCATCCGATGCAAAACAAAAAGAATAAATAACGATTTATTTATAACCGCAGAGCATACGAAATTGCGGGCACAAAAAAGCCTCGCACTAGGCGAGGCTCTTAGATCAGCTACGGCTTACAGGAAGTTGTAAGTGTAGTTGAAGATCAGGCGGGTCTGATCCTGGTCAGCCAGCGAGCTGGTGCCGGTGCCACGGTATACGCCGTGACGCAGGCTGGCGCCCAGGCCTTTGAAGGTGCCTTCCTGGATGACGTAGTCAACGCGAGCATCACGCTCCCACTCGCTGAAGGTACCGCCGCCAGTGGCGTTCTTGCCGTCTTCACCTTTCAGGTAAGCGACCGAAGCCTTCAGGCCTGGTACGCCCAGACGCGCGAAGTCATACGAGTACTGACCGAAGGTGGTGTTTTCACCGGCCTTGGCGAACTGGTTGATCATGCTGTCGGTGAACAGGTAGAAGCTTGCGCCGCCGGCACCTTCGAGCGAAGAGGTAGAGCCGTCTTTACGCACGTTGCCCTGGTTCAGCCAGACGAAGCCACCGTCGTCGCTAACCTGCTGATGGCCCAGCATCAGCGAGTGGCCACCCAAGGTGTAGGTGAACATCGCAGACCAGGTCTTGTTGTCGACCTCGCCCGAATTCTTGGCGTAGCCACCGTTGTTGTTGAAGGTGTAGCCCGCTTCGCCGTTGCGGCCGTCGCTGCTGCTGTCGAAGTAGCGCAGGTCGGTTTTGAACGACTGGTCGTCAGCAATCTTGAAGACGTGGGTCGCGCCCAGGAAGTGCTGCTTGTAGAAGTCTTCCAGGTTCGAGTAGTAGTACTGCAGGGTCAGGTCTGGAGTGAGCTTGTAGTCCAGGCCGCCGTAGCGGAACTTGTTGCTGTCGCGGTAGGCACCGGCGACCGACAGACCAGTACGGTTGCTCGAAGCACGGCCCATGGCGTGGGTCAGCTGACCGGCGTTGATGGTCAGGTTGTCGATTTCCTTCGACTGGATGGTGCCACCCTCGAAGGTTTGCGGCAGCAGACGGCCATCGTTGGAAACGAGGATCGGCAGGTTCGGTGCCAGGGCGCTACCGTAGTGAACCTCGGTCTTCGAGAAGCGAGCCTTGGCGTTACCGCCGATGCGGGCCCACTGGCTAGCAGCCGAACCATCGGAGTCGCTAGGGAAGAAGCTGCTGTTGTCCGGGTGCTTGCCGCGACCGCCATCCAGGTGAATACCCCACAGGGCCTGAACGTCAACGCCGAAACCAACGGTGCCTTGGGTGAAGCCGGACAGGTAGTCCAGCTTGAAGCCTTGGCCCGATTCGCGGTTGTCTGCGCCGCCATCACGGTTGTCGTTGTTGAAGTACATGGTGCGCGAGCTGAGTGCCAGTTTGCTGTCTTCGATGAAGCCGGCAGCGCTTGCTTGTTGGGCGAGAACCCCCAGTGCCACGGCCAGGGCCAGGCTGGACTTGTACATGTTTTGCTCCTCTACGTTCTAATTCTTGTGTATCTCTGGCGGTGGAGTCTTCTGCCCCGCTCGCCGTGGATGGACGATTTAGTCCCAAAGCGTGACCATTTAGTCAATGGTTTCTAAACGTTGCAAGACTATGGTCTAAGGTCGCCCCTGCGCTACAGGATAATGACAATCCTATAAATCCAAAATGACCGTTTTGTGAATTTGTAAGATTTTTACGGAATATAGTTGGAACGTTTACTACCAAAAGTTGTATCGACCCTGCAAATCAGATCTTTAGGTTATGTGCAAACGTTTGGCAAGCTGGCATCCATTTCCTACCCTCACGAAGGGACGAAAGGTTAGCAGCCCCTCCGCTTTCCGCCAGCGCCCTCCCCCACCTGCCCAGCATTAAAGCGTTTGGCTCCTAAGCTAATTCTAAAAAGTTATTTATTTTTGATTTCTTAGATCATCTAGTCTTCTCGCCATCCATCACATCGCTTGCCTGACGAGAGGTTCACCATGATCCCGCATGCCCCGCTGCGCCTGTTCGCCGCCCTGACTCTCGCCAGCGCCAGCTGGTTGGCCCAGGCTGCCGACCTCACGGTCGCCTACCAGACCACCGTCGATCCGGCCAAAGTGGCCCAGGCCGATGGCGACTATGAAAAAGCCAGCAAGGCCAGCATCGACTGGCGCAAGTTCGATAACGGCGCCGACGTGATTACCGCCGTGGCCAGTGGCGACGTGCAGATCGGCTACCTGGGTTCGAGCCCACTGGCCGCCGCCGCCACCCGCAAGCTACCCGTGGAAACCTTCCTGATTGCTACGCAGATCGGCGCCGGCGAAGCGCTGGTTGCCCGCGACAACATCAAGACGCCGCAGGACCTGGTGGGCAAGAAAGTCGCCGTGCCGTTCGTTTCCACCGGCCATTACAGCCTGCTGGCCGCGCTGAAGAGCTGGAACATCGACCCGTCCAAAGTCCAGATCCTCAACCTGGCGCCGCCCGCGATCATTGCCGCCTGGAAGCGCGGCGACATCGACGCCACCTACGTATGGGACCCGGCCCTGGGCGTAGCCAAAGAAAACGGCAAAGTGCTGATCACCTCCGGCCAGCTCGCCGAAAAAGGCGCCCCGACGTTCGACGCATGGATCGTGCGCAAAGACTTCGCCGCCAAGCACCCGGACGTGGTGAAGGCCTTCGCCAAGGTCACCCTCGACGCCTACGCCGACTACCGCAAAGACCCGAAAGCCTGGCTGGCCAACCCCGACAATGTCAGCAAGCTGGCCAAGCTGTCCGGCGCCAAAGCGGCAGACATCCCCGTGCTGCTGGAAGGCAACGTCTACCCGCTGGCAGCCGACCAGGCCCGCGAACTCGGCGCACCGACCACCCAGGCCCTCACCGACACGGCCACCTTCCTCAAACAGCAAGGCAAGGTCGAAGCGGTGCTGCCGGACTACTCGCCTTACGTCAGCGCCCAATACATCCCCAACTAAGCCTGCAACTGCACGGAGCCTGCCATGGCCTTGCTTGAACTGGAGCGCATCAGCGCACAGTACCCCGGCGCCACCGCCCCGGTGCTGGCCGACATCAACCTGAGCCTGGGGCCTCGCCAGTTGCTGGTGGCCTTGGGGCCATCCGGCAGCGGTAAGACCTCGCTGCTTAACCTGATCGCCGGCTTTGTTGCCCCCAGCAGCGGGCGCATCACCCTGGACGGTGTGCCAGTACAAGGCCCTGGTGCCGAGCGTGGCGTGGTGTTTCAGGACGACGCCCTGTTGCCTTGGCAGAACGTGCTGGGCAACGTGGCCTTCGGCCTGGAGCTGGCCGGCGTGCCCCGCGCCCAGCGCGAAGCAAAGGCCCGTGAAATGCTCGCCCTGGTCGACCTCGACGGCTTTGCCGAGCGGCGCATCTGGGAACTGTCCGGCGGCCAGAAACAGCGCGTAGGCTTGGCCCGTGCACTGGCGGCCAACCCGCGCGTGCTGTTGATGGACGAGCCCTTCGGCGCCCTCGATGCCTTCACACGCGAGCAAATGCAGGAATTGCTGCTGCAGGTGTGGCAACGCACCGCCAAGCCGGTGTTCCTGATCACCCATGACATTGAAGAAGCGGTGTTCCTCGCCAGCGAACTGGTATTGCTGGCACCGAACCCTGGCCGGGTGGTCGAGCGCCTGCAACTGGACTTCGGCCAGCGCTATGCCGCTGGCGAGTCAGCCCGCGCGATCAAGTCCGACCCACAATTCATCGAAACCCGCGAGCATGTACTGGCGCGGGTGTTCTCCCAACGCCAGAGCCAGCAGGAGCCCGCATGAGCAGCCTGGACCTGCCCGTTGCCGCCAAAGGCAACACTCAAACCCGGCCTGCCCTGAACGCTCGCCGCCCATTGTCTACCCGCTGGATCAGCACCCTGACACTGACCAGCCTGCTGCTGGCCTGGTGGCTAGTGACCGCTGCCGGCTGGGTCGAGCCGCTGTTCCTGCCGTCACCCGGCGACATCCTGGCCAAAGGCTGGAGCCTGCTCACCCAAGGCTACATGGACGCCAGCCTGTGGCAGCACCTGGGCGCGAGCCTCGGCCGCATCGGCCTGGCGCTTGCCGCTGCCACCCTGACCGCCATCCCGGTAGGCATCGCCATCGGCTACAACCGCGTGGCGCGCGGCATCCTAGACCCGCTGATCGAGTTCTACCGCCCCATCCCGCCGCTGGCCTACCTGCCACTGATCGTCATCTGGTGCGGTATTGGCGAGCTGTCCAAGGTACTGCTGATCTACCTGGCAATCTTCGCCCCGATCGCGATTGCCACCGCCACCGGCGTGCGCACCGTCGACCCGGCCAAGCTGCGTGCCGCGCAGTCGCTGGGAGCGACCAAGGCTCAGCTGATCCGCCATGTGATCCTGCCCAGCGCCCTGCCCGACATCCTTACCGGCATCCGCATCGGCCTGGGCGTGGGCTGGTCGACGCTGGTCGCCGCCGAATTGATCGCTGCCACGAGCGGCCTGGGCTTCATGGTGCAATCAGCTGCGCAGTTTCTGGTTACCGATGTGGTGGTACTGGGCATTTTGCTGATCGCCCTGATTGCCTTCGCCCTGGAAATGGGCTTGCGCGCCCTGCAACGCAAGCTGGTGCCCTGGCACGGGCAGAGCCACTGATTGCCTACTGACTACGCCGGCAACCCGGCGCCAGGAACGAGATAAGAAATGAGCCTGACCATCACCCCTCTCAGCCCGGCACTCGGCGCCCAGATCAGTGGCGTGGACATCAGCCGCGAGATCACCGTCGAACAACGCGATGCCATCGAACAGGCGCTACTGAAACACCAGGTGCTGTTCTTCCGCGACCAGCCGATCAACCCTGAGCAGCAAGCGCGTTTCGCCGCACGCTTTGGCGACCTGCACATTCACCCGATCTACCCGAATGTGCCAGAAACCCCGCAAGTGCTGATCCTCGACACCGCCGTTACCGACGTACGTGACAATGCCGTGTGGCACACCGATGTGACCTTTCTGCCGACCCCGGCGATGGGGGCCGTGCTCAGTGCCAAGCAATTGCCGGCCTACGGTGGCGATACCTTGTGGGCCAGCGGTATTGCGGCCTTCGAGGCACTGTCGGCACCGCTGCGTGAAATGCTTGATGGGCTGACAGCCACCCACGACTTTACCAAGTCGTTCCCACTGGAGCGTTTTGGCACAACCGCAGAAGACCTGGCCCGCTGGGAGGCAACACGGCGCAACAACCCACCGCTGTCGCACCCGGTGGTACGCACCCACCCGGTAAGCGGCCGCAAGGCGTTGTTCGTGAATGAAGGGTTTACCACGCGCATCAACGAACTGAGCGACTGGGAAAGCGAAGCGCTGCTGAAGCTACTGTTCGCCCATGCCACACGGCCGGAGTTCAGCATTCGCTGGCGTTGGCAGGAAAATGACGTGGCCTTTTGGGATAACCGCGTGACGCAGCATTTTGCGGTGGATGATTACCGGCCGAACCGGCGGGTGATGCATCGGGCGACGATCCTTGGGGATGCGCCCTTCTGAGGCCTCCTGCTCGGGCCTCTTCGCGGGTAAATCGCAGCGGCGAACCGCCGCTTCGATTTACCCGCGAAGAGGCCGGTGCAGGTTATCACCTGACCAGATGCAGGAACTGCATATGCCGTTCGTACTGATCCAGGATGTCGTTGATGATCTGCTCCTTGCTGTAGCCCACCAGGTCATAGTTCTGGCTGCCTTCACTCAGGTGCACCTCCGCCCGGTAATAACGGCGGTTCTTCAACTCCTGCGTGCCCAACCCACCCAATGCGAACGACGGCGTGAAGTACCCACGCATCTGCACTTGGTAAATGAACGGTTGCTCCTCGCCATGGCCAACCTTCAGGCTCACGTTGTCATGGCTAGGGTCATCCTGGGTCACCAGCACCAGCCCCTTCTGCTCGAACACCTCGCGCACCTCGGCAATCGCCGGGCGCACCACATCGTCCATGAAGCGATACACCTCGTCCCGTGACGGGAAGTGAACGGCCTGGCTCAGGCGCTGGCGCCAGCCACCACGGCCACGGCGCGACTGGGCAAACGGTGCCAGCGAGTGCATCTGCGCGATCTGCCGCTGGCTTTCAAGGTAGAAAGCCTTGTGCAGGCCCCACATCATGCACAGCAAGATCAGCGAGAAAGGCAGCGAGGTCAGCACCACCGCCGACTTCAAGGAATCAATGCTGCCCGCGAACAACAGGCTGCTGGTGATGAGCGCTGTCATTGCCCCCCAGAAGATGCGCAGCCAGTTCGGCCCGTCTTCGTCGGCACCGCCACCCTTGGCAGACAGCGTTGACAGCACTACCGTGCCCGAGTCAGCCGAGGTGACGAAGAACACAAAGCTGATGAACACCGTGACCGCGATGACCGTCTTGCTCCACGGGTAGGTTTCCAGCAGCAGGTAAAGGCTCATCGACGGGTCGTCCAGCGCCGACTGCCCAAGCGCGGTCATGCCGTGGTTGATCACCTGGTCCAGCGCGCTGTTGCCGAAAATCGACATCCACGCCAGGGTGAAGCCAAGCGGAATCAGCAGCACACCAAACACGAATTCACGAATGGTCCGGCCCCGTGAGATACGGGCAATGAACAGCCCCACGAACGGCGCCCAGGCAATCCACCAGGCCCAGTAGAACACTGTCCAGCCACCCAGCCAGTCACGTTGCTCACCGTAGGCGTATACGTCGAAACTCTTGCGTGGCAAGGCACCGAGGTAGTCGCCCAGGTTTTGAATCAAGGTGTTGAACAGGTGCTGAGTCGGCCCGGCGAACAGCACGAACAAC
This sequence comes from Pseudomonas sp. PSKL.D1, assembly GCF_028898945.1. NCBI lineage: Bacteria > Pseudomonadati > Pseudomonadota > Gammaproteobacteria > Pseudomonadales > Pseudomonadaceae > Pseudomonas > Pseudomonas sp. PSKL.D1. The sequence goes on from NZ_CP118607.1 coordinate 5,585,453, forward strand.
AGCAGTGCGCAGGCCAGGAACAGGTTGATGTCACTCATCACCCGCACGCCTTTCTCAACCCCGGCAACAGCAACAGCTACCGCCGCCCCCATCATCAGGACAATGAGGATGACCTGCACCCACTGGCTGTGGCTGATGCCGAACAGGTAGTCCAGGCCGGCGTTGAGGTGCAGTACGCCAAAGCCCATGTCCGCACCCAGGCCGAACACCGTGGCAATGATGCCAAAGCCGTCCACCGCATAGCCGATCGGGCCGTTGATGCGCTTGCCGATCAGCGGGTACAGCGCCGAACGCAAGGCCAGCGGCAGGTTGTGGCGGTAGGCGAAATAGGCCAGCGCCATACCGACAAACGCAAACACACCCCAGCCGTGCAGGCCCCAATGCAAGAACAGGATCTGCATCGCCTGGCGCCCGGCCTCTGCCGTGCCTGCCTCGCCCTGCGGGGGCTGCAGCATGTGGGTCAGCGGTTCGGAAACGCAGAAGAAGAACAGCGTGATGCTGATGCCGGCGGCAAACAGCATGCCCGCCCACGACAGGTAACTGAACTCGGGTTCGTCGTGGTCGGCACCGAGCTTGATCTTGCCGTAGCCAGACAAGGCGGTGACCACCACGAAGACCAGGTACAGGGTCATGGCCAGCATGTAGTACCAGCCGACCGTGTTGGCCGCCCAGTTCTGCGCTGCCAACAGCCACTCGCCCGCCGCTTGCGGCTGCGCAATGACCACCAGGCCAAAAATGAGAATGAAGCTTGCCGCGAAGTAGAACACCGGCGGGTTCATGCGGATCTTGCCGTTGGCAAGCGATGGGGACGGTGCACTCATGAAGCGGGCACCTCGTCGATAGACGTGAGGTTCGTAATGAACGGGTTCAGCAAAGGAATCCTCCTGTTGAACACCGGCAGCGGACCAGCGTTTTTCGTTGAACAAGCGTTCAAGTTAAACATGGATTGGATTTCAATGCGAACCGGGGGGCTGGCCGGTCTGGCCTCATCGCGGATAAATCCGCCCCTACACGGACTGGTGTTTGTAGGAGCGGATTTATCCGCGATAGGCCCAAACCTCAGTTCTTATCCTGGCAATCCAACTGTAGATTGGCTTGGGTAATATTGCTCTCGGCCGGCACACTGCGGGTCAGCCACACATTACCGCCAATGGTCGAACCCTTGCCGATGGTGATCCGCCCCAGAATGGTTGCCCCTGCATAAATCACCACATCGTCCTCGACGATCGGGTGTCGCGCCAGCCCCTTGTGCAGCGTCCCCGACTCATCACTGGGGAAACGCTTGGCGCCCAGCGTCACGGCCTGGTAAATGCGTACCCGCTCGCCAATGATCGCCGTCTCGCCAATCACCACACCAGTGCCATGGTCGATGAAGAAGCTCTGCCCGATCTGCGCGCCTGGGTGAATGTCGATGCCCGTGGCCGAATGCGCCAGCTCCGAACTGATCCGCGCCAGCAGGGGCAAACCGGCCTGGTACAGGTGGTGGGCCAGGCGGTGGTGAATGATGGCCAGAATACCCGGGTAGCACAGCAGCACCTCATCGACGCTACGTGCCGCCGGGTCGCCGTGATAGGCAGCCAGTACGTCGGTATCGAGCAACACCCGCAGGCCCGGCAGGGCGGCGGCAAAGTCCTGAATCAAGCGCAGGGCATGGGCATCCACACCCGCCAGTTCACCTTTGCTCTGGCGTGCCGCATAACGCAACTCCAGGCGCGCCTGTGCCAGTAACGCGGTCAGCGCGGCATCCAGCGTGTGGCCGACGTAAAAGTCTTCACTTTCTTCACGCAGGTCTACCGGGCCAAGGCGCATCGGGAACAACGCCCCGCACAGCTGCTCAAGAATGTGCCGCATGGCCTCGCGCGACGGCAGCTCACGCCCGCCCTGTTCGCCAATGCTGCGGCCATTGCGGCTACGCCACTGCTCGCGTGCGCTACGCAGGCCACTGACGATGCCGTGCAATTGCCAATGCCCGGATGATGGTTGTTCGCTCACGGTTTTCTCCTGCTGGGCAGTCAGTCATTTTGAAATCCACTGTACGGCAAATCCGCCTCTTGGAAAAAACAACGCTTTATTCCATCCTGCGCTAAGTCAGGCATAAGCGGCGATGACGGCCTACCCTCTACCCAGCACAAACCTGACCAAAATCAAGATTGGGAATAACAAAATAAGTTTTTATTATTTCCAGGCCTATAAGGCCGACCCTATAGTCGCCACCCACCACTTCCACAACAAGCGCGGGGCCTGACATGTCGAAATTTGCCAAACCACTTCTGAGTGCCAGCCTGGCCATCCTGCTGGGTGCCGGCCTCTTCAGCCAGGCGTTCGCCGGCGAGCAGTTGAAGACCATCCAGGAAAAAGGCGTGATCAACGTCGGCCTGGAAGGCACCTACCCACCGTTCAGCTTCCAGGACGAAAACGGCAAGCTGACCGGCTTTGAAGTGGAGCTGTCCGAGTTGCTGGCCAAGGAACTGGGCGTGAAGGCCAAGGTCCAGCCGACCAAATGGGACGGCATCCTCGCCGCGCTGGAGTCCAAGCGCCTGGACGTGGTGATCAACCAGGTGACCATTTCCGAAGAGCGCAAAAAGAAGTATGACTTCTCCGAGCCTTACACCATCTCTGGCATTCAGGCGCTGATCCTGAAGAAAAAAGCCGACGCCCTGAACATCAAGACCGCCCAGGACCTGGCCGGCAAGAAGGTTGGCGTAGGCTTGGGCACCAACTACGAGCAATGGGTGAAGCAAGACGTACCGAAAGCTGACGTGCGCACCTATGAAGACGACCCGAGCAAGTTCGCCGACCTGCGCAACGGCCGTATCGACGCCATCCTGATCGACCGCCTGGCCGCCCTGGAATACGCGCAAAAAGCCAAGGACACGCAACTGGCAGGCGAAGCCTTCTCCCGCCTGGAAAGCGGCGTTGCCCTGCGCAAAGGTGAGCCTGAGCTGCTGGAGGCCATCAACAAGGCCATCGACAAGCTCAAGGCTGACGGCACGCTGGCCAAGCTGTCCGAAAAATACTTCGGTGCCGATGTCACCAGATGATCGCTGAAAGCCTGCAACTCGTTGTCGACTCCGCGCCCTTTCTGCTGAAGGGCGCGGGCTACACGGTGCTGCTGAGTGTCGGCGGCATGTTCTTCGGCCTGGTGCTGGGCTTTGCCCTGGCGCTGATGCGGCTGTCGAAGATCCTGCCGCTGAACTGGCTGGCACGTATCTACGTCTCGTTCTTCCGGGGCACGCCGCTGCTGGTGCAGCTGTTCGTGATCTACTTCGGCATGCCGCAGATCGGCATCGAACTCGACCCCATCCCCGCTTCGCTGATCGGCCTGTCACTGAACATGGCGGCCTATATCTGCGAAATCCTGCGGGCGGCGATTTCCTCGATCGACAAGGGCCAATGGGAAGCGTGTGCCAGCATCGGCATGACGCGCACCCAGGCCATGCGCCGGGCCATTCTGCCGCAGGCATTGCGCACTGCACTGCCGCCGCTGGGCAACAGCTTCATCTCGCTGGTCAAGGACACCGCACTGGCAGCCACCATTCAGGTGCCCGAGCTGTTCCGCCAGGCGCAGCTGATTACCGCCCGCACCTTTGAAGTCTTCACCATGTACCTGGCCGTTGCGGTGGTCTACTGGATCCTTTGCAGCATTCTTGCGCACTTCCAGAACCGCATGGAAGCGCGGGTAAACCAGCACGACCAGGAGCATTGAGATGATCGTAGTAGAAGGCCTGACCAAGCAGTTCAAGGGCCAGACCGTGCTCAACGGCATCGACCTGGCAGTGCAGCCGGGCGAAGTGGTGGCCATCATCGGCCCCAGCGGCTCTGGCAAAACCACCTTCCTGCGCTGCCTGAACCTGCTGGAAACGCCTGACGCCGGGCGCATTCAGATCGGCGATATCAGCATTGACGCCAACCGCCCGCTTGGGGGCCAGCAGAGTGCTATCCGCCGCCTGCGACAGCAGGCCGGGTTCGTGTTTCAGAACTTCAACCTGTTCCCCCATCGCACGGCACTGGAGAACGTCATCGAAGGGCCGGTGATCGTGAAGAAGACACCCCGCGACCAAGCCCTTGCGCTGGGCCGCAAGCTGCTGGCCAAAGTCGGCCTGGCGGGCAAGGAAGACGCCTACCCCCGCCGTCTTTCGGGCGGCCAGCAGCAGCGGGTGGCAATCGCCCGTGCATTGGCCATGGAACCCGAGGTGATCCTGTTCGACGAGCCCACCTCGGCGCTCGACCCGGAGCTGGTCGGCGAAGTGTTGGCGACCATCCGCGGCCTGGCCGAGGAAAAGCGCACCATGATCATCGTCACCCACGAGATGAGCTTTGCCCGGGATGTAGCAAACCGGGTGATCTTCTTCGACAAGGGCGTGATCGTTGAACAGGGCGAGGCCAAGGCGCTGTTTGCCAACCCGCGTGAAGAGCGCACCCGGCAGTTCTTGCGCAAGTTTCTCGGTACTGCCGCCAGCCAGGGCTGACGCTATCGCGGATAAATCCGCTCCTACAGGTATTCGTGTAGGAGCGGATTTATCCGCGATGAGGCCGGCACAGCCCCACAAATTCTCTCTTCTATATATATTCCAAAAGGTTAGTTCATAAACAATTAATAAGCCTTTAGGGTATATACACCGGACCACCGGACCAGCAAATGCCTGTCGCCATCAGCTGAAGCGACGCATCCACTTTGTGAGGTTCGGTTCTGATGACCACCCAGCCAAAAATACAATTCCAAAGCGATCTCGACAGTTCTCCCCTGCTGCTGCCAGCCAAAGTGCTGCGCACCGACGCCGAAGCCTTGCAAGCCGCCCGTGAACTGGCCGATGCCGCTCGCGAGCAAGCCTCGCGCCGTGACCAGCAACGCAAGTTGCCTTGGGCCGAGATCGAACAATTCACCCGCAGCGGCCTTGGCAGCATCAGCGTGCCAAAGGCATTCGGTGGCCCTGACGTATCGTTCGAAACCGTCGCCGAAGTTTTCCGCCTGATCAGCGCCGCCGACCCGGCGCTAGGGCAGATCCCGCAAAACCAGTTCGGCATGCTGCAACTGCTGCGCCTGACCGCCACCGAAGCCCAGCAGGCGCTGATCTTCCGCAGCGTGCTCGACGGCTGGCGCATCGGCAACGCCGGGCCAGAGCGCGGCAGCAAAGACACCCTTACCCTCAAGGCCAGAATCACCCGTGCAGGTGATGGCTATCGCATCAGCGGCGAGAAGTTTTACTCCACCGGTGCCCTGTTCGCGCACTGGGTAGCCGTCAAAGCATTGGACGATGAAGGCCGCCAGCGCTTGGCATTCGTGCGCCGCGGCGCGCCTGGGCTGCGCATTGTCGATGACTGGTCCGGCTTCGGCCAGCGCACCACCGCCAGCGGCACCGTACTGCTCGACCAGGTGCCAGTCGATGCAGAGTTGGTAATCGACAACTGGCGCCAACGCGAGATCCCGAACATTCAAGGCGCTGCCTCGCAACTGATTCAGGCGGCCATCGACGCCGGTATCGCCGAGGCCGCCATTGAAGACACCATCCGCTTCGTGCGTGAAAAGTCCCGCCCCTGGATCGAGGCAAAAGTAGAACGCGCCAGCGACGACCCCTACGTTATCGCCGACGTCGGCCGCCTGAAGCTCGAACTGCACGCGGCCGAGGCACTGCTGCGCAAGGCCGCACGGGTGCTCGATGAAGTGAACGCTGCCCCCATCGATGCCGCATCGGCTGCTCGGGCATCGATTGCCGTGGCAGAAGCCAAGGTACTGACCACCGAAATCTCGCTGCAGGCCAGCGAAAAACTGTTCGAGCTGGCTGGCAGCCGCGCCACCCTTGCCGAGTTCAACCTTGACCGCCACTGGCGCAATGCCCGGGTGCATACGCTGCACGACCCGGTGCGCTGGAAGTACCACGCGGTGGGCGCCTACCACCTGAACGGCACGCTGCCTGCGCGGCATTCCTGGATCTGATTTTTGGCCTTGGGGCTGCTGCGCAGCCCTGTGGGAGCGGTCTTGCCGGAGCGCCGGACCGGTCGGAAAGGGGCGCAACGCGCCCCCAAAAAGGCACTGGAGAACACCATGACAACAGCAATCATCAAGGACGACACCCAAGCCCTGGCCGTCGTCGAAGAACTCGCCCAGCACCTGCGCCACGACAGCGCCGAACGCGACCGCGAGCGCCGCCTGCCTCACCCGGAACTGGACCTGTTCACCCGCTCCGGCCTGTGGGCCATCACCGTACCCAAAGCCTTCGGCGGTGCCGGCGTATCCACCGTCACCCTGGCCAAAGTCATCGCCCGCATCGCACAGGCCGACGGATCCCTCGGCCAAATCCCGCAAAACCACTTCTACGCCCTGGAAGTACTGCGCGTTAACGGCACCCCCGAACAGCAAAAACGCCTCTACGGTGACGTGCTTGCAGGCCGCCGCTTCGGTAACGCGCTGGCCGAGCTGGGCACCAAAACCGCCCACGACCGCACCACTCGCCTGACCCGCGACGGCGACGGCTACCGCATCAATGGCCGCAAGTTTTACGCCACCGGCGCGATCTACGCGCAACGTATACCCACCTCGGTGATCGACGAGCAAGGTGTGCAGCACTTGGCCTACGTGCCGGCCGACAGCCAAGGCCTGCAGGTGATCGATGACTGGAGCGGCTTTGGCCAACGCACCACGGGCAGCGGCTCGGTGGTGTTCGACAACGTGTTCGTCCGCGCCGAAGACGTAGTGCCCTTCCAGTCCGCCTTCGAGCGCCCCACGCCGGTCGGCCCGTTCGCGCAGATTCTTCATGCATCCATCGACACCGGCATCGCCCGCGCCGCCTATGAAGACGCCCTGCACTTCGTACGCACCCGCAGCCGCCCTTGGGTCGACTCCGGTGTAGACAAAGCCAGCGATGACCCATTGACCCTGAAAAGCTTCGGCCACCTGGCCATCCGCCTGCACGCCGCCGAGGCCTTGCTGGAGCGGGCGGGCGAATTCCTCGACCAGGCGCAGGCCGTCAGCAACGCCGATACCGTCGCCGCCGCCTCCATTGCCGTGGCTGAAGCACGGGCCATCAGCACTGAAATCTCCCTGGCCGCCGGCACCACGCTATTCGAGCTTGCCGGCAGCCAGGCCACCCTGGCCGAACACAACCTCGACCGCCACTGGCGCAATGCCCGCGTGCACACCCTGCACGACCCGGTGCGCTGGAAGTACCACGCCATCGGCAACTACTACCTGAACGACGAAAAACCTCCGCGCCGGGGGACCATCTGATGGCCAGGCAGATCCTGCTCAATGCCTTCAACATGAACTGCATCGGGCATATCAACCACGGGCTGTGGACCCACCCGCGGGACACATCGACCCAGTACAAGACCTTGGCCTACTGGACTGACCTGGCGCGCCTGCTGGAGCGTGGGCTGTTCGACGGGCTGTTCATTGCGGACATCGTCGGCACCTACGACATCTATGGCAAATCCCTCGACGTCACGTTGAAAGAGTCGATCCAGTTGCCGGTCAACGACCCGCTGCTGCTGGTTTCGGCCATGGCCGCCGTAACCCGCCACCTGGGCTTCGGCCTGACCGCCAACCTCACCTACGAAGCGCCTTACCTGTTCGCCCGGCGCCTCTCTACCCTCGACCACCTGAGCAACGGCCGTGTGGGCTGGAACATTGTCACCGGCTACCTCGACAGCGCCGCGCGCGCCATGGGGCTGGAGCAGCAGCCCGAGCATGACCGCCGCTACGACCAGGCCGATGAGTACCTGCAGGTGCTGTACAAATTGCTGGAAGGCAGCTGGGAAGACGATGCCGTGGTCGAAGACCGCGAGCGCAGGGTTTATGCCGAACCCGCCAAAGTGCACAAGGTGCGGCACCACGGCGAGTTCTATAACGTCGAAGGCTACCACCTGTGTGAACCCTCGCCGCAACGCACGCCAGTGCTGTTCCAGGCGGGTAGTTCGGCACGAGGCCTGGCGTTCGCCGGTAATCACGCCGAATGCGTGTTCATCAGCGGCCAGGACAAACCCGCTACCCGCGCCCAGGTCGACAAGGTGCGCGCTGCTGCCAAGGCTGCTGGCCGTGACCCGCAGGCAGTCAAAGTGTTCATGGGTATTACCGTGATCGTCGCGCCCACCGAGCAAGAAGCGCGGGCCAAACATGCCGAATACCTGCGCCATGCCAGCCCCGAGGCCGGGGTGGCGCACTTCGCGGCCTCCACTGGCATCGATTTCGCCGCCTTTGAGCTGGACCAACCCATCGGCTTCAGCAAGGGCAACGCGATTCAGTCGGCAACCCGCCAGTTGCAGGAAAACGCCTGGACCCGCCGTCGCCTGCTGGAACAGCACGCCTTGGGCGGGCGTTACGTGACGCTGGTCGGCAACCCCGAGCAGGTCGCCGAACAACTGATTGCCTGGCTTGATGACACCGGCCTGGACGGATTCAACCTGACCCGTACCGTCACCCCGGAAAGTTTCGAGGACTTCATCGACCTGGTCGTCCCGCAACTGCAACAGCGCGGTCGTTACAAAACCGCCTACGCCGAAGGCTCCCTGCGCGAAAAGCTGTTCGCCAGCAGCCACCCGCACCTGCCCGCCGACCACCCAGGTTCGGCTTACCGTACCCCCGCCCCGACTGGAGTTTTGCACCATGCTTGAGAAACTGTTCCGCCCCGTCGCGGCAATTGCCCTGACCCTCGGCCTGTCCGCTACCACCCTGGCTGCCGAGCCGCTGAAAATCGGCACCACCGCCGCCTTCGCCATTCCGTTGGAAGCCGCTGTGGAAGAGGCCCATAAGCAGGGGCTCGAAGTGAAGCTGATCGAATTCAGTGACTGGATTGCCCCCAATGTCAGCCTCAACAGTGGCGACATCGACGTGAACTACTTCCAGCACATCCCGTTCCTGGAAAACGCCAAGGCCGCCGCCGGCTTCAACCTGGTGCCCTACGCACCCGGCATCATCAACAACGTTGGCCTGTACTCGAAAAAGTACAAAAGCTTTGCCGAGCTGCCCGAAGGCGCCAGCGTGGCCATCGCCAACGACCCGATCAACAGCGGCCGCGGCCTGCAGCTGCTGGCAAAGGCTGGGTTAATCACGCTTAAACCGGGGGTGGGCTACAAAGCCACCGAGGACGACATTGTCGCCAACCCGAAAAAATTGAAGATCCTGCAGGTGGAAGCCGTGCAACTGGTGCGCGCCTACGACGATGCCGACCTGGTGCAGGGCTACCCCGCCTACATCCGCCTGGCCAACAGCTTTGACGCCACTTCGGCATTGCTGTTCGACGGCCTGGAAAACAAGGAATACGTGATCCAGTTCGTCATCCGCCCACAAAACAAGGATGACCCACGCCTGGCAAAATTCGTCGATATCTACCAGCACTCGCCGGCCGTGCGCGCGGCGCTGAACAAGGCCCACGGCAGCCTCTACCAGGCCGGCTGGGAAGGCTGACATGAGCCAGGCCAGCGCGCTCAGGGCGCCTACACCTCAAGCAGTGCCAGCAACCGGCAGGGAACGGGCGCTGCGCCCGGGCGTCAATGAAGCCCACGTGCGCTTCATTGGCTTGGGCAAGACATATGACGGCCAGGCACAGCCTGCGCTGCAGGGCATCGACCTGAACATTCGCCGGGGCGAAATCTTCGGCATCATTGGCCGCAGTGGCGCGGGCAAATCGTCGCTGCTGCGCACGATCAACCGCCTTGAGCAACCCAGCCAGGGCCGGGTACTGATCGATCAGGTGGACATTGCCCCCTACGATGAAGACCGCTTGGTGGCACTGCGGCGGCGCATCGGCATGATCTTCCAGCACTTCAACCTGATGTCGGCCAAAACGGTGTGGCAGAACGTTGAGCTGCCGCTGAAAGTGGCTGGGGTCGCCAAGGCCGAGCGCCAACGCAAAGTTCGCGAACTGCTTGACCTGGTCGGCCTGCAGGAAAAGCATCATGTCTATCCGGCGCAGCTTTCCGGTGGGCAAAAGCAACGTGTCGGCATCGCACGCGCGTTGGTGCACGACCCCGAGATCCTGCTGTGCGATGAGGCCACTTCCGCGCTCGACCCGGAAACCACCGCGTCAATCCTTGAACTGCTGCGTGACATCAACCAGCGCCTGGGCCTGACCGTGGTGCTGATCACCCACGAAATGGCGGTGATCCGCGACATCTGCCACCGGGTGGTGGTGCTGGAGCGCGGCCAGATTGTCGAGCAGGGCGAAGTGTGGAAGGTATTCGGTTCGCCACGCCACGAGGTAACCCGCACCTTGCTGGCGCCGTTGCAGGCCAAGCTGCCTGCTTCACTCCAGGCAAGCCTTCGCGCTGACGCCGTTGGCCGCGACAGTGCCGTTGTACTGAAGCTGACCGTGCTGGGAGAACCCGCGTTGTCTGAGCTGTTCCACGACCTTGGTGGCCGCGTGCGCCTGTTGCAGGGTGGCGTTGAAACCATCGGCAACCATGCGCTCGGGCAACTGATCCTGTCGGTTCAAGGCTCGCCGCACAACACCCATCAGTTGCTCGAACGCGCCCGCCACTGGGCCGAAGAGGTAGAGGTACTGGGCCATGTGGTTTGATCGCTTGCTGGAAGGGTTGCTCGACACCCTGTTGATGGTTGGCGTTTCGTCGCTGATCGCCTTGTTGGTCGGCGTGCCGATGGCCGTGTTGCTGGTCACCAGCGACAAGGGCGGCATCTTTGAAGCGCCACTGCTCAACCGGGTGCTGGGCGCCTTCGTCAACCTGTTCCGCTCGATCCCGTTCCTGATCCTGATGGTGGCATTGATCCCGTTTACCCGCCTGGTGGTCGGCACCACCTATGGCGTGTGGGCTGCGGTTGTGCCGCTGACCATCGCCGCCACCCCGTTCTTCGCACGCATTGCCGAAGTGAGCTTGCGCGAGGTGGACCACGGGCTGGTCGAAGCGGCCCAGGCCATGGGTTGCCGGCGCTGGCACATTGTCTGGCACGTACTGCTGCCAGAGGCACTGCCGGGAATTGTCGGCGGGTTCACCATTACCCTGGTGACGCTGATCAACTCGTCGGCCATGGCTGGGGCAATTGGTGCGGGCGGGCTGGGGGATATTGCCTACCGGTACGGTTACCAGCGGTTTGACAGCCAGATCATGTTGACCGTGATTGCCATGCTGGTGGCGTTGGTGGCGTTGATTCAGCTGGGAGGGGATCGGTTGGCGAAAGGTTTGAACAAGCGCTGAAGCGCACCTGCAAACCGTACGCGATCCCTGTAGGAGCGGCTTTAGCCGCGAAGCAAGCGACGCGGTGCCTGGCACCGGCTTTGCCGGTGTTCGCGGCTAAAGCCGCTCCTACACGTCTCTGCTAATTCAATACTTTATGTGCAGATCCGTGGCGGGCACTGGCCGCCCAAACCAATACCCCTGCCCCAACTGGCACTGCTGCTCCAGCAGGAACTGCGCCTGCTCGGCCTGCTCGATCCCCTCGGCATGCACTTGCATGCCCATGCTCCGCGCCAGGGCGATGATCACGCGCACGATGGCGATGTCATCATCATCCAGCGGTAGCCCGGCGACGAAGCCTTGGTCGATCTTCAGTTTCTGCACCGGTAGCCGCTTGAGCCGCAGAAGTGACGAATACCCGGTGCCAAAGTCGTCGATGGCAAGGTTCAGGCCCAGTTCACGCAAGCGGTGCAACTGTTCCAGCGCAACTTCCGGGTCTTCCATGACAGCGCTTTCGGTTACTTCCAGTTCCAGTAACGCAGGATCAAGGCCCGTCTCGTGCAACACATCGGCCACCTGGCGGTACAGCTCATGCTGACCAAAAAGACGACTGGAAATGTTCACCGCCACAAACTCAAGCTCGCGCCCTTCCTTACGCCACTGCACCATCTGCTGACAGGCGTGACGCAGCACCCAGGCATCAATTTCGGCAATCAGCCCGGTACGCTCGGCAATCGGGATAAACTCGCCCGGCGGCACCAGGCCACGGGCTGGATGCTGCCAGCGTACCAAGGCCTCAACGCCCACCATGCGCGAAGTCAGCAGGTCGTGCACTGGCTGGAAGAACACCCGCAGCTCATCCTGGGCCAATGCCCTGCGCAATTCCCCTGCGGTTTCCACCCGGTGCTGGGCATGGGCGGTCAACTCTTCGGTGTACATCGCGTAGCAGGCGCGGCCATTGCCTTTGGCCTTGAACAAGGCTGCGTCAGCATTGCGCAATAATTGCTCAGCGCTCAACGCATCACTGGGGAACAGGCTGATGCCCACGCTCACGCTGATGAAAAGCCGGTGCCCATCGAATTCAAAGGGCTCGCGCATGCGCTCGATGATGCCCTGCGCCAGCTTGCCGGCCTGGCCAACTTGCTGGCAGTTCTCGGCCAGCACACCGAACTCGTCGCCCCCAAGCCGCGCCAGGGTCACACCATTGCCAAGCTCGCTGCACAGGCGCTCGCCCACCAGTTTGAGCAACTGGTCACCAATGGTATGGCCCAGGCCGTCGTTGATACTCTGGAAGTGATCCAGGTCCAGCAGCAACAGGGCACAACCGCGCTTATTGGCCTGTGCAGCCGCCAACGCATGCTCCACACGGTCGTTGAACAGCAGGCGATTGGGCAGGCCGGTGAGCGGGTCATGGTGCGCCAGGTAGGCAAGCTCTTGTTCGGAATGCTTGATCGCGCTGATGTCGCTGAAAACCGCTACGTAATGCGTCAACTCGCCACTGTCGTCACGAATAGCGCAGATGGTTTGCCACTGCGGGTAGATTTCGCCACTCTTGCGGCGGTTCCAGATCTCCCCGCTCCACTCACCTTTTTCGGCCAGCGTGGCGTAGATCTGCTGGTAAAACGGCGCCCCGTGTCGGCCCGACTTGAACTTGCTGGGGCGCTGGCCGAGCACTTCTTCCTGTTGATAACCGGTAATGCGCATGAACGCTCGGTTGACGTGCACGATCAGGCCCTGGCGGTCGGTGACCAGCACGCCTTCCAGGGTACTGTCGAACACCGCCGCGGCCATGCGCAGGCGCTCGCGGTCCTCGCTGCGCAGGCGCGCCCCGATGCCGATGAAATTGAGCAGGCGTGCGCGGGAGAAGAAGATCAGCACGGCACTGAGCAGCACCCACACGACCACATTGATCTGCCGACCAACGGTCAGTGCCAGTGGGTCATCGGACATGCTGCGCAAAACCAGCTCTGCCAGCACCAGCCAGAGAAACGAGAGCACCACATACAGCGCAGCCATGCGCAATGCGTCGCGAACAGATACGGACATCATGTCTTGGGGGAAAAGCCCATTGAAAAGGATGGGGCATTATAGAGGCTGAAACATGCCGTGACTTCCTATCTGAATGGGTGACTGGCTTTATTTCCCTGCACTGGGATAATCAGGCCCTTCCCCCTGTTGCTTCGAGGGCTTCCAAACCTATGTGGTACAACGGTCTGCTCGACTTGTCGGCCTGGCAGCTGGTTGGCGTTACTTTGCTGATGACCCACGTGACCATCGTCAGCGTTACCATCTACCTGCACCGCTACTCTGCCCACCGCGCGCTGGAACTCAACGGTGTGCTCAAGCACTTCTTCCGCTTCTGGCTGTGGCTGACCACGGCGCAGAACACCCGTGAGTGGACGGCCGTGCACCGCAAGCACCACGCCAAGTGCGAAACGCCGGATGACCCGCACAGCCCGGTGCACAAAGGGCTGTCCACGGTGCTGCGCAAAGGGGCGGAACTGTACCGCGAAGAAGCGCAAAACCCGGAAACCTTGCGCATCTACGGCAAGAACTGCCCGGAAGACTGGATAGAACGCAACCTCTACTCGCGCTACAAGTTCGGCGGTATCGCGTTGATGGCAGTTATCGACCTGCTGTTGTTTGGCACCATTGGCATCACGATCTGGGCCGTGCAGATGATGTGGATTCCAGTCTGGGCTGCCGGCGTGGTCAATGGCCTGGGCCATGCGGTTGGCTATCGCAACTTCGAATGTAAGGACGCTGCGACCAACCTGGTGCCTTGGGGCATCATTATTGGCGGAGAAGAGCTGCACAATAATCATCACACCTACCCCAACTCGGCCAAGCTTTCGGTCAAACGCTGGGAGTTCGACATGGGCTGGGCCTGGATCCGCCTGTTCAGCCTGTTACGCCTGGCCAAAGTGCAGCGTATCGCGCCCATTGCCCACCGCGTTGAAGGCAAGGCCAACCTGGACATGGACACCGCCATGGCCATCCTCAACAACCGCTTCCAGATCATGGCGCAGTACCGCAAGCTGGTGATCGGCCCACTGGTCAAGCAGGAACTGGCCAGGGTCGATGAATCGGTACGCCATCGCTTCCGTCGGGCCAAACGTCTGCTGTCGCGTGAAACAAGCCTGCTGGAAGACCGCCACCATGTGCGCATCGAGTCCATGCTGGCGCACAGCCAAGCCCTCAAGACCATCTACGAAAAGCGCTTGGCGCTTCAACAAATCTGGGCCCGCACCAGCGCCAACGGCCACGACATGCTGGCTGCGATGAAGGACTGGATTCACGAAGCCGAGGCCAGTGGCATCCACGCATTGCACGACTTTGCCGCGCAGTTGAAAACCTATTCGCTACGCCCGACCGGGGCGTAAGCGCCGTTGATCGGCACGCCCCGCAATGGGGCGTGCCAGCTGGAACTTAACCCCTGAAACACCACTCAAAGTCGCCACATCGCCCGCGTGGCGGGCTGGTTCTTGGCCGCGCGCTTTCCCGTCGAGAAACGCTCCGTGCACATGGCCAAGAACATCAATTCATCCCTGCCCGGCAATGCCCCACCCGAAGCTGCCCAAACCTTGCTCGCCTTGCTCCACGCCCAAGGCGAAGTCGCTCGCCTGAGCGAACGCGAGCAGCTTTACAGCTCCCTGCTGGACAGCGTAAACGCGGTGCTGTGGGCATTTGACTGGGAAGCCCGCAAAGTGCTTTACGTCAGCCCCGCCTATGAGCGCATTTTCGGTCGCCCGGCCAGCCTGGTGCTGGCCGACTACAACGAGTGGCGCGACAGCATTTACCCGGACGACCTGGACCATGCCGAACACAGCCTGGCCCAGGTACTGCTCAAAGGCTCGGTGGAAGACCGCGAGTACCGGATCATCAACGCCAATGGCCAAGTGCGCTGGCTCAGTGACAAGTGCTACATCAACCAGCAGCGTGAGGATGACCGGGTGATCATCGTCGGAATTGCCGAGGACATCACCGAGAAGAAGCAATTGGAAGGTGAACTGCAGCGTTTGGCCACCACCGACGTGCTGACCCAGAGCAGCAACCGCCGACACTTCTTCGAATGTGCCCAACAGGCATTCTCGAACGCCCGCGAGGAAGGCACACCGCTGGCCTTCCTTCTGCTGGACATTGATGATTTCAAGCAGATCAACGACCGCTATGGCCACCAGGAAGGTGACCAGGTGCTGCAGCGTATCGCCGACAGCGGCAAGGCCGTACTGCGCAGGGCAGACCTGTTCGGGCGGATTGGTGGTGAAGAGTTTGCAGCGGTCTTCCCTGGTTGCGATGCGTTGGTAGCCGAGCAGATTGCCGAGCGACTGCAGCGCGAGATTCAGCGGTTGAGCTTCAGCCATGGTGGCGCGGCTTACGGGGTTACGGTGAGCCAGGGCCTTACCGGGTTAACCGATGACGACGAATCCCTCGACAGCCTGTTTGCCCGGGCCGACGAGGCCATGTATCGAGCCAAGCGGCAGGGCAAAAACCAGATCGTACGCGGGTAAGCCCGCCTCACCCGCATGATCTTCAGCTGTTCGACTGATCTCCTTCGACCGTAGCGGCTGCCTCGGCCGGTTTCGTCTCCGGGTTATCCACTTTACGCAGGCGGTTAAGCTCCGGTAGCCCGACCTTCAGCAAGCGCGCGGTCTTGTTGTTGGCAACCTTCTCGAGCGCGTGATCGGCTGGCAGCCGCGACAGCTGCCCCGCCAGGTTCATCGCCAGAATCTCCCGCGAATACACCCCGCCGCCCAGCTGATAAATAGCCGCAATGAGTTCACGCAGGCTCAACGGCAAGCGCCAGCGTGTACGTAATGCAGAACCAAAGGCTGCGCCGAAATTATCAAGCGCCCCTTTGACCTGGATTTGGTCCAGTTCGCCACCGGCCAATCGCCATTCCTGCAGGCTGCGTAACACGGCGAGGTCACCCAGGCAGTGCAGCAAGCCAGCGCAGTAGCAGCGCTCTTCTTCAAGGTCGAGCATCCGCGCCAGCGACCGCGCATATTCTGCGGTATGCAGCGAAAGGTTCCAGAAATGCGCCGCCGGTTGCGCCAGCAACGGGTCGCTCAGGCGGGCGCTGCGCTTGAGCGTCAGGCCCAGAATCAGGTTCATGCTTTGCGTGCTGCCCAGCTTGTTCAATGCTTGCAGCAATGTCTGCACAGGTGCGTCACGGTGCAAGGCGGCACTGTTGGCTGCGGCAATCAGCACGGCCGTGATCTGCGGGTCGTTGCGCACCTCCTCTTCAAGTACCTTGAGATTCAGGCCCTGAGGGTTGAGCGCGCGCTTGATTGCCAGCTGCACATCCGCAAACAACGGCCCACCGTCGGCGGTGGCACGACGCTGCTCCAGGTAATCGTTGAGCTTGATGCCCGGCTGCAAGGCGGGGACGGGGCAGGCAACTTCCTCACCCGTGGCCATCAACAGTACTTCCAGCCGCTTGCGCAGCTTGTCCAGGTTCAGGGGTTTGCTCAGGTACTCGGTGGGGTGAAACTGCAGCGTTTCCCTCACACTGGCCGGGTCACTGCGCTCGCTCAGCAAAATGAACGGCAAACCCGGCTTTTCGGCCCTGGCGCGCACTCTGCGCAGCAGCTCCAGGCCATCACCGCCCGGCAGTTCCCGAGCCGCAATGATGAGGTCTGGCTTGCTGGAAAGCGCACTCAGTGCCTGAGTGCCGTCCGCGCACACCTGCAAACGCGCGTCACAGCGCACGCTAAGCAGCATTTCGCGAAGCATGTCGCGCACCCAAGGGTCGCCTTCGGCGATCAATACGCTAGGTGGGGTGGGGTCTGCAGCACTCATGGCCAACTCCTGAAAATCCCTGACACACAGTCCGTCGCAGCTTCCTGGGCAATTCCTCCAACAACCATAGCGCTACAAGCGTTTCATGGGCACAAAAAAAACCCGCCGAGGCGGGTTTTTTTTTGAAGCGTGTCACATCAGGCGAGTTCAGCGAAGCACTCTTCGATGATGGCCAGGCCTTTATCCAGCAGTTCGTCTTCGGCGGTCAGCGGCACCAGAATGCGCAGCACGTTGCCGTAGGTACCGCAGGACAGCAGGATCAGGCCCTTGTCGCGCGCCTTGGCAACCACTTGAGCTACAGCAGCAGCGTTCGGAGTGTGGGTGCCTTTCTCGAAGACTTCCACAGCGATCATCGAGCCCAGACCACGGACGTCGCCGATGATCGGGTGCTTTTCCTGGATCTGGCGCAGGCCAGCGGTCAGGTGCTCACCAACAGCCTTGCTGCGGTCCAGCAGTTTCTCTTCCTCGAACACCTGAATGACGGCCAGGGCCGCAGCGCAGGCGATCGGCGAACCGGCGTAGGTGCCGCCCAGGCCGCCCGGAGCGATGGCGTCCATGATCTCGGCCTTGCCGCACACACCGGCCAGCGGGAAGCCGCCAGCGATGGATTTGGCAAAGGTGGTCAGGTCAGGCGCAACGCCCATCTGCTCCATGGCGAAGAAGGTACCGGTGCGGCCAGCGCCGGTCTGTACTTCGTCGGCGATCAGCAGGATGCCGTGCTTGTCGCACAGCTCGCGCAGGCGCTTCATCAGCTCTTTCGGCGCAGGCAGGAAGCCGCCTTCGCCCTGAACTGGCTCCAGAATGATGGCGGCGATGTCGCGCGGCTCGGCATCGTTCTTGAAGATGCGCTCAACCGAGGCGATGGCGTCGTCAACGCTGATGCCGTGCAGTTCGCTCGGGAACAGGGCGCGGAAGATGCCGCCTGGCATCAGGCCCATGCCAGCGGAGTACGGCACGACTTTACCGGTCAGGCCCAGAGTCATCATGGTACGGCCGTGGTAGCCGCCGGTGAAGGCGATGACGCCAGCGCGGCCAGTGGCGGCACGGGCGATTTTCACGGCGTTTTCCACGGCTTCGGAGCCAGTGGAAACCAGCAGGGTCTTCTTGTCGAAGTCACCAGGGACCAGTTTGTTGATCTTCTCGCACAGCTCTACGTAGGGTTCGTAGGCCAGCACCTGGAAGCAGGTGTGGCTGACTTTGGTCAGCTGCTCTTGCACAGCTGCAACCACTTTCGGGTGCAGGTGGCCGGTGTTCAGTACAGCGATGCCGCCGGCGAAGTCGATCAGTTCGCGGCCTTCAACGTCGATCACAGTCGAGTTCTTCGCCGATTCGACGAAGATCGGGTGGATCTGGCCAACGCCCCGTGGGACGGCGGCTACACGACGTTGCATCAAGGATTCGTTGGTCTTGCTCATAATGCCCTCATTTGCGCCGAGTGGCGGCGCTTTTATTCGGGGGTGGCTGGGTTTGCCCGCGAACAGTATTCGTTGATCGACTGCCGTGAACGCCCTGGCCACCAGGTACTGCGATGTCAAAAAAGCCAGCGAGACGTCGCTCTCGCGCCCCGCTGGCGAGGTAAAACCTTTAGCGCATCAAACGCTGATGCACAGGTATTTGATTTCGAGGTAGTCCTCGATACCGTACTTGGAACCTTCACGGCCCAGGCCCGAGGCCTTGATACCGCCGAACGGCGCCACTTCGTTGGAGATCAGGCCGGTATTGATACCTACCATGCCGTATTCCAGCGCTTCGGCAACACGGAACACGCGGCTCATGTCACGGGCGTAGAAGTACGAAGCCAGGCCGAACTCGGTGTCGTTGGACATGGCGATGACTTCGGCTTCGTCCTTGAAGCGGAACAGCGGCGCCAGCGGGCCGAAGGTTTCTTCCTTGGCGACAGCCGCGGTGTTCGGTACGTTGACCAGAATGGTCGGCTCGAAGAAGTTGCCTTCGATCAGCTTGCCACCGGACAGCACCTTGGCGCCTTTGCCAACGGCGTCTTCGATGTGTTCCTGAACCTTGGCGACAGCCTTGCCGTCGATCAGCGGGCCAGTGGTGGTGCCTTCTTCCAGGCCGTTACCGATCTTCAGCTTGGCAACCGCGGCAGCCAGCTTCTCGGCGAACGCGTCATAGACGCCGTCCTGCACGTAGATACGGTTGGCGCAGACGCAGGTCTGGCCGTTGTTGCGGTACTTGGAGATGATCGCGCCCTCGACCGCCTTGTCCAGGTCGGCGTCGTCGAACACGATGAACGGAGCGTTGCCGCCCAGCTCCAGGGAAACCTTTTTGATGTCCTTGGCGCACTCTTCCATCAGCTGGCGACCGATTTCGGTGGAGCCAGTGAAGGACAGCTTGCGGACCAGGGAGTTGCCGGTCAGTTCGCCGCCAACTTCGCCGGCGCTGCCGGTAACGACGCTCAGCACGCCGGCCGGGATGCCGGCACGGTTTGCCAGCTCGACCAAGGCCAGGGCGGAGTACGGGGTCTGCGAAGCAGGCTTGAGCACCATAGTGCAGCCAGCGGCCAGGGCCGGGCCGGCTTTACGGGTGATCATGGCAGCCGGGAAGTTCCACGGGGTGATGGCCGCGGTAACACCGATTGGCTGCTTGATGACGATCAGACGCTTGTCTGGCTGGTGACCGGGGATGGTATCGCCGTAAACGCGCTTGGCTTCTTCAGCGAACCACTCGATGAACGAGGCGGCGTAGGCGATTTCGCCCTTGGCTTCGGCCAGCGGCTTGCCTTGTTCGGTGGTCATCAGGCGAGCCAGGTCGTCCTGGTTCTCGATCATCAGTTCGAACCAGCGACGCAGCTTGGCCGAACGCTCTTTGGCGGTCAGTGCACGCCAGGCCGGCAGGGCCTTGTCGGCGGCTTCGATGGCGCGGCGGGTTTCCGCGGTGCCCATCTTCGGCACGGTACCGATGACTTCACCGGTGGCCGGGTTGGTCACCTTGATGGTCTGGCCGCTGTCCGCATCCAGCCACTCACCGTTGATGAAGGCTTGTTGGCGGAACAACTGAGCGTCTTTGAGCTGCATGTCGGCTTCCCGAATTGTTGATTATTGAAAAGCGCCCGCGATGGGCTCGGAGCGTTTGAAATCTCAAACGAATGCTAAGCGGCTGCTGGGGTGTTGGACAATAGGCTGTTCGAAAAAAAGAACGAACGGTTGAACAGCTCGTCAAAAATTCAGGGTTTTAGGTAATTGCAACGGGCCTCTCGCGGATAAATCCGCTCCTACAGACATTACCCCTGTAGGAGCGGATTTATCCGCGATGAGGCCCGAGAAGGTTAAATCAGAACGCCGTGCCCAAATCAATCACCAGCGCCCTATACCCGACACTCCCCGGCTGCCGGCTGTGCACTTTCAGCTCCACCAGCACCTCCTGGGTACCACGCCGCACCTCATTAAGCACAGTGGTAGTCAGCTTCTCCGGGGTCAGGAAGTTCACCGAGGCTGAGTAGATGAACTGTGTATCGGTCTCCGGCCGGTAGGCGACCACCGAGGTCACCGGGCTGTACCACTCGTCGCCCCGCTCCTTGCCGTACTCCCACACCTGCTCGACCGTGCCTTTGGCCTCGTCGATCTTGTATTCCACGGCACGGCTGTAGTTTCCGGTCAGTTTGGTGGGTGAAAAGTCGCGCCCCCAGCCGTTGTCGAACACGGTCAATGTGCCTTTGCCAGTCAGCCAGGCAGTGTGCTGTGTCCAGGACCAGTCAAAACCTTCGCCCCCGACAGGGGTAAGCACTTTGTCGTGCAGGCGCTGCGGCCAGCCCTGCGGCGAAGCCAGGATCCACTTCACCTGCTTGTCGCGGCCAATCTTCGCTACGCCCTGGTGCCGCGCTGAAACGATAATGCTGTCGTCATCTGCATCGTAATCGATGGCATTGACGTGAGCCCAGTTACGCCCGGTGCCAACGCCGGGTGTGTCACCGAATGGCAGGTTGCCTTCGGCCAGTTCGTTGGCCAAACGGTCGTCCTGCTTCTGCACACCTTCAGGCAACTGGATTGCAGCCTTGCCCAAGGTTTCCAGCAAGTCCCCGCGGTAGGGGTCGAGAATCTGGTTAAGGTCCCAGAAGTCCAGCACATCACCGGCTTCGTTGACCTCAATAATATGGTCGCGGATCGAACGCACGCGCTTGCCGTCGGGGCGGCGGTAGTCACTGGTGCCAACACGCAACAGGTATGTGCCGTTGGATGTTTCGCGGATCTCGTGGGAAAAGTCGGCAAACTTGTCCGGCAGGCTGCGCTGCCAAATGCGCCGGCCCAGCAGGTCGAACTTGGAATAGGTCTGGCCCTGGCCCCAAATCAGCTTGCCGTCACGGGTCTGCTGGAAGCCCATGGTGCCACCCAGGCCATCGCGGCGGTTGGAGTCATGGATCTGCTCGATGTCCAGGTACCAACGTACATCGCCGTTGCTGTCGGCAATCCAGTTGTTACCCACCTGGTCCCACTCCGCCGCACCCCCCAAGCCGTTCCACTTGAAGGCACGGGCACCGGGAATATCGCCCTGCAGGTGGTTGAACAGGTACAACCGCTGCTCAAAGCCCGGGGCTACCTTGATCGGCTCCACCTCCGGCAGGGCAGCGGTCTGTTTCGCCACCACTGGCAAACGCACCGCCGGGGCGTAGATCTGGTAGCGCTCGCGCAAACGCTCGCCATCAAGCTTGTAGGTCACTTCCACTTCGTTGACGTGGTCCGGGTAC
Organism: Pseudomonas sp. PSKL.D1; assembly: GCF_028898945.1. Lineage (NCBI taxonomy): Bacteria > Pseudomonadati > Pseudomonadota > Gammaproteobacteria > Pseudomonadales > Pseudomonadaceae > Pseudomonas > Pseudomonas sp. PSKL.D1. The sequence goes on from NZ_CP118607.1 coordinate 5,607,081, forward strand.
AGCCCGAATACCGGGATGCCGCCATAAGTCCACAGCGAGCGGTCAGAAACGTCGTAGCTAATGTCCACCCCACGCTCACCGCGCCCCAGCACCCGCACGTGGGCGGCGCTCAAGGCACGCCCGCCATCGCGGATGATGGCGGTCAGCGGCGCCAGGCGATACGGGTTTACCACCACATCGCCGAGCAGCGCCTCGCCACGTTCTGGTACTTTCGCTGTCAGGCAGGCGCCCTCGGGCAATGCTGGGGTTTCGGTTTTGGCATTCATGGCATAGCTCCTTTTGCTCAGAAGTCGTAACGGGCAGTGGCGCCGACAGTGCGCGGGGTACCGAGTACGCCGGCATAGCCACCGTTGGCGGAGTTCCACAGGCTGGTGAAGTAGGTTTTGTCGCCGGCGTTTTTCACCCACAGCGACAGGTCGACCACGCCGTCGCCCTGGTCCAGGCGCACCCCGGCGGAGAGGTTGACCAGCGCATAGCTGGGGATCTGGCCGTAATCGGAGTCGTCGATGGTGCCCACCGCCTTGGAGCGGAAGGCGTAGCTGGCGGTGACGTACGGCTCGATGTGCTCGGCCAGTTGCCACTTGTACTGGCCGTTAAGGTTGGCGATGTACTTGGATGCACCCACTACCTGGTGGCCCGACAGGTCGCAGGTGGCCGTGGCATTGGCCAGGCTGACTTCAGGCGGGCATGGTGCGTCGTCATACTCGGTGTAGCGCACGTCATTCCACGAGCCGTTGAAGTTGAGCGTCAGGCCACGGATTGGCAGCGCGGTGGCCTCGAACTCCAGGCCACGCGAACGCACCTGGCCAGCATTGGCCAGGTACTGCACGCGGTTGATCTGGTCGTAGACGTTGGCCTGGTAACCGTGTACCTCGGCCCAGAACACGTTGGCGTTGAGTTGCAGGCGGTCTTCGAACAGGGTGCTCTTAAGGCCGACTTCAGCGTTGTTGACCCGCTCGGTGCCCACCAATAGCGAATCGGTGCCCAGACGCGGTGCCGCGCCCACGGTCAGGTTGATGCCCCCGGACTTCTCGCCGTGGGTCAGGGTCGCATAGCCCAACAGTTGGTCATTGAAGCGATAGCTCAGGCCAAGCAAGCCGGAGGGGCTGAAGCTGTACTGGTTTAGGTCACCGGAATCGTAGGCACCCGCCCTACCCTGACGCGCGGTCGCAGCCGCACCGCTCACAGCGGCACCGCCCACGGGCGCATCGCGGGTCACCCAGGCGCTTTTTTCTTCGTAGGTGCCGCGTATGCCCGCCGTGAAGTCCAGGCGGTCGGTGATGTGCCATGTACCTTGAGCGAACAAGGCATAACTGTCGGTATCGATGTGGCCATTGCCGATGCTGTCGACATTGGCCAACGCGCCGGCCGGGGTGGCGTTCCAGATGTCCGCCTGCGGCCCGTAGTAAGTGAAGGATTTGTTGTCCAGATCCTGTTTGAAGTAGTACGCACCCAACACGTAGTCGAACGCGCCACCGGTGGGCGACGCCAGGCGGATTTCCTGGGAGTACTGCTTGTCACGCACCGACACCCCGGCGCTGTAGAACACCGGCACGTTCAGGCCGTCATCGTTGCGCGGGGTGAAGTCCCACCAGCGGTAGGCGGTGATCGAGGTCAGGGTGAAGTCATTGGGCAAGGTCCAGTTGGCCTCCACCGAGGTGCCGCCCTGGAACACCGTCACCTGCTGGTCGGCATCGAAGTTGACCTTGCGGTCCTTGCCCGACACCAGCGTCGCCCCCGCCTGGGCCGCCAGCCTTTCGTACTGGTTCACGCCATTGATGGTCGGCCCGGTGCTGTAGAGGCTGAGAATGCCGTTGTTGGAATCTTCTTCGTTGTATTCCCCTATCCAGCGCAGGTTGAAGGTTTCGCTCGGCTGGAACAGCAACTGGGTACGAAAACCCTGCCGTTTGCCGCCATTGAGGTCGTGGCCGTCGTGAATGTTCTTCACATAGCCATCGTCTTCGGTGTGGTAAGCGCTGATGCGCCCGGCCAGGGTGTCGGTGATCGGGCCCGAGAAGCTGCCCTGGGTTTGCAGGTAACCGTCCTCTCCAATGGACTGCTGGATGCTGCCTTCGCGGTGGAAGGTCGGCTTGCGTGTGGTGATGTTGAGCACGCCGGCCGTGGTGTTCTTGCCAAACAGAGTGCCCTGCGGCCCGCGCAGCACTTCCAGCTGCTCAACGTCGAGCAAGTCGAACACCGCCATGCCCGGGCGGCCCAGATAGACGTTGTCCAGGTAGATACCGACGCTGCCCTCAAGGCCATCGCTGGCCGGGTTGTTGCCCAGGCCGCGAATCGAAATGCTCGACTGGCGAGCATGCACATAGGCGACATTGGTGCTGGGCACCAGCTGTTGCAGATCCTGCACACGGTAGATGCGTTGGGTTTCCAGCGTTTCGCTGCCGAGCACGCTGATCGGCGTAGGCACATCCTGTGCGGTTTCTTCACGGCGGCGGGCGTTGACTGTGACAGTGCCAAGCTTGGCGTCCTGCTCGACGGCCGGGGTGGTGTTGGCTGGCTCTTCGGCAAAGCTGGCGCCGGAGGCCCCCAGCAGTAAAGCCGCTGCCAACGGTTGCAAAGTGAACTGCGACGCGCGCGCAGGCCAACGGAAAACTCGGGACATGCAGATGCTCCTTGAGGCATGGGCCCTGGCGAGCATTTCCGTTGGCGGAACCGAATCGCGGTCAATCGGGCTTATATTCTTTTAAGTGATATAAATATTTGCATTTCATATTTTGTGGAATAAGTGACTCCCTTTATAAGGGGGCTAACCCACATCATCAATTGCAATCGACCGAAAGTTTCCATGTAGAAAATGCATATCGACCTCCGCCAGCTCCGCCACTTCATTGCCCTTGTCGAGCACCGCAGCTTTGTTGCGGCAGCGTCAGCGGTGAACCTGTCGCAATCGGCCTTCAGCCGCAGCATCCAGACGCTGGAACACAATGTCGGCTGCCGCCTGGTTGACCGTGCCAGCAAGGAACTGTCCCCTACCCGGCAAGGCTTGCTGGTGCTGGAGCATTCGCGGCGGCTGGTGCACGGGGCGCATAACCTGGTCAACGAAATCCACCAGTTCAATGGCGCCACCACGGGCGTGGTGCGCTTTGGCTCGGGGCCGGCCCCCGCCGGTGGCTTGGTGCCACGTGCAGTGGCGCGCTTCGTTGCCGAATACCCGGCAGCGCGTACGTGCTTCCAGGTGGATAACTGGCAGGCGCTAAACCGCAAGCTGATCGCTGAGGAAATCGAGTTTTTCGTCGCCGACACCCGCCAGTTCGAGTCCGACCCGGACTACCGGGTACACAAGCTGGCCGCGCAACGCTGGCACTTCTGTTGCCGTGAGGGGCACCCGCTGACCGAGCGCCCTCAGGTGCATGCGCGGGATGTGTTCGATTACCCGCTGGCTACTACCTTCCGCCCACCGAACATTCGCAAGGTGCTGAGCGACCTCAGCGGCCGTCAGGACTTTTTACCGACGGTGGAATGCGAGCACGGGTACGCGTTGCTGAACGTGGTGATGCACTCGGACACGATTGGTATCGCCTGCAGTGCGAACATGCGGGAGGGGCTGGTGGCGTTGCAGTTGGCAGACCTGGCGCCGGAGCATGAAGAGGCGTTTTATACCCGTTATGGGGTGGTGAGCCGGGTGGGGTATGGGCTGTCGCCGTTGGCGCAGGGCCTTGTGAGGCAATTGATAGCCTGCGATAGCAGTGCCTTGTAGGAGCGGATTCACCGAAGCGTCGGACTGCCGCGATGCGCCGCGCGAGCGGCGCCCGATTGACTGGCCAGCAGAAAGTGTTAGCCAACCCGCATCGCGGATAAATCCGCTCCTATGTATGGACTCGCCCACACTGTCTAGCTGCTTTTTGAACATAGGAACCCGGTTGCATCTATGTATCAGGCCTATTCGAGGAAGCTTTTCGCTTCTGGCCAACATCGTGGTGAGCTCGCAGTTTGCCGTTTACATTGAGGCCATAATGTTGCCGGGCCTGTAGGAGCGGAGGCATTTCTCTGCGACGGTCTTACCAAGGGGCAATGTTCACTAGCAGGGGTTGGGGCGCGCAGCGCCCCGGTGGCATTGCTCGGTTGATCAGCTGCTCATGGCAGCCTCCTCATGACCTTTCGGTTTGCGTTGATAAACCTGATCACTTTGCAGCAGTGACCAAATAATGCGCAGATTTCGATTAGCCAGTCTGATCGCCGCCTCCTTGCGCCCAAGGCGGGATAGCCAGCGCAAGAGGCGGCGATCATCTGGCTGATCGGAATCAGGCTTTAGCTGACTCAAGACAGCATGCGCGCCTTGAATCATCAAGCTGCGTATGTAGCCGTCACCTCGCTTGCTCATTCTGCCCAGCCTGATTTTGTTTCCGCTGCTGTGCTGGTCGGGCACGACACCGAAGAAAGCAGAAAACATCCGGCCACTGGCGAAGCGTGCAGGTTCTGTCTCTTTCGCCACGATCGCCGTGGCGATGATGGGGCCGACACCACGAATGGTGATCAACCGTTGTGCGACCTTATCCTCTTGGGCTGTCGCTTCGAGCCGCGCACTTAGCGTCGCAATGCGCTCACTCAGAAAGAGCCAGTCAGCTAGCAGTTCATCGAGCAACTCGCGCAACAAATCAGGCAGGGGCAAGGAGGCATCCTCAAGAGCTCGCGGTACATGTGTACTGATCGCGGTATCACCTTGGGGCATGGATACACCATGCTCAAGCAGCAAGCCACGCATCTGATTACCCAGCGCTGTATGTCGCTTGATGTTGCCGCGCCGGATACGGTGCAGCGCCTGAATAGTCAGTGCTGTGGTGCTCTTGACCGGTATCGAGGCGATGCTGCTGTCGCGACCAGCGCGCAAAATGGCATGAGCGTCGTTACGGTCGTTCTTGGCGCCACTGCGGTGCTCGGCCACGCGTTGCGCAGGCAGAATGCGAACCGGATTACCCTTGGCCTGCAGCAACCTGGCCCAGGCTTGCGCACCCGGACCACACTCCATCAAGACAGTTACCGTCACTGGCACCTTGAGTAGGAAATCATGGAAAGCCTGTCGGGATTTGATGCGATCTTCGTAGATCACCCGACCGGTAGCATCCTCGCCTGCTAACTGGAAGACCTGTTTGGCCAGGTCTACGCAGATGGTTGTGCAAAGCTCCACATCAGTGGAAGACAGGGAATCGTGCTTCGAACTATGCTTTTTCATGGTCTCGCCCTCGCTGCCGTTGGCTTCTTCGAACGCCACCGTGGCACTGTGATGCCTCGGCGGGGGCGAGTCCATCGATTACAAAGGTTTACCCTTTACGGGTCGTGATGCTCAGCTGGCCATCCACACCCACTGGCACTTCACCGGCCAATGTCACCCGGCGCACCACACGCGGCTGGGTTCCGTAGTCGTCCACGGCGTAGTGCTGGGTTGCCCGGTTGTCCCAGATAGCCACATCACCCGCTTGCCAGCGCCAGCGCACGGTGTTTTCAAGCCGGGTCACATGGCCTTGCAGCACGGCGAACAGATGCTGCGAATCGGCCAGTGAATAGCCCTTGATACGCTTCACGAAATGCCCCAGTTGCAGTGCCCGCTCGCCACTGATCGGGTGTACCCGCACCACAGGATGCTCGGTTTCATACACCGTCGAGGTGAACACCTTGCGATAACGCTCAAGCTTGGCCGGGTCTACATCCGGCTTGAGGCTGGCATAGTCGTACTCGTTGCTGTGTACCGCCCACAGCTTGTCGGCCAACTCGCGCAGGGGCTCGGGCAATTCGCGATAGGCTGCGGCGGTGTTGGCCCAGACCGTGTCGCCACCCGAGGCCGGCGCCACCACACTGCGCAGGATCGAAGCCTTGGGGTAGGCGTCGACAAAGGTCACGTCAGTGTGCCAGGAGTTGGCCCGCTGGCCCTCGGCACCGTCCAGTTGCAGCAGGTAACTGGTGCCATCCACCACCGGCACGGTGGGGTGTGCCACCGGTTCGCCCAGCAACTTGGCGAAAGCTTCCTGGCTTTGGTCATCCAGATGCGCTTGATCGCGGAAGAAAATCACCTTGTGTTCTACCAGCGCCGCCTGGATGGCGTCGATCGTGGCGCTGTCGAGATCAGCGCCCAGTTTCACTCCACGGATTTCGGCACCGATACGGCCGGCAACCGGGTGGATGTCGAGTTCAACGGTTTGCGGCGCAGTGGCCAATGCGGCATTGCTCATTGCTGTGGTCCTCACGGTCAAATGATGGTGTTTCAACGGGCGGCCTGAGTGGCCTGTTGCTGTTGCAGTGCGGCATCGAGGAAGCGCGGCTCGACCCACTCGGAAACCTTGAAGCTACGGCGGATCAGGCGCTCTTTAGCTGCCAGGTCCACCCCTTGTTGCAGAAGGCCGATGAATTCGGCGTCCAGCCGCGGATCGAAGTAGTGCGCAAGGTTTTCGCCCGCCAAGTCACCTTCAAGGATCAGCTTGGGGTAGTTGGCGGTAGTCGCCACCAGGTTTACGTAAGCCTCGCGGTTGCGGTCATCCTGCAGCCAACGGGCAGCTTGCTGCTGGGCGCTGACCAGGCGAGCGGTAAGGTCGGGGTGCTGACGGATGAAATCGCCAGTGCCCACCAGTACCGCTTGGGTGCTGCCTGCGCCTTTCAGGTCGCGGGAATTGACCGGCAACTCGACAAGGCCGCGCTCGCGCAAAGTCAGCAACGTGGACAGGCCCCAGGTGGCGTCGATCTGCTTGGCGGCAATGGCCGCATTGGCAGCGTTGAAGTCCAGGTTGATGACTTTCAGGTCGCGCTCGCTCAGGCCCTGGCTGGCCAAGGCACTGGCGAACGAGAGCTGGTTGGCGGTGCCGCGGAACACTGCAACGCGCTTGCCCTTGAGGTCTTGCAGGGTTTTGATGCCCGAGCCCGGCACAACGCCCAGGTAACTCTTGACCCCACGCACCCCGGCCGACAGCACATGCGTGTCCAGGCCATTGGCCTTGCCGATGATGGCTGCAAGGTCGCCCAGATAGGCAAAGTCCACCTGGCCGTTGGCCAGTGCTTCGTTGATCACTGGCCCGGCGCCCTTGAAGAAGCGCCAGTCAATGCGGATGCCGTCCTTGGCAAACTCCTTCTCCAGCAGTTGCTGATCGCGCAGCACGTCCACCACCCCCCCGGCGCTTGGCTTGCTGCCAGCACTCAAGTCGGGCACGGCGATGCGGATGCTTTGCGGCTCGGCGGCCTGGGCGTGTAACGCAATCAGGCCGAACAGGCTGAAGGCAGTAATCAAGTGACGCAGCGGGGTTTTCATGGCACGGCTCCTTGGCAGGCTGCCACCGGCGAGGGCCGGCGCTTTGGCCAGAAGCTAGTCAGGGATCGTTAGAACCTACAAAGATCAAAACTTCATTTTTTAGTAACTGAAAGACATAAATCAGCAGTCATGCGGCTCCGCGAGGGGCTTGCAGGGAACGCATGCAAAATATGAGGAAAACGCAACGCGAAGGGGCTTCCGCATGCACGGGGCGCATGCTCTTATCTCTTGAAATACGCATATGTAATTTTTTAATTCCATTTGCGAATAACGTGTGATCGTTTCGAGAGATAGCCGATGAATGGAGTTCTGAGCAGGAATCGAGCGGGGCCGCTGCGCGGCCCATCCGCGACACAAGGCCGCTCCTACAGATTCCACGCCGTCATAGTGCCGCTGGCACTCGTAGCGTTGTGGGTAGTGGCCAGCCGGCAGCACTGGATGAGCGAGCAGATCCTGCCGGCACCGTCGCTGGTCTGGCAAAGCGCCGTGGACTTCGGCTCCGGGGAAATCTGGGGGCATTTGTGGATAAGCCTGCAGCGCTTGTTCTGGGGATTGCTCGCTGGCATCGCCAGCGGTTTGCTGCTCGGCACCTGGATGGGTAGCTCGCGCCGGGCACAAACGCTGGTGTTGCCCACGTTCGTGGCGCTTGCGCAGATTCCTACGCTGGCCTGGATCCCCTTGTTCATGCTGTTGTTCGGTATCGGTGAGCTGCTCAAGCTGGTGGTACTGATCAAGGCGGTAGTGGTACCCGTGACGCTACACACCCTGGTGGGTGTACGAGATGCCCAGCCCAAACTGCGCGAAGCGGCTGCCGTGCTGCGGCTACCGCCCCACCTGCTGTTCCTGCGCCTGCTGCTGCCAGCGGCCCTGCCCGCCTTCCTTACCGGCGTGCGCCTGGCGCTGGCCACCGGCTGGACCTCGTTGCTGGCGGTCGAACTACTGGCATCCAGTGAAGGCATTGGCTACCTGATGGTCTGGGGGCGGCAGCTGTTCATGCTGGATCTGGTGTTCCTGTGCATCATCCTCATCGGCCTGGTGGGCGCGCTGATGGATCGCAGCTTCTCGGTACTTGAACGGCGCTTGCTGTTGTGGCCACAACCGGCCACCGGCGAACAACGTTTGAGGGCCACCTCCCAAAGCTGGCAGAGCCTCTTGCTGCCATTGGGGCTGCTGGTGCTATGGCAGACGATCAGCTTTTTCGGCTGGGTAGACCACAATATTCTTACTTCACCCCTGGGCGTACTGCGCGCCCTGCTCGACGGCGTGGCAGACGGCTCTTTGCCGCAAGCTCTGCTGTTGAGCCTGCAACGTACCCTGAGTGGCCTGTTGCTGGGCGGTGGTGCGGGCTTGCTCATAGGGCTGTGGCTGGGCCTTTCCCGAAACGCTGAACGGGTGTTGGGGCCAAGCCTGTCTGCATTACGCCAGGTGGCTCTGTTCGCCTGGGTGCCACTACTGACGGCATGGTTTGGTCTGGGGGAAGGCGCCAAACTGGTGTTCGTTGGCATGGCGGCGTTCTTCCCGTTGTTGATCGCCACCCAGCGCGGTATCGCCAGCCTGTCACCACAGCTGGGCGAGGCCGCGCAGGCATTGCGCCTGAACCTGGCGCAACGCCTGCGCCTGCTGGTGCTACCCGGTGCCGCGCCAGCAATCTTCGCCGGCCTTCGCCTGTCGCTGATCTATGCCTGGCTGGGCACCATCGGTGCCGAATACTTCATGCCCTCTGACGGCGGCATCGCCAGCCTGATGCTCGGTGCCCAGCAACTGTTCCGCATGGATCAGGTCATGGCCGCCATGGTGCTGATCGGCTTGGTCGGCGCCCTGCTCGGCAACCTTGGACAACGCCTCGAATCGCGCGCCACGCGCTGGAGAACCGCATGAACGCCTTCATCACCTCGGCCCTGCAGGCGGCCAATCAACCCGATGCCACCCCTGCGCTGGTCAGTTTCGAGAACGTCGGTAAAACCTTCAGTGTCGATGGCCAGGCATTCGAAGCCCTTCGGGGTTTTGACCTGTCGATCAATCAGGGTGAGTTCATTGCCATCGTCGGTGCCTCGGGCTGCGGCAAGTCCACGCTGCTGCGCCTACTGGTGGGGCTGGACACCGACTACAGCGGCACCATCAAGGTCGATGGCCAACCGGTGACAGGCATCGGCGGCGAACGCGGCATCGTGTTTCAGGAGCACCGCCTGTTCCCTTGGCTGACTGTTGAACAGAACATCGCGCTTGGGCTGGTGAACGAGCCACTGACACAAGGCGAACGTGCCCGCCGGGTGCATGAGTATGTGCAGCTGGTCGGCCTGGTGGGTTTCGAATCGGCTTACCCGCATCAGCTTTCGGGCGGCATGGCCCAGCGGGTGGCCATCGCCCGCGGGCTGGTCGCCAGCCCGCGCATCCTGCTGCTGGACGAACCTTTTGGTGCCCTGGACGCCTTGACCCGCCAGCAATTGCAGGACGAGTTGCTGGCCATTCGCGAGCGCGCAGGCATAACCACGCTGCTGGTGACTCACGATGCTGAAGAGGCCACCTACCTGGCCGACCGCGTGGTAGTGCTGGAGCCTCGCCCCGGGCGCATCAAGAGCGTGGTGGAAATCGACTTGCCTCACCCGCGCAGACGTACGGGCGTGGCGCTACACGGTTTGCGCGAGCGGGTGCTGCAACAGATAACCGGTGAACAACCCCACCTGAAACCGCAGGCCTCCAGGGTGGAAGGCCTGCGGCCAGAGCTGATCGCTCTTTAGCCTTTACGGCCACTGATCAGCCGGGAAAAACCGCTCGAGCCAAGGCGGGTTGCCCACCAGGTCTGCGTAGGCCGAGCGCTCGAACGGTTGCCCGCTGCGCATCTCGAAGGCGGGTTCATCGGCCCGCCGCGGCTGCTCACGGAGCCTGAACTTGATGAAGCGGTAGTGCTGCCCCTGAACGTCATGGATGTCATCAATACGGAAAGTGCTACCCGGCGTGAACAGCACTTCCGCTTCCTGCCAGTTCAATGACAAAGGCGCTACCGGGGCGCCGCTTAGCTGCTCGCTGCCCACCACCTCATAAAGCACGGTGTTCTCATCAAAATGCCCGGCCACCTCGGCGAGAGGGCGGGCAGCGGCCTCCTTGGGCAACATGAACCGGCGGGGGATGTAAGGGTTTTCGGTGAAGGATGTGATATCGGTGGCGACCAACAGGTCGCCTACCCGGATCGCACCCGCCCGATAGCGTGCCCCAAGCCCCACGCGCTCGCCACGCCCACCACGCCAGAGCAATGAAGCCCGGCTGCCCGGCAATCGCGCCAGCGAGTCGGCCAAAGTCCCGATAAAGTCATTGAGGGTTTCGTCCGTAAACCCCTGCAGGCGCGAGCGATCACCCCGGAATACATCATTCACCCTGGCCATGTGGCTGCTGTACTCCATAGCAAGGTCATTGTGCAGCTCACCTTCCTGGCTGAAGGTGTGGAAGCGCTGCCCCTGCACCTCAACATAATGGTGACCGAACTCATCCACAGGGGCCATGTGGCCAGCGAATGTCGGTAGCCCCGCGCGCTCCAGCAAGCGCGTCTGACGCTGCAACAGGGCAACTGAAAGCCGGTCTTCCATGGCCCGGTCGGGTTCCATGTAGGTGTCCCAGAATTGGGTAGTCAGGCCATCGGTATCACCGCCCGGTGCATACAGCCGCCATTGTCCGTCCAGGCCTCGGCGCACCAGCAAGCTTTCACGGATTTCCAGGTCGTCGAGATCACTCAACACCATCCAGCTGGACCAGCGGCTGTTGAAGTGGACCGGCAGGTTCATCTCACCCATGGCGATCCAGCTGCGGCCTTGGTCATCAACATGCACGCCCTGCAGAGGCCCTGAAGTGCGCGCAGGCACCACGGTAACCAGGTTGCTGTCGAGGTCTGCGAGCACTTGCCTGATCCTCCCGGATGAGCGCGCAGGCTCCAGCAGCGTTGCCAGTACCCCGCTGAAGTGGGGTGGTTCCCGGTAACTCAAGGCCTTGAGACCAAGCCCGACATCCACCAGCGCGAATGCACTGACCAGGGAGTCACCAATGGAAGCAAGAATGGCCTGAGTGCGCTCGGGTGCCGAGCGAGCTCGCACCGCGCCCTCAATGTCCAACCCCAGCCGTGCCAAGCCGGCACCCAGCATCGCCAGGCCAATCGGCCAGGCCATTAGCGAAAAACCACCAAACACCTGGATGAATGCCCCCAGGTATCCGCGCCAGAGCTGCTTGCGCAGGTCGCTATTACTGACCAGATTGTGCAAGGTCAGGCCGAGGTCGGCCTTCACCCATAGCATCAGGCTGTCGAACAGATCAGGGAGGATGAGCGCCTGGCCCTCACCAAATGGCCATTCGGGGCTGGAGTACGAGCCACTTTGCTGACGGGCCTTCTGCAGGGCGGCGGCTCGCCAGTACGGGTCCGATTGCGCGTCCATTCGGTACAGCGTGCTGAGCCAGCTTTGCGCATCCGTATCGCGTAGTCGATTGGACAGCCAGCGGATCATTGCACGCCGATCCTCGAATGCCCGCAAGGGCGACGCCATCGACGGCATGTAGACCACTAGCCTGCCAGACGCATGCTGGAAGGTCACCAAATGGCCCTTACCGAGCTGGAAATGGCGCACGGTCAACGTTGGCTGATGCCCGGAATACGTCAGCGCTGCCAGTGTAAGCGGTGCTCCCGCTTGCAGGCCCATCCAGGCTCTCAGGTTCTGCCGATCTACTTCAGCCAACAGGCCTCCCTCAACAGCCCGATCAATGTCGGCGAGGAAGCAGGCGCGGGCCAGCGCCGGAAAATCCAGGCCCTCCGCCCCCCAAAATCGCGCTTCGCGTTGGCTCACTTCAGATGCGAAGTCCAGTTGCCACAGGTAATCCATGACGTCCTTGGGTAGCAAGGCCACCTCATTGTTGGCACCGTATCGCTCGGCATCGAGCCCCTGATTGTAGAAGCCGCTGTAGACAGGCAGGGTGTCGGGCTCGGCCTGAAAGCCGCCGCCAAACCGGTGAATCAGCAGGTCGGTAAAACGTAGTGAACGGGTTGGTGGGCCGGCGTGCTGCCAACCGGTAACAGTCGGTGCGTTGGATGCCGTGGTGAACACGTGCCACCAGACCTTGTCCGGGTCCAAAGGCTTGCCGGTGTGTTCAAGCAGGTAGGCGGCCGCATGCTCGTGAGCCAGTTTATAGGGGTCGGGCCAAGCGCCCAGGAAGGCACGGGCCTTTTCCATGACGGCACGGGCATCACCCAGCGACGCCAGGCTACGGGCGAAATGATCGAGATCCAGGGGCACGGTGAAGATCCTCTTGGGCAGGGAGAGTCCTCGATTGAGCCGACCTTGGCATGACCGGTGGTGCTACTGCGTTGCCACCCGTCATCAACTCAGCCCGCGCAGGTAGCCCCACGGGTAGATACCGCGGTCATGGCCATCGCTGAACACCAGCTGCACGCCATAGCCTTGCACGACGATACGCTCGACGCGCACGCCATCCACCACCACGCCAATCGCCCCCTTGAGCAGTGCGGCACGGCACTGCGAGCACGGGCAGGCGCCACGCAAGCGGGTATGACTAAGCTGTTGCAGCCCCTCGGGCCACTGCACCTTCAATTCACCTCGATCACGCTCGTTGTGCAAAGCGACAGGGGCAGTCATCACTGGGCGCCCTGCAACTGCGCCAAGGCGATTCTCACTGCCTTGCGTACCTCCGGGTCGCTGTCGGCCTGCGCCTGTTCCAATGCGGGCAGGGCCTGGGCCACGCCCAGTTCGCCCAGCGCCAGCGCAGCCTCCTTGCGAAGGTTGGCAATGCCATGCCCGAGCAAGTCGGCCAGCGCCTGCAACGCTGCAACATGGCGCAGGCGGCCAAGCGCGCGGGCAGCACGCAGGCGCACCTGCCAGAAGGGGTCGCCCAAGGCCTTGATCAACGCCGCGCCCGCTGCTTGCTGGCTGATTTTGCCCAGGGTAGTGGCAGCTTCTTCGCGCACCTGCCATGCCGCATCATCCAGTGCACCGATCAACGCGGGCAGCACGCTGTCATCACGGGCCAACCCCAAAGCGCCGATGGCGGCGCGGCGCACTTCGGTGTCCGGCTCACTGGCAGCAAGGCGTGCCAGCACCGGCAAAGCTGGCGCGTGCTTGAGCCAACCCAGTACGCCCACGGCCTCACGACGTACAGAGGCATCCGGGTCTTCCAGTGCCGCCAGCGCCGGGGCCGCAGCCTCTTCAAGGCGCAGTTCGCGCAAGGCACGCAGGGTGCTTGCGCGTACAAACGCTTCGGCGTGGGCCACCCATGGCAAGACCAATAGCCCGGTTTCCTGGCTCTTGATCTCGCTCAGACTCTGCGCAGCCGCGGTACGCACCGCCACTGCAGGGTCGGCCAAGGCTGCGCATAGTGCCTGGATCACTTCTGGATCCTCCCAGGCTTCGAGAAGCCGCGCTGCCTCTTCACGCACCCCTTCAGCAGCGTCGACAAGCAGCGCGTCGGTCAGCCAGGGCAGGCCCTGCGGCTCTTCCAGGTCGGCCAGTTCGATCAGGGCAATGCGCCGCACTCCGGCATCGGCATCCCCCAAACGGGGCAGTAAATCGATGATGTCGGGGTGGTCGGTGTTTCGTTCAGTCATAGCGCAATCCTTAGAGGGGGGTGGTCAGAGTCCGGCAGGCCGAGCGGGGTCAGGCGCGGCAATTCGCGGCCCTCTTCGTGGCGCAGCAGGGCCAGGCAGTGACGCTTGAGATGGGTGAATGCCGGGCTGGTCAACAGGCTCGCTTGGCGAGGCCGCGCAAAGTCCACTTGCAGCTCTTCGATGAAGCGGCCCGGGCGCGGGCCCATCACCAATATGCGGTCGGCAAGAAACAGCGCCTCGTCGATGTCATGGGTGACAAACACCACGGTGGTGTGGATGCGTGCCCAGATATCCAGCAACATTTCCTGCATCCGCGAGCGGGTTTGCGCATCAAGTGCGCCAAACGGCTCGTCCATGAGCAACAGCCGGGGCCGATTGATCAGTACACGGGCAATTTCGGCGCGCTGCTGCATGCCACCAGAAAGCTGGCTCGGCCAGCGGCCAGCGAAGGCGGACAGGCCGACCAGGCGCAGCATTTCTGCCGCCTGCTGCTCACGCTCGGCTTTGCCCAGGCCCTGCATCTTCAGCCCGAAGGCGACGTTGTCGAGCACACTGCGCCACGGCAGCAACGTATGGTGCTGGAACACCATGCCGCGCTGGGGTGACGGGCCAACGATGGCCTCGCCATCCACGCTCAGCTGCCCGGCACTGGGCACCAGATGCCCGGCCAGCGCGCCAAGCAAAGTGGACTTGCCACAGCCGGACGGGCCAAGGATGCACACGAACTCACCGGGGGCCACGTCGAAGTCCAGGCGTTGCACGGCTTCGAACGCTTCATCCCCCGCTCCCAGGTGAATCGAAACGCCGCGCCCTTCGATCCGCCCGGTTGCCGGGGCCTGTTGATAACTGCTCATCAGGTGGCCCTCCGCACGCGGTACCACGGCGTTGCCAGCGCCCCCAGGCGCTTGATCAAGGCGCTGCTGCCCATGCCCATTACACCGATCAACAGCATGCCGACAATGATGTCGGGGTAGTTCTGCAAGGTGTAGGACTCCCAGGTGTAGTAACCAATACCGAACTGCCCGGAGATCATTTCGGCGGTGACCAGGCAAAACCAGGATGTCCCCATGCCGATGGCCAACCCCGTGACGATGCTCGGCAGTGCGCCGGGCAACACCACCTCGCGCAGAATTGCCCAACGCCCTGCGCCCAGGCTGCGGGCAGAGGCCACCAGCCTTGGGTCCACCGCCTCAACGCCATGAACGGTGTTGAGCAGGATCGGGAAAAGCGCGCCAGTGAAGGTAATGAAAACCATCGACAGCTCCGAAGATGGGAACATCAGGATCGCCAGCGGAATCCACGCCACAGCCGGGATTGGCCGCAACACTTCCAATGGCGGCAGCAGCGTGTCTTCTGCCCACTTCGAGCGGCCGATCAGCACGCCCAACGCCACGCCCAACAGCGCCGCGCCGACGTAACCGGCAAATACCCGGCCGAGGCTGCTGCCCAAATGCGCCAGCAAGGTGCTGGAGTTGAGCAACTGCCAGGCTGCACCCACTACCGCTGACGGCGTGGGCACATAGGTGAAGGTGAACAGGCCGAAGTCGAGTTTCGCGCTGGCTGCCACCTGCCAGAACAGCAGGCAGGCAAGCAGCGAGGCAACACGCACGGGCCAGCGCGTGAAATCACGGGTCATGGCGATTGCCTCCAGGTCAGCGCTGGGCGACCAGTTTCCGGTTAGCGCTGACGAAGTCCAACGCCTCTCCACCATGTGCCTTGGCGTATTGTTCGGCCTGGTCCTTCAACAGGAAGGCGGCCAGCTCCCCCTTGGCGTTGCGCACGAACCATGCCTGGTTGGCCAGCAACTTGATGCCACTGTCGGCGGCCTGGGCGTAGATGGCGCGGATGTCCTTGCCTTCCTGCTCCAGCTGCGCCAATGCACCAAGGGCTGCTTCCGGGGTGGTGTAGTGGCGAACCTTGTATTCGCCACGCACCCAGATTTGCGCCAGGCGGCTGAAGTCGGTGATGGGTTTGCCCGTCAGTGCGTCGGTGGCGGTCAGAGGCTGCGGGGCGTAGTTCTTCAGCGCCTTGTCATAATCCTGCCCAGCTTGCTTGAAGGCTGCACGTATGTACTGGTCATCGATGAACACGCTGGTATCAAGCCCGCGATCGGTCTTTTTGAGCAACTTGAGGGTATCGATCGACGTCGCAACAGCCTGGCGGTATTCAGGTTTCCAGGTCAGGTCTCGGGTCTGCAGGCCCAGCGGCCCGTGGAACAGGTAGTTGACCTCGGCTTCGATGCCGGTGACCTTCTCGATCAGCTCGCTGTACTTTTCAGGCTCGGCCGCTATCAGGCGGTCAGCCTCCAGGCTGGCGCGCAGGTAGGCGGTGACCACTTCCGGGTACTTTTTCGCATAGTTGGCATCGACCAGCGCGCCGTGGAACGTCGGGGCGTTGGCTTGGGCACCGTCATAAATCTTGCGGGCGAAGCCGCGGTTGGGAAACAGTTCGGCAAACGGCACAAAGTCGGCATGGGCTTCTATACGATTGCTGCGTAGGGCCGAACCTGCAATTTCCGGTGCCTGGGCAATGATGCGCACGTCTTTTTGCGGGTCCCAGCCTTGGGCTGCAATAGCGCGCAGCAACATGCCGTGGGCAGTGGAGGCAAACGGCACGGAAATGGTCTTGCCCTTGAGCTCACCCAGCGACTGCACGCTGGAGGCAGCGGGCACCACAATGCCATTGCCGCTGCCATGCACGCTGCCCGACAGCACGCTGATGAACAGGCTGCGTTTGCCGGCGTCCAGATGGGCCACGCCGTTGAACGAACCCGGGAAGTCCGCCATGGCGCCGAAATCCAGCTTGCCGGCGACCATTTCGTTGGTCAGGGGCGCGCCACTGGTGAAGTTCTTCCATTCAATCTGGTACTTGGCGTCCTTGTACTTGCCATCATGCGGCAGGTACTTGTCCAGCAGGCCCAGTTCACGAATCAGCAGGCCACCGGTGGCGCAGTTGATGGTGGTGTCCTGGGTGCCGATGGCAATGCGGATGGTTTCGGCGTTGGCGTGCAGGCCAGCGAGCGCCAGCGCGAGGCCGGCCACGGTTGTTGCAAGGCGCATGGGTGGTTCCCCTCGAATCGTTTTGAGTATTGGAATCGTCTCCGCCACCAGGATGGGGTGGTGGGAAACGAGGGGCATTGCAGGCGGGCGTCCGGTGGTTCGCCGGATGGCTTGGGTGGTTCAGCGCAGCAGGTACGGGATGTCGACTTTCACGGCGCCGGTGGGGCAATCCTTTTCGCAGGGCATGCAGTACCAGCATTCGTCAAAGGCCATGTAGGCCTTCTGCGTGGCCGGGTTGATGGCCAGCAGGTCCATGGGGCATACCTCAACGCATACGGTGCAGCCTTTGTCAGCGATGCATTTGTCTTCGTCGATGGTGACCGGAGCGCTGCTGCGAAAGAATATTTCCTGGGGTTGGTAGGCCATTTCACGGTGTCCTTGGGGCCTTTGGCCCTCTGTTCTGTTCAGGCAGCGTTGGCTTTGACGCGCAGCCGGTCATAGGCGGTCTGTTCTTCGGTATCCAGGGCAATCAGATAGGGCTCGACTGCTTTCTTGAAGCTGGTCATTTCGCCGTTTTCACCCTTTTTCAGGTGGCAATGGCAAAACCAGTCGGCGTCGTTACGCTCGGGGAAGTCCACCCGATGGTGATACAGGCCCCAGCGGCTTTCTTCACGGAACAACGAGGCCCGTGCTGCCATCTCGGCGCAATCGCGGATCACCGCCACTTCCATCGCCCGCATCAGTTCATGCGGGTTGTTTGCTTTCATCTGCTCAAGATCGCGCTCGATTTCGGCAAAGCGCGCCAGGCCGATTTCCATCTTTTTGGTGACCTTGGGTGGCTGCAGGTAATCGTTGACCATGCGTCGCAGCTTGTACTCGACCTGAGCGGGCGGCAGGCCGTGTTCGCGCCGCAGCGGTGCAAATACCCGCTCACGCTCACGTTCCACCTGCACCACATCAACCTCGGCATGTTCCCGATCCGCCACATAGCGCGCGGCGTTTACACCCGCAAACCAGCCGTAGGTGAATGCACCCAGCATGTAGTTGTGCGGCACGGCGGCCATGTCGCCCGCGGCGTACAAGCCCTTGACGCTGGTCTCGGCCTTTTCGTTGACCCACACCCCCGAAGCGGAATGCCCGGAGCAGAAGCCAATTTCGGAGATGTGCATCTCGACCATGTGCTGGCGGTAATCGGTACCGCGGCCTGCATGGAACTGCCCACGGCTGGGGCGCTCGTTGCTGTGCAGGATCTCTTCGATGTTCTGGATGGTTTCCTCGGCCAGGTGGTCGAGTTTGAGGAACAACGGGCCATTGCCACCTTCGAGTTCCTGATGGAACTCCCACATCATCTGCCCGCTCCAGTAATCGCACTCGATAAAGCGCTCACCCTTGCTGTTGGCCGTATAGCCGCCCAGCGGGCCGGTCACGTAAGCACAGGCGGGGCCGTTGTAGTCCTTGATCAACGGGTTGATCTGGAAGCACTCCAGGTTGGCCAGCTCGGCACCCGCGTGGTAGGCCATGGCATAGCCGTCACCCGCGTTGGTGGGGTTTTCGTAGGTACCCATCAGGTAACCCGACGATGGCAAGCCCAGCCGCCCGGCGGCGCCGCAGGCAAGGATCACCGCTTTGGCCCGCACCACACGAAACTCTCCGGTGCGGCAATCAAAGCCCATTACACCAGCGGCGGCGCCTTGGTCATCGAGCAGTATGCGGGTGCAGACCATGCGGTTGCTGATCTCGATACGCGCACGCTTGAGCTGGCGGTAAAGCACTTTCTTGATGTCATGGCCTTCAGGCATGGGCAGCACGTAGGCGCCCATGTGGTGGACTTTCTTCACGGCGTAATCGCCGGTTTCGTCTTTCTCGAACTTCACGCCCCAGCGGTCGAGCTGTTCGATGGTTTCAAAGCTGTGGGTGGCATACGCATGCACGGCAGCCTGGTTGACGATGCCGTCGTTGGCCACGGTGATTTCCTTGGTGTACTGCTCAGGCGTTGCGTGGCCGGGGATGATCGCGTTGTTCAGGCCGTCCATGCCCATGCTGATAGCACCGCTGCGCTTGACGTTGGCCTTGTCCAGCACCAGCACGCGCAGGGCCTTGTCCTGCTCCTTGGCCTTGATCGCCGCCATCGGCCCGGCCGTGCCGCCACCGATGACGATGATGTCGTAGTCCTGGGTTTCGAAGCTCATGCCTTGCCCCCTTTGTGGCGGTCGATGCGCAGGCGGTACTGGAAGGCATCGCCGCGGTAATAGAGGTGTTCGAAGTCCAGCGGCGCGCCGTCGGCGGTGTGAGTGAGGCGTTCGATACGCATGATCGGCGAGCCCTCCTCCACCTCCAGCGCCTGGGTCAGGTCGCTGTCGGCCAATACCGCATCGATGGCCAGGTCGGCGTGGCCAAGCGGGATGCCACAGTCGTTTTCCAGCAGCAGGAAGATGTCGCGGGTCACCAGGTCGGCCTTTTCCAGCTTTTCGCCGACGGCCTTGGGCAGCCAGGTCAATTCCAGGGACACCGGCTCGCGATTGATCAGGCGCACCCGGCGTATTTCGGTCACCAGGGTACCCTCCTCGACCTGCAACCGCGCCGCCACCAGGGCGTTGGCCGGTACGTGACGGAAGCTGCGCAGGCGGTTGAGCACTTCGTAGCCCATTTGCGTCATCGACTCACCCAGCCCCTGCAAGGTGCTGACGTTCTGGAACGCCTTGGGTTTGGCGACGAACGTGCCTTTGCCATGGATCTTGAACACCAGCCCTTCTTTCTGCAGGTCGCCCAGTGCCTGGCGCACGGTGATGCGGCTCACGTCGAAAGCCTTGCCCAGCTCACTCTCGGAGGGCATGCGGCTGTGGGGTGGGTAGGTGCCATCAAGAATGCGCTCGCGCAGCAGTTCCTTGAGCTGGGTGTAGAGCGGTACCGGGGACAAGGGGAGCAGTTCGGCCATGGGTCTCTTCGCTGATCGGTTACTTGTTATAACAAGTTGTGACTAGAGCATAGTGGGCATAACGCGCGTGACGGAAATACTGATATTGCATATGGATAGATGGGTTTGTGGTGATCTGTGCCGACGCTATCGCGGATGAATCCGCTCCTACAGGCTATGTACCAACCCTGAAGGGCCGTGGGGAAAAACGGCCATAGATCAAGGCGATGGACGCCACCGAATCAGATGGGTATCATGCGTGCGCGTTGCACTCGTAGCTCAGCTGGATAGAGTACTGCCCTCCGAAGGCAGGGGTCGTGGGTTCGAATCCCGCCGAGTGCGCCATTTCTGAAAGCCCCGGGTGAAAACTCGGGGCTTTTGCATTTGTGCGACATATCGCGTTTCTGGTACTCCCGTACCGCGGTGGGTTGGTGTTAGCGTGGGCACCCCGTTACTGATCGCGAAGGAATGCACGCTCCATGCAACTCAAGAAGATCACCGCAGCACTGCTGCTCAGCGGCGTAAGCCTGTTCACCCTCCCCGCCCACGCCAACCTTACGCAGCAGCAGTCCGCCGCCATCATCAAAGCCTATGACGGCACCGACCCAAGCAGTTTCAAGCAATTTATCGGCAAGCTAAAAGACAGCGACCTAGCCAAAATCGACAACCTCGGCGCCACACTCAACGCCTACCTCGCAAACAAAGCGCTGTCTGCCGAGCAACAGAACGAAATCAACCGCCTGCTCGGCATTTACACCCGTATCAAGTACGCCAAGGCCGCCACCGAGACCTTGCGCGAACTGGTGGCGATCCCTACCTTCAGCGTCGAAGGGGTGCCGCAACATGAGAACCCCGAGTTCCACAAGATCGCCGACCAGATCAAGGCGCTGGCCGATAGCTTTGGGCTGACGTTCCGCAACATCGACAACCGCGTTTACGAAATTTCGCTTGGCGCAGGCAAGGAAGTAATCGGCATCCACGCCCACGCCGATGTGGTGCCAGTCAACCCGGACAACTGGAAACTGGCCGATGGGACGCGCCTGGACCCGTTCAAGGTCACCTTGGTGGGCGACCGCATGTATGGCCGGGGTACCGAGGACGACAAGAACGGCATCGTCGTAGCCATGTACGCCTTGAAAGTCGCCAAGGACGAGCAACTGCCCCTGGCCCGACAATTCAAACTGCTGATCGACACCACCGAGGAAACCAGCGGCGACGCCATCCCCTACTACTTCGCCCGCAACCCCACGCCCAATTACAACCTCGCGCTCGACGGTGGCTACCCAGTGGTGATCGCCGAAAAAGGCTACGGCACTGTAATGGCCAGCTTCAGCAAACGCCCGGCCAGTGGCAAAGGTGCAGAAATCACCAACCTCACGGGTGGCTTGGCAACCAACCAGATCCCCACTACCTCGGTGGCAACACTGGTAGCCGATAAGCCTGAGCAACTGGCCAGCCAACTGGAAGAGGCCGGGGCTGACTATGTAAAGCGTAA
Source organism: Pseudomonas sp. PSKL.D1 (assembly GCF_028898945.1). Lineage (NCBI taxonomy): Bacteria > Pseudomonadati > Pseudomonadota > Gammaproteobacteria > Pseudomonadales > Pseudomonadaceae > Pseudomonas > Pseudomonas sp. PSKL.D1. Next base: position 5,628,333 of record NZ_CP118607.1, read on the forward strand.
TGGCGGGGACTTCAGCATCCATGCCAAGCCAGATGGCAAAAATGTATTGCTCACCGTGACCGGTGTTTCCGCTCACTCTTCGGAGCCTGAATCCGGAGTTAACCCGGTGGCGCGCATGCTCGATTTCATCAACGGGCTCGGCGAGCGTGTTCCGCTGAAGCACAACCACTTCACCGATGCTGCCCGCTACGCCGCCGACAACTGGGGCCTGGATTACCTGGGCAACAAACTCGGCGTAGGCTTCAAGGACGATTTCATGGGGCCGCTCACCGCTTCGCTGACCTATGTCGGCGTGGACGAAAAAGGCTTGAAACTGGCCGTGAACCTGCGCGTACCCAAAGGCAAGCCGGTTGCCACCATCAAGGACGAGCTGGCCGACAAGCTAGGCAAATGGACCCGCAAAAGCCATACCTCGGTCGCTTTCGAATACAGCCTTGATGAGCCTATGTACCGCAACCCGGAAGGTGAGTGGGTAAAGGCACTGCTCGCTGTGGCGACTGAAAACCTGGGCATGAAGCATGAGTTTGGTACCTCGGCGGGCGCGACCTCGGTACACGACCTGCCCAACGGCGTGCAGTTCGGCCTGGCCATGCCGGACGTGAAGTACACCGGGCACAATGACAACGAGTTCAAGACCGTGGAGCAGTTCATGCTCGATTTGCAGGTGGTAAGCGAAATGGTCGCGCGGATTGGGCAGATGCCCGAACTTTAAAAGGCTTGCTCGCGGGCGCCCCCGCTCCTACCGGATAAACGGGAGCGGGGCTCATGGCGTTTTTCAATCGTCTCGATGCCGTTTCCTGCATTGCCGTGCAGGCTGGCGTGCCGGATGCTTTATTTACTCCGAGAGTTCGGTTTTCCACCCACAGAGGCCTGTATGAAGAACGTCGAAGAAATCCTCAAAACCAAAGCCCAGCATCAGACCGTGTACACCATCGGCCCTGACGACTCGGTGCTCGACGCCCTGAAGCTGCTGGCGGAAAAGAACGTCGGGGCACTGCCCGTAATCGAAAACGATGAGGTGGTAGGGATTGTCAGTGAGCGGGACTATGCACGCAAACTGGTGCTCAAAGGCCGATCTTCTGCAGCCACTCCCGTTCGGGAAATCATGAGTGCACCGGTGGTTACCGTCGAGCCCAAGCAGAACCTTGAGTACTGCATGAACCTGATGACCAACCGCCACCTGCGTCACCTGCCGGTGGTCAGCCATGGCCAGTTGCTAGGCCTGCTGTCGATTGGTGACCTGGTGAAGGAAACCATTGCCGAACAGCAGAACCTGATCCAGCAGCTGGAGCAATACATCCGGGGTGAATGATCCCCAACTCAGTGATAGGCGCGCTCCAGCTCGTCCAGCTGATGGTCGAAGCTACGCAGGCGCGCCGACCACGTGTACACCAGCACTTCCAGGTCCCGATTGAGCACAGCCGTGTTGCCATGGCCGTTGCTCGACGGCTCGCACAAGTCCAATTGATAGCGCTCACGCGCCATGGCCGTGGCCACGCTTGAAAGGTCGCGGGCATTGGCCAGCCAATGGTGATGATGGTCGTGGACTTCGCGGTCCAGAGCACGGCACTGGCGTTTGAGTGCATCCAGGCTCTGCTCCAGCGGCGTGCCCTTGAGCTCGCCCATCACCTCCTCGAAGGTGCGCCCTGAATGCCAGTAGCTGCCCCAGAAGTAGCGGTCGAACACCGTCTCTACGCGGCGTAATGCTACCTTGGTGTTCCAGATGGTCAGCAACGTTCGACCCTGAATCACTTCCCGCTTGTTCAGGTGAAACTGCTGCCAGGCAATCCACGTCAATGCCACCAGCGCCACCGCCGCAGTCACGGCCGCAGCCGCATACAGAAACTGCACCGCCTGGTTCATCTGGTGCGTGTGGCGGATACCGTAAAAGTAACCGGCCGTCAGGGTGCCCAGGATCGTCACGGAGCACCAGAATCCTGGTGCATAGGGATCTTTCATCTCGCCATCCCCTTATTGTTTTTCCTGAGCATAGCAACGGCCAATCACTCGTCAGGTGCCGCTGGGCACTTTATTTTCGGGGGCGACGCAAGGCCTCGTTGAGTTGATCGAACGGCACCGCCCAATCAGCATCCTCAATGATGCTTTCCTTCAGGAAAGTGCGCTGCGACTCCGTCCAGAACGGCGCATCCACCAGTTTGATTTCGTTCTTCAGTGGCGAGTGGCTGGCAATGAACTGGTCGATGCTGACCGCATCGTCTGGCAGGCCCAGTTGCTTGAACAATTCGGCGAATGGATGAATCGGCGCTTCCATGTTTCCTCCTTAAAGCCGGGCGGGCCGTCCACGACGCCAACCCGGCATTGGCTTGAGCACATCAGCACAGCTCACGGACTTCGGCTTTAGGTACCAATTTCAGGTACTGCTCCATGCTCATGTGGATCAGGTGATCGTGGTCACCCGCCTCAAGGTAGACATCGTTTTGGCGGGTAAGGCTCGAATCGAGCAACATTTTGATGCCGTACGCGTCACCCATTGCCGGGATGGCGCCGCGTTCGCAGTCGCCCAGCAGGGTTGGCAAGCCGCTTTCACGGGTCAGTTGCCAGGCGCCGGACATGCGCACCTTGCTCATGTCCAGGTGCCGGTTGGCCGGCAGCACCGCCATGATGTAATTGCCGTGCCGGTCATCGAGCATGACCGACTTCGCCACCCGCTCGGCGGGCACCCCGGCCGTGCGCGCCGATTCCAGGCTGGTGGCCGAGTGCGGGTGGGGAATGATGTCGTAATCGCAGTGGGCCTGGTCCAGGCGCTGCTGAAGGGTTTTGGCCATACGCATGATGCACCTCCGGTTTCGCCCCCACTGTTCAATTTTAGGCCCTGCCCGGCCGGGCATGGCTAAACTTCAGACATGGAGACACTCAAGGTGACGACAGGTGATCGCTCGCTGCTGGCGCTGCTGGTTGCTGTTGCTGCTGCTTGGCCTGACACCGAGCGGCCATGCAGCGCCCGGCGAAATCTGGGTGCTCAGCATCGATGATGCCATCGGCCCGGCCAGTGCCGACTATCTGGTACGTGGCCTGGAACAGGCGAGCACGCAAGGCGCCCAACTGGTTGTGATCCGCATGGACACCCCCGGCGGGCTGGACTCCGCCATGCGTCAGATGATCAAGGCTATTCTCGCCAGCCCCGTGCCAGTGGCGAGTTTCGTTGCCCCCAGTGGCGCCCGCGCCGCCAGCGCCGGCACCTACATTCTCTACGCAAGCCACGTGGCAGCCATGGCACCCGGGACCAATCTGGGCGCGGCAACACCAGTGCAGATAGGTGGCACGCCCGGGGCGCCGAAAGATGACAAGGCCAAATCTGGCGGCGAAGATGAAACCCTTACGCGCAAACAAATCAACGATGCCGCAGCCTACATCCGTGGCCTGGCCCAGCTGCGGGGGCGCAACGCCGATTGGGCCGAGCAGGCCGTACGCCAGGCTGTCAGCTTGCCTGCCAGTGAGGCATTGCGCCTGAAGGTCATCGACCAAGTGGCCAACGACCTGCCCGACCTGCTGCGCCAACTGCACGGCAAAACCCTCACTGCCGCCGATCAACCACGGCTGCTACAGACCCGTGGCGCACCCGTGGTCGAGTATCTGCCCGACTGGCGTACCCGCCTGCTGGCAGTTATCACCAACCCCAGCGTGGCGCTGATCCTGATCATGATCGGCGTGTACGGCCTGCTGTTCGAATTCATGAACCCCGGCTCCGCCGTTGGCGGGGTGGTCGGCGGGGTCTGCCTGCTGCTGGCGCTTTACGCCCTGCAACTGTTGCCCGTGAGCTTCGCTGGCGTGGCGCTGATCCTGCTCGGCCTTGCGTTCATGGTTGCCGAAGCGTTTCTACCGAGCTTCGGCGTGGTGGGCTTCGGCGGCGTTGTGGCCTTCGTGGTGGGCGCCGTGATCCTGATAGACACGGATGCTCCAGGGTTTGGCATTCCATTGCCGCTGATAGGTACCTTGGCCGTGCTCTCGGCGCTGTTGATCGGCGGCGTGCTGGGCATGGCCATCAAGGCCAGGCAACGTGTTTTGGTCAGTGGTGACGCCGGGCTTGTTGGCAGCCTTGTCACCGTCACCCACGTTACCAGCGAAGACCCGTTCCGCGGCTCGGTACAGGCCCAAGGTGAACAGTGGCAAGTCCACAGCTCGACGCCTCTACAACCCGGCCAGCACGTGCGGGTCACCGCACGCGAGGGGGTCATGCTGGAAGTCAGCGCCGCCGCACCCGCGGCGCAAGGAGAGTGACGATGTTCATGCAATTGGGGTTCGGTGCCGTGCTTCTCGTGCTGGCACTGCTATTACTGTCGGCATTTCGCATCCTGCGTGAGTATGAGCGTGGCGTGGTGTTTCAGTTGGGGCGTTTCTGGCAGGTGAAGGGGCCGGGGTTGATCCTGCTGATACCTGTGATTCAGCAAATGGTGCGTGTCGACCTGCGTACCGTGGTGCTGGATGTGCCGCCGCAGGATGTGATCACCCGCGACAACGTGTCTGTGAAGGTCAACGCCGTTGTGTACTTCAGGGTGCTAGACCCCCAGAAGGCCATCATTCAGGTCGAAGACTTCCTGGTTGCCACCAGCCAATTGGCCCAGACCACGTTGCGTGCAGTACTGGGCAAGCATGAACTGGACGAACTGCTGGCCGAACGCGAACAGCTCAACTCGGACATACGCCAGGTGCTGGATGCCCAGACTGATGCCTGGGGTATCAAGGTGGCCAATGTCGAAATCAAACACGTCGACCTCAACGAATCCATGGTTCGCGCCATCGCCCGCCAGGCAGAAGCTGAACGGGAACGACGAGCGAAAGTGATTCATGCCGAGGGCGAGTTGCAGGCTTCGGAGAAACTGATGCAGGCCGCGCAGATGCTCAGCAAGGAGCCAGGTGCCATGCAACTGCGTTACATGCAGACGCTGGGGACAATTGCCGGGGACAAGAGCTCGACCATTGTGTTTCCGTTGCCGATCGATTTGCTCAAGGGGTTGGTGGATAAGCAGAGATAGCATCAGGGCTTTTGCGTGGCAAAGCCCTGATGCCATTCAATTCCTCAGAGAGGCGCCCGGCGCAAGGTGGCCAGGAATGTAGCCGCGCCAATGAACAACCCGGCAAAGGTACGATTCAACCGCTTCTGCTGCTTGGGAGTACGCAGCAGGCGCAAAACACGGGAGGCCAGGCCGGTATAGCCCGCCATCACCAGCATGTCGACGGTGATCATGGTCACGGTGATTGCAATGTATTGCGGCAACAGCGGCGCATGCGGGTTGATGAACTGCGGCAGTACCGCAAGCATGAACACCAATGCCTTGGGGTTGCTGACATTGACCAGGAACCCACGGAACACCAGGCTCAACGGCTTGCCGATCGGGCGCACACCGGATTCGTCAGTCATGTCCATGGGCAACGCTCGCCATTGGCGGTAGGCAAGGTAAACGAGGTAAGCCACGCCAAACCATTTGATGATCTGGAATGCGGTGGCAGATGCAGCAAGGACGGCGCCAACGCCGGCCGCAATGATGGCGATCTGCACGATCAGGCCCAGCTGTAGGCCCAGAGCGTTCCAGTAACCGCGCCAAAAACCGTACTGCAGCCCGCTGGACATCGAGGCGATGGCCCCGGCACCTGGCGACAGGCTGATGACCCAGCACGCGGCAAAGAAGCCCAGCCACATTTCCATCGACATCACACACCTCGTTCAGACATATCGTGCAAAACGATAAGCTAAGGTGTTGGCGAAAAAATAACCAGTAAATTTTGAGGGATGTCTTCCCTGTGCTGGCCCTTCGCGGCTGAAGCCGCTCCTACAGGTTGGCGAAGAGCCTTGTAGGAGCGGCTTCAGCCGCGAAGTGATGGATCAGGACAACGCCTCAAGCTCAGCCTGCATGCTCTCCAGCGTTTCCAGCGCTTCCATCCAGCCTTCCTCAAGTTCGCCTTCGCGTTGCTTGAGCTTGGTCTGCCGAGCGAGCAGGTCTCGCAGTTCATCCTTGCGCGCCGCCTCATACAACCCACTGTCACCCAGCGCCGCTTCAATCTCGGCCAACTGCGCATGCACCTGGTTCAGCTCGGATTCCAGCTTGTCTGCAGCCTTTTTGTGCGGCGCCAGTTGCTGACGCAGCGCGGCAGCAGCCTGGCGCTGGGCCTTCTTGTCGGTCTTATCCGGGTTGACCGGCGCGTTGCTTACCGGTGCAGTGCGCTGACGGTACTCCACCAACCATCGGCTGTAGTCGTCCAGGTCACCGTCGAACACATCAACCTTGCCATCGGCTACCAGCAGGAAGTCGTCAGTGGTGCTCTTGAGCAAGTGCCGATCGTGGGATACCACCACCACGGCACCGGCAAACTCCTGCAATGCCATGGTCAGCGCCAGGCGCATTTCCAGGTCGAGGTGGTTGGTCGGTTCGTCAAGCAGCAGCAGGTTTGGCCGCTCCCAAGCAATCAGGGCCAAGGCCAGGCGGGCCTTTTCGCCACCCGAGAAATTCACCACCGGCTCATCGACCCGGTCACCATGGAAGTCGAAACCACCCAGGAAATCCCGCAGCGTCTGCTCGCGCTCGGTGGGCGCGATGCGCTGCAGGTGCAGCAGCGGGCTGGCCTTGTCGTCCAGCGAGTCGAGCTGGTGCTGGGCAAAGTAGCCAACGGCAAGGTTTTCGCCACGTACCAGGCGCCCTGCCAGCGGCTCCAGCTCGCCAGCGAGGTTCTTGATCAGGGTGGACTTGCCCGCACCGTTGGGGCCAAGCAAGCCAATCCGGGCACCGGGGGTGAGCTGCAGTTTGACCTTGTCGAGGATGGCTTTGTCGCCATAACCGAGACGGCCTTCGGACAGGCTCAGCAACGGGCTGGAGATTTTGTGCGACTCGCGGAAAACGAAGTCGAACGGTGAATCCACATGCGCCGCCGACAGCTCTTCCATGCGTTCAAGGGCCTTGATGCGGCTCTGCGCCTGGCGAGCCTTGGTGGCCTGAGCCTTGAAGCGGGCGATGTACTTTTCCATGTGCGCGCGCTGAGCTTGCTGCTTCTCGTAGGCCTGTTGCTGCTGGGCCAAACGCTCGGCACGGGTACGCTCGAAAGCGGTGTAGCCACCTTTGTACAGGTTGAGCTTGCGCTGCTCTACATGCAGCACATGGTCGACGACCGCATCCAGGAAGTCGCGGTCGTGGGAAATCAGCAACAGCGTGCCCGGGTAGCCCTTGAGCCAGTCCTCAAGCCACAGGATCGCATCAAGGTCCAGGTGGTTGGTGGGTTCGTCGAGCAGCAGCAGGTCGGATGGGCACATCAGTGCCTGCGCCAGGTTCAGGCGCATCCGCCAGCCACCGGAGAAGTCGCCGACACGGCGGTCCATCTGCTCGTTGGTGAAGCCCAGCCCAGCCAGCAACTTACGGGCGCGAGCGTCGGCGGTATAGCCGTCGGCACTTTCCAGTTCGCTGTGCAGACGTGCCAGGGCCGTGCCGTCATGAGCCTGCTCGGCCACGGCAAGTTCGGCCTGGACCTTGCGCAGGCGGGCGTCGCCATCGAGCACATAGTCCACTGCGATACGGTCGAGGGTGTCGACCTCCTGGCGCATGTGGGCGATGCGCCAGTCACCCGGCAGCAGGCAATCACCACCATCGGGCGACAGCTCACCGCGCAGCATGGCGAACAGGCTGGATTTTCCGGCGCCGTTGGCGCCGATCAGGCCGGCCTTGTGACCGGCGTGCAGGGTCATCTCGGCGCCTTCTAGCAAGCGCTGCGGACCACGCTGTAAAGTGAGGTTGGATAGTCTGATCATGATGGTCGCGGAGTCTACCAGCTTCCTCGGCCCATAGCGTGAGTGGAATGATGCACACCGACCTGTGGAATTACGCGCTGGCCTTGTATACCCGCCCCGGCGTCGAAGAGGCCTGCCTGAGCCTGCAAGCCCAAGGCTGTGATGTTTGCATGCTGCTGTGCGCAACCTGGCTACAAGGCCGCGGCGTTGCACCGACCCGTGACCGTATACAGGCATTGCAAACGTTAGCGGCGCCTTGGCAGCAAGAGGTCGTTTCCATGCTACGCCACCTGCGCCAGCAATGGCGCGCACAAGCACAACAAGACCCGCAGCTGGCTGCGTTGCGTGAGCAGGTAAAGGGGTTGGAGCTGCAAGCCGAAAAGCTGCTGCTGCAGCGGCTTGAAGCCTGTGCCCAAGCGTGGCCTTCAGGCGCCGGCGAGGCTGATTGGCTGACGTTGCTGACACCCGAGCACGCCCGGGGCCACGACGCGCTGAATCAGTTGCGCGTCGCGGCGGCAGGGCTTCAGGAGGCCGAGGACGGTGCCTGAGCTGGCGCGCTGGCCGGGGTAGCAGGAGTGGCAGGTGTTGCCGAGTTGGTTACCGGTGCACTTGCAGCAGGGGTAGCTGGCTTGGTTTCGGCTGGCTTACTGGCAGCGGGTCTGGTGGTGCGTGGTTTGGCGGGGGCTTTTACAGCGGGTTTGGCGGCAGGCTTGGCGGCGGCAGGCTTGGCAGCAGCAGGTTTTGCTGCAGGCTTGGCAGCGGCAGGTTTAGCCGGTGCTTTGGCGGCGGCGGGTTTTGCAGCTGCAGGTTTTGCAGCAGCTTTGGCCGGTGCTTTGGCCACTGCAGGTTTAGCCGCAGGCTTGGCAGCTGCTGGTTTGGCCGGTGCTGTTTTGGCTGCAGGCTTGGCAGCGGCAGCTTTGGCAGCAACAGGTTTGGCGGCTGGCTTGGCCGCAGCCGCTTTGGCCGGTGCCTTGGCAGCAGCAGGCTTGGCGGCTGCCGTTTTGGCCGGAGCCTTCGCAGCGGCAGGTTTAGCAGCTGGCTTGGCCGTAGCCGTTTTCGCCGGCGCCTTGGCAGCAACGGGTTTGGCAGCTGCCCGGGCAGGTGCCTTGGCGGCCGCAGGTTTGGCCGGTGCCTTTGCCGCAGGTTTCGATGCAGTTTTGGCTGGGGCTTTGGCTACAGCAGGTTTCGCCGCCTTGGCTGCTACTGCGCGCTGATCAAGTGCCTTGCCAGCAGCCTCACGCACCTTACCCACGCCCTGGGCCAGCTTCAGGCTTTCCTGCGCATCGCGCTTGAGGTGCTGAATATAAGTGCGAGTTTGCGTTTGGCGCTCTTTGAGCGAGTCGAGCAGCCCTTCAAGTTCGCCAATTGCTTTTTGAGCTTTACCTTGAGCTTTGGCTTTGCCTGCCTTGGCTGCGTCTTGCAACTTCAGGCGGCCGTTATGCAGTTTTTCCTGGGCCTTGACGCGCTGCTTTTCCAACTTGGCCAGCAGTTTTTCCGCATCAGCCAGCGCTTGCGAGCAGGCATCTTCCAAATGTTCGAGCAGGCTGCCCGAAAGTTGCTGGAGCAGGTGCAACGGTGTACTTACTGGCTTCTTCTTGGCCGACATGGTTTACCTCCTGGCTGACGAGATTGCGGCTCATACTATGCTTCTGCTGCTACCGCCGCTAGGGCATGTTGACAGTATCGGCGGCGCCGCGTTGCATGCCTGGGCAAAGTTGTTATCTTGCAGCTCCGTGCAAGTGTAGTTGCTTAACAAAGTATTGCTGATATTTACGTTTATCTCGCCAACAAGGCTGGCATACTTTCCCGCTCAATGAGCCGGAGTTGACCATGCCTCGTTCTCTGTTTCTCAGCCTGTATCTGGCAGCGCCATTTGCGCTGGCGGCCACTGAAGCGCCTACCGCGAATGAACACGACCTCGCTTACAGCCTGGGCGCAAGCCTGGGGGAGCGCCTGCGCCAGGAAGTGCCAGGGCTGCAACTGGACGCGCTGGTCGAAGGGCTGCGCCAGTCATATCAAGGCCAGCCGCTGAAGCTCGACAACGCGCGCATGCAAGCCATTTTGCAACAGCACGAAGAGCAGGCGAACAAGGCGGCAGTGGACGCCGAGACAGCCAAGCTTCAGGCGGTCGAAACGCGGTTCATGGCCAACGAACGGGCGCGCGCCGGGGTTCACGAACTGCCTGAAGGCGTACTCTACAGCGAGCTGAAAAGCGGCAATGGCACCCAGCCAAAAGCGGACGGCAAGGTTCAGGTGCGTTACGTGGGCAAACTGCCGGATGGGTCGGTTTTTGATCAGAACCAGCAGCCCCAGTGGTTCAAGCTGGACTCGGTAATCGAAGGGTGGCAGGTGGCCCTGCCGCATATGAAGGCGGGTTCGAAATGGCGGTTGGTGATTCCGTCGGCACAAGCCTATGGGGCAGAGGGCGCGGGAGACCTGATTGCGCCCTACACTCCACTGGTGTTCGAAATCGAGCTGCTGGCAGTCGGCGACTGAAGCCGTGCATCACGCCTCGACCACGTCCTCTTCCTTGTGCGCGTTGTGCAGCACCTCGATCAAGCAGTCTTCCAGCTCGAAGCGCTCATGCAAAAGGCTACCGAGCTTGCCAAGCTTCTCGGCGAAACGCTCGGTGTCTTTGCATTCAGCCTTTGCGCAATGGTCGTTGAAGGCCAATGCGATCTGGGTGGTGTCATTGATCCGCGGGTTGATTTCTTCTGCCAGCTTCAGCGCCTTCTCATCCCCGAACGCCTTGGCTTCACTGACCAATTGCTCGCAGACTTCGAAGTGCCACGCAGAAACATAATCGACCAGGAGCGCACAAAAGTCCCCGTTGGTGTCCTTGTCGGCGAAGGCCGCCTTCCCATCGCGCAATGCGCGGAAAGCCTGCACCAGCTGCTCGCGCTCCTCGAGCCAACGATCGATCAGACTGTGAACCCCGCCCCAGCGTTCCTGAGCGTTCTGACAACTATCGAGCATGACGATTCTTCCCTTCTGGGTAGATGCCGCTGCACCTCGCACCTCAACCGTGCAGCACAAAGGTGACATCAGCAGGACGGCATCGAGCAGTTGTGTTTTCGGTATGCGTGCTGCGAGATTATTCCCGCGCGTGCTGAGCATCAAGGTACGCAGCTGACAAAGTTCATACAAGCGTTTAATACCTTGAACCGTCACCACTGGTCGAACGAATGCCCCGGCCTTGCGCCAGGTCAAATTCTGCCCAGTGTGCGGAAACGATACGCCAGCAGGCAAATCAAGGGCAGCGCCGCCAAACACAGGAACGCCAGCATGCTCCACTCTGGCAGGGTCAGGTCGAGAAAGCTCCAGGTCATGGCGCTGCAATCAGGCCCTCCCAGCAACAGCTGGCTGGCTGCTTCATCCCATGGGCTGTCCAGCAACCCCCAAATCGACATCGGGCACTCATCGAAGAAGTTATCTGCCCCTTGCAACCACACATGCCGAGCCGCCAGGAAAACGCCGGCAGTCGCGCTTGCCAGCGCAAGGCGCGCATACCTCAGTGTGCCGCGGACACCAGGGCCGTGCACCGCTGCGGCAAAACATATCAAGGCATAGACGCCAAGCAGCAAGCGCTGGCTCAAACACAGCGGGCAAGGCAGCAAACCCAGGCTGGACTCCAGTTGGAAGGACGCAAGCAGCACACCCAGCGAGGCAAGGCAGGCAGGGGCAAAGAAGGCGCGCAATCGGGCCGGCAGCATGGGCGGTGAAGTCCCGGGACAATGAAGTGACTTGAAACGGTAGAGGAAAGGCGCACTTTGTTTCAAGGCGCTACAGGGTTGAGAAGGCACTGAGAGTTGAGTGAATTCTCTACCTGATTTGTAGGAAAGTTCCGATGGGACGAATTCTGGAAATAACTTGTTTCGTCGGAAGATTTACCAACCCCATGAACCCGCACGCTAGCGCGGGCTCATGGGTTGCTCAGGCGCGAGCGCCGTCCGGGAGAGGCAAGGCCAGCAGGCGTTCATCCAGCAAGCCGAGGCCTTCCTGGAACAGTTGGTTACTGCGCTCGGTCTCACCAAGGCCGGCGAGCAGCCTGGCAAGCTCGGCACACGCTTCCGGGTTACGTTCCATCTGCAAGCTGCTTTCAAGGTAGTCACGCGCCTTGCCCCACAAGCGGTTCTGCAAGCTCAACCGGCCGAGGGTGAGCAGCAGGCTCGGATCTTTCGGATGGGCCTTGAGCCAACCCTCGGCAGTTTGCAGCTGCCGCGCAGGGTCATCGCCGCGCACCAGGCCATACAGCCGGGCGAGGTGGCTTTCGTACTCGCGCTTGAGGGCAGTTCGCAGCACCTGCTCGGCTTCCCCTTGAGCCCCTGCCTGGCGCAGCTGTTCGGCGTAGGCCAGCACCAGTTGCGGCTCCTGGCGTTGAGCAGAGGTCAGTTGTTGCCAGGCGCGCTCAAGGGCCTGACGTGCAGTTTGAGCGTCCTCGCCCCGGGTAGCTGCCAGGCAGAGGTTCTGCCCCCACGCGCGTTGCTCCAGCGCCGCCAATTCAGTGGCAGGCAAGACCTTACCTTTGCGCAGGTCTGGCAGCAAACGGATGAGTGCCGACCAATCGCCGCGCTCCAGATACAGACGCTGCAAAAGGCGCAATACCTGGTTGTTGTGCGGGTGCCGCTCTTGCATGGCCAGCAGGGTTTCCAGAGCACCATCGGATTCGCCCCGGTCCAGCTGCAGCTGTGCGTGGGTCAGGGCAATGGCCAGCTCTGCCTCGGGCTGGCGCTCCAGCGCACGCTCCAGCAAATTGTCGCTTTCATCCTTGCGACCTTGCTCGTTGGCCGCACGGGCGGCGCCAAGGTAGTAGAGCAATGGCTGGCGCTCATGCTCAGCGGCGCGGTGCAAATGACGCTGGGCGCTGGCCCAGCGGCCTTCGGCCAGGTCCAGTTGACCCTGCTCGATGGCGATACGTACCCGGCGGCTGCGGTTACGCCGCGACCACGGGTTTACCACCCCGCTGGAGGTCAGCATCAGCCCGACCAGATAGCGCAGCAACAGCAACAGCACGACGATACCGACCAGCGCGGCCAGCGCGGCCCACAACCCGGACTGATAGCGGAAGCCGCCATAGGAAATCAGCACGTAGCCACTGTGCTTGGCCACCGCGATGCCCAACGCTGCAGCCACCACAATGGCCACCACGGCCAGCAGGTAGACGCGTTTCATTGTTTGCCCCCCTCGGCTTCGGCGGGCAGATGGCGGCGCTGGATGTACGCTTGCACCGCAGCCAGGCTTTCGCTCAGGTCAGGTGTAACGACCGAGACGGGTTGGTCGGCCAATGCATTGAGGCTGTCCAGCATGGCTTTGCTTTGCGGGTTGTCGGCATTGAAGTTGGCCAGCAACACACTGCGTGCGTCGTCCAGGGCTTGGGTATAAACCTTGCCTTCGCCGTTCAGCGCTGCCCATTGGGCTTGTTCGATGGTCAGGCTCAGGGCCAGACGCAATTGGTTGAGCGACTGCCCGGCCAACAAGGGCCGCACGTTCTCATCGGCATTGAAATCGACCTGGAAATACTTGGAGATCTCGGCCCACCATTGCGAGAGCCGGCTGGCGCCGTCCCCATCAGAAGTGAGCGCGCCCATTGCATCGGCGTTGCTATCAAACTCCGGAGACTGGGCACTGAGTTGCTGCACCAGTTCACGCTGGGCTGCAAGCTTGAGGAACAAGCCGGTTCGGTCTGGTTGCTGGGTGCTGTTCAGGGTGGCAAGGCTGCGCGCCAGTTGCTCACGGGCAGCAAAGGCGCCCGGGTCGCTTTGCTCACGCAGGATTTCATCTGCGCCTTCCACCAATGCCTTCGCGCTGGTGATGTCCTGCAGCGCCGAAAGCCGCAGCGTTGCCAGGCGCAGCAGGTGCTCGGCTTCAGCCAGGCGCCACTCCTTGCGGCTTTCGCCAAGCACCGTTTCCAGCCGCTGGCTCAGGCGTTGCTGGTCACCCTGCAGCTGCGCCACCAAACGGCGACGGTCTTCCAGTTCACTGGCCGCCGGCAGGCTCGCCAGTTGAGCGCTGATTTGCTGCTCACGTTGCTGCAGGGCCGCCGCACGCTGGTTCAACGCTTCGAGGTGCTGGCCTTGGCTCACTTCACTGCCTTGCAGCTGCCGCACCTGCCAGACACCCCAACCGCCCACCGCAACCCCTGCAGCCCCCACCAGCAGGGCCAAAAGCGCCAGGCCACTGCCAGTGCGCCTGGCGGGAACGGGAGTAGCCGCTGGTGTCGGCTCCTGGGCCGACGGCTGATCATTGTTGGACAAGACAGTTTCGCTCACGTATCCATCCTTTGCATGGGGGCGCATCGCTCTGATGCTCAGCGCCTTAAGAGGCAGGTGCAGCGCTGCGCTGCACGGCTGCCAGCAAGGCCGCGGCACTCGCGCCACGGCAATCCACAACCTGTTGGGCCCCTGCGGCCCTGGCCTGTTCGGCCACCCGTGGGCTCGGTACGAACAACGGCAGGCGCGCCAGCTGCGGCCAGTGCGCGTCGGCCATTTGCCGCAAGTGTTCAAAGCCCTGCCCACTGCTGACCACCAGACCATTGAGGCGTTCCGCTTCGATACGGCGCATCAGGGTGCCCGGCGGGTATTCCGGCAGGCAGCGGCGATACAGTTCCAGATAATCGACACTAGCACCTTGCTCCCCAAGACGCTCGGCCAGCAGTTCGCGACCTCCGACACCACGGACAATCACGACTCGTGGCGTAGGAACTGCGATAGCCTCGCGCAAGGCCGGGAGTAAGAGCAAGGCTTCGCTGTCATCACCTTGTGTAGGGAAATTCACCTTCAGACCAGCGGATTGCAGGATCCCGGCCGTGGCCTCCCCTACCGTGAACCAGCCCTTGAGCGGGGCTTGCAGCCCAGCCTGCGCTAACCGTTCCAGCAGCAGCCTGGCGGCCGGCTTGCTGACCACGATGACCGCCTGATACTGCCCCAGGGCTGAAATATGCTGGTGCTCGACAGGGTCGAGCACAACGGGTTCTATTGCCATCAGAGGCAAACTGCTGCTGGCCACGCCTTGCGCCGCCAGGCTTTGCGCCAATGCAACGCACTCTTCGGCAGGCCGGGTCAGCAACAGGCGCCAAGGGCTCACGGGTGCCCGGCCTCACCGTAGACTTCCTTGAGGATGGCTTCTGCACCCTGGCCCAGCAGGTCTTCGGCAACCTGCACGCCTAACGCCTCGGCGCTCGATCGGGGGGCGCGGGCATCGGCCACCAGCAGCTTGCCGCCGCTAGGCTGGCCGACCAGGCCGCGCAGCCAAAGCTGCCCGTCTTCAAGCACCGCGTAACACGCGATAGGCACTTGGCAACCACCGTTCAGGCGTTTGTTCAATGCGCGCTCGGCTACTACCCGGTCGGCGGTATCAACATGGTGCAGCGGTGCCAGCAACGCATGGATCTCCTTGTCGGCGCTGCGGCACTCGATCCCAACGGCACCCTGACCACCCGCCGGCAGGCTGTCGTCGACACTGATCGAGGAGGTGATGCGGTTTTCAAACCCAAGGCGAATCAAACCCGCGGCGGCAAGAATGATGGCGTCGTACTCACCGGCATCAAGCTTGGCCAGGCGCGTGTTGACGTTACCGCGCAGGAACTGGATTTTCAGGTCCGGGCGGCGTGCCAGCAACTGGGCCTGGCGGCGCAGGCTGGACGTACCCACGACGCTGCCGGCAGGCAGCGCCTCAAGGCTGGAGAAGGTATTGGAAACAAAGGCATCACGCGGGTCTTCCCGCTCGCAGATGCAGTACAGCCCCAGGCCCTCGGGGAAATCCATCGGCACGTCTTTCATCGAGTGCACGGCGATGTCGGCTTCATTGTCCAGCAGGGCGGTTTCCAGCTCTTTGACAAACAGGCCCTTGCCGCCGATTTTCGCCAAAGGCGCATCAAGCAGCTTGTCACCACGGCTGACCATGGGCACCAAGGTCACCAGCAGGCCAGGATGCGCCTGCTCCAGGCGGGCTTTGACGTATTCGGCCTGCCACAAGGCCAAGGCGCTTTTACGGGTGGCAATACGGATTTCGCGAGTGGACATGAAACGCCCCGATCCAGAGAAATGCTGCCGATGATAGCAGCATCGCCTGTTCTACGAGGGTTGTGTATGCGTTTGCGTCAAAGCGTCTGCATCATCTTGCGCACGCCGGCCACATGCCGGCGGCTCACCGTCAGGGCATCACCGTCCAGGCCTTTGAGGAACAGCTGGAAGTGCCCAAGTGGCGTACGTTGCAGCCGCTCGATTCGCTCGCGTGCCACCAGCGCATTGCGGTGGATGCGCACGAATCGCTCACCGAATTCATCTTCCAAAGCCTTGAGCGGTTCGTCGAGCAACACTTCACCAGCCTCGTGGCGCAAGGTCACGTACTTGTGATCGGCAATGAAATAGATCACCTGCGGCAGCGGAATCAGTTCGATCCCCTTGCGGGTTCGTGCACTGATATGGCTACGCGGGCTGCCGCCTTCACTTTTGGGCCGGGTAAGTACGGCCAGCTGGCCCCGGTTGGGTTTTTCAGCCTTGCGCAAGGCATCGCGCAAGGCCTGGGGTTGAATGGGCTTGGTCACATGGCTCAGCGTGCTGTTGTTAAACGCTTCTGCACCGTACTTGTCATCACCGGTACAGAACACCACCGAAGGCGGCGCCTCGCGCTCACACAGGCGAGCGGCAACCTGCAGGCCATCAAGGCCAGGCATGCCGATGTCCAGCAAAACCACATCGGGCTTGAGGCTTTCGATCAGCGTCAAGGCCTCCTCGCCGTTGGTGGCGCTGGGCTCCAGCACGCTGTACCCCTCCAGTTCAGCAAATAGCCGCGTCAGGCGTTCACGGGCTTGGGGTTCATCATCAACGATCAGGACATTCATAATTGCTCTGGATTCCTGAGTGAGTCTCGCACAGGTATAGCGTAGACAGATGCAGGTCGAGCGACACTGCGGTCACGCTCTAGACCGATACGAAGGCCAAAGATTCACTGAGCCGACAGATTCACTGCCAGTCCTCTGTCCAACTGTAGACGGTCCGTGGAACACTGCCGTTCAATCGTTGAATATCGCTTTGCCCTGTCGTTACAGGATGATTTGCACCGATTTCTCTCGACCGGCGTCCTGCGGTTGCCGGCCCAACCCTGCTATCATCGGCGCCACTTTTTCGTTCACGCCTTCAACGAGTGAATCCATGAGCACCGACAAGACCAATCAGTCCTGGGGCGGCCGCTTCAGTGAGCCCGTCGACGCCTTCGTCGCCCGCTTCACCGCCTCGGTCGATTTCGACAAGCGCCTGTACCGCCACGACATCATGGGTTCGATCGCCCACGCCACGATGCTGGCGCAGGTCGGCGTACTCAGCGATGCCGAACGCGACACCATCATCGACGGCCTGAACACCATTAAGGGCGAAATCGAGTCAGGCACCTTCGACTGGCGCGTCGACCTCGAAGACGTGCACATGAACATTGAAGCACGCCTCACCGACCGTATCGGCATCACCGGCAAGAAGCTGCACACCGGCCGTAGCCGCAACGACCAGGTCGCCACCGACATCCGCCTGTGGCTGCGCGACGAAATCGACCTGATCCTGGGCGAAATCACCCGCCTGCAACAGGGTTTGCTGGAACAGGCCGAGCGTGAAGCCGAAACCATCATGCCAGGCTTCACCCACCTGCAGACCGCCCAGCCAGTTACCTTCGGCCACCACCTGCTGGCCTGGTTCGAAATGCTCAGCCGTGACTACGAGCGCCTGGTCGACTGCCGCAAGCGCGCCAACCGCATGCCCCTGGGCAGCGCGGCACTGGCCGGCACCACCTACCCGATCGACCGCGAGCTGACCTGCAAACTGCTGGGCTTCGAAGCCGTGGCCGGCAACTCGCTGGATGGCGTTTCGGACCGCGACTTCGCCATCGAATTCTGCGCCGCCGCCAGCGTGGCGATGATGCACCTGTCGCGCTTCTCTGAAGAATTGGTGCTGTGGACCAGCGCCCAGTTCCAGTTCATCGACCTGCCAGACCGCTTCTGCACCGGCAGCTCGATCATGCCGCAAAAGAAGAACCCGGACGTCCCAGAGCTGGTACGTGGCAAGAGCGGCCGCGTGTTCGGCGCTCTGACCGGCCTGCTGACCCTGATGAAAGGCCAACCGCTGGCCTACAACAAGGACAACCAGGAAGACAAGGAGCCACTGTTCGACGCCGCCGACACCCTGCGTGATTCGCTGCGCGCTTTCGCCGACATGATCCCGGCCATCAAGCCCAAGCATGCCATCATGCGTGAAGCGGCGCTGCGCGGCTTCTCCACCGCTACCGACCTGGCCGATTACCTGGTCCGCCGCGGCCTGCCGTTCCGTGACTGCCACGAGATCGTTGGTCACGCAGTGAAGTACGGCGTCGATACTGGCAAAGACCTGGCCGAGATGAGCCTGGATGAGCTGCGCCAGTTCAGCGACCAGATCGAGCAGGATGTGTTTGCCGTGCTGACCCTGGAAGGGTCGGTGAATGCGCGTAACCACATTGGCGGCACCGCGCCGGCGCAGGTGCGCGCGGCCGTGGTTCGCGGCAAGGCGTTGCTGGCTTCGCGTTAATAGCCATTGCGAGGGCTTCGCCCTCGTTCGCGGATGAATCCGCTCCTACAACGAAACGCTAACCCCTGTAGGAGCGAATTTATTCGCGATGGGCTGCAAAGCAGCCCCCTCTGCCGACTCAGCGCTTCCCGCTGCTGATCATCTCCATAAACGCCGGCATCGCCGCGTCCTTGTCCGCCACAATCCGCGCCATGTGCGGGTTCTTACCCAGCAATTCCAGCAACGCCTTCGCCTGCGGGAAGTCCGCCAGGAAGTCGATGCCCAGCACCTTCTTGCCCACCAGGCAAGCCAGGTCTACCGAGAAGGCAAACATCAGGTCCGCCTGCGTCAACTGCTCACCCGCCACATAGGGCGCAAAGCGTCCATTGCGCTTGAGCGTGGCAAAACCGGCCAGCAACTCGGCCCGTGCGCGCTCCTTGATCAATGGCTCGACTGCCGCGCCAAAAAAAGCCTCGGCATAACACGTACGCGCAGGCAGCTCGATATACAGCTCGATTTCCTTGAGCAGCTCACGCACCTTGGCCTGCTCGAACGGGTCTGCCGGCAGCAGTGCCTTGCCGCCCTGCGTCTGCTCGAGATAGTCGAGAATCACGTTGGTCTCGCTGAGGAAGCCTTTTTCCGTCTCCAGCACCGGCACCTTGCCCCGCGGGCTCACTTCCAGCGCTTGCGGTGCCTGGCCGCCGTAGAAGGTGACCTCCTCGAAGGGCAGGCCTTTCTCCAGCAGGGCCAGCTTGACCATGTTGTAGTAATTGCTGACCGAGAATCCATGAAGCTTGAGCATTGGGTTACAGCCTCCAGGCCGTGTGGGGATGGCCCGGCTTTTATAGACCGATCAGCCGGGCATGGCCAGAGCAAGCGTGGCAAACTGTACGCCCCACCACAGGAGTACCGCCATGAGCGAGCCAACCGACATCGGCAATGACGACGATGAAGCCTTCGCCGAGGCCACACTGACCCAGGCCATCGAAAACCAGATCGAGAGCGGCGAGCCGCCAGCTGCCAAGGCCACCTTCAACAAGCTGACCCTGGTCGGCTATGAGCGTGAAGACATTCTCAACCTGATGGCACACGTGCTGGCCATCGAGATCGACAACATGCTCGACGAAGACCGCCCATTCGACAACGAGTGGTACGAAACGGCCCTACGCGCCCTGCCCGAACTGCCGCCTGAGGCAGATCAAGGCGACGACGAATAACCCGGCTACACTCCAAGGTCAGGCACCGCTGGCGGTGCCGCCATCCTTGTCTGGAAGTCAGGAGTCGCCATGTCGTTCACCCCCGAACTGATCGCCGAACTGGAAGTGCTTGCACTGTTCAATCTGGACAGCAGCCAGGAAGGTATCAAGATTCACGCAAATGCCTCCCCCGCCTTGGTTGCCGCAGCCAAGCGCCTGCATGACAAACAGCTCACCGATCAACCCGATGGCGGTTACCTGACCAGCCTTGGGCATGATGCGGTCGAAAGCGTGCAGTTGCTGCTCAACATTCTCAAGTCGCCTCAGCCTGCATAAGCCTGTACCGGCCCTATCGCGGATAAATCCGCTCCTACACAGGGACTGTAGGAGCGGATTTATCCGCGATAGGGCCGGTACCAGCGATAAAAAAATGACGCCAAAAAATAACTCGGCGCTTATCCGAGCACGTTACTCAGGCTAAACTCGCCACAGCCCCACCCTGCCCTGAGCGCACCATGAACCACCCGCACGAAATCCGCCCCGACCTGGACGAAGGCATCGACCGCAAGGTGCTGGCGAAATTGCGTGCGCGGTTCCTGCATCTCAACCAGGGCCGGCTGCAGCGGGCGATGGACGGGCTTTCGACCCGCCAGCAGCAGGTGCTGACGCTGTTGCCGCTGCTGTTCCACGTCAATCACCCGCTGCTGCCCGGTTACGTTTCGGGAGCCACTCCGGCCGGCGTATCGGGCTTTGAACCCGATGCCGAGCTGGTCGCCGAAGGCCAGCGCCTGGCGCGGTCTTTCACTTACAAAACCCGCCTCGGCAACCCGAACCGCCCCATCCATGGCCTGTTCCTGATGGGTAGCCTGGGTTCACTGGCTCAGGCAGAGCAAAGCGACATGGACTTGTGGGTATGTCATGCCCCGGGCCTGAGCGAGGTTCAGCTCGATGAACTGCGGCGCAAGTGCCAATTGCTCGAAGCCTGGGCAGACAGCCTTGGGGCCGAAGCGCATTTCTTCCTGATCGACCCGCAGGCTTTTGCTCAGGGCCAACGTGACAGCCAGCTCAGCTCCGACGATTGCGGCACCACGCAGCATTTTTTGCTGCTGGACGAGTTTTATCGCACCGCCATCTGGCTGGCCGGGCGCACGCCGTTGTGGTGGCTGGTGCCGGTTTATGAAGAGCAGAACTACAGGGCTTACACTGAAACGCTGCTGTCCAAACGTTTCATCCGCAGCACAGATGCACTCGATCTGGGCAACATGGCGCACATTCCGCCGGACGAGTTCGTTGGCGCAGGTTTGTGGCAGTTGTTCAAAGGCATCGATTCACCCTACAAATCCTTGCTCAAACTGCTGCTGACTGAGGTCTACGCCAGCGAACACCCGACGGTGCGCTGCCTGAGCCTGGATTACAAACAGGCGGTGTTCACCAGCCAGCCAAATCTCGATGAGCTCGACCCTTACGTCATGGTGTACCGGCGCATCGAGCGCTACCTGCTGGAGCGGGGTGAAACGGCGCGCCTGGAGCTGGTGCGGCGCAGCCTGTACCTGAAGGTGAACAAGAAACTCTCCGGCCTGGACCGCACACGCGGCAATGGCTGGCAACGTCAGCTGCTGCAGCGCCTGACGGATGAATGGGGCTGGGACGAGCGGCAGTTGGCCATGCTCGACAGCCGCAGCCAGTGGAAGGTACGGCAAGTTGCCGTCGAACGCCGTGAACTGGTGGCAGAACTCAACCACAGCTATCGCTTCCTCAGCCAGTTCGCTCAGAACCAGGGCGCCAGCAGCCGCGCCGACCAGCGCGACCTGAATGTGCTGGGCCGCCGCTTGTATGCCGCATTTGAGCGCCGTGCAGGCAAGATTGAGGTGATCAACCCGGGCATTGCGCCGGACCTTGCCGAAGATACCCTGACACTCGTTCAGTCCCCCAACCGTAAAGAGCCCGGCCAGCACCACTGGGGCCTGTACAACGGCAACCTGGGTGTTCACGAGTGGGAGCATTTCAGCCCGATCAAGCGTTGCCGTGAATTGCTCGAGCTGCTGACCTGGGCCCATCGCAACGGCGTTATCGACACTTCCACACGCCTGGCCCTGCACCCTGGTACCAGCGACCTGACCGAATTCGAGCTGTTCAATCTGCTGGGTAGCCTGCAACAGAGCATCCCCCTGCCGCTTGAAACGGTCAGCGAAGTGCGCCTGCTACAACCGAGCGTGGCGGATGAGATCCTGTTGCTGGTGAACGTGGGTGTCGACCCACTGCGTCATCATCGCGACCTTAACATCCTGATGACCACCGAGCGCACTGACTCGTTGAGTTACGCAGGGGTGCGCGAGAACCTGGTGCTGACCCTGGACCAGATCACCCTCAACAGCTGGAACGAAGTACTGGTTCAGCGTTACGACGGCGACCATGCCTTGGTGCGCTGCCTGCGCGACTTCCTCAACAACCTCGGCCAACGCAGCCACCGGCCGCGCGTGCGGGTACGCTGCTTCTGCCACAACCGGGCCCAGGCCATCAGCCAACGTGTGGAGGAAATCTTCGACACCGTTCAGTTGCTGCTCGACCAAGGTCGAAACCACCGCTATCTGCTGCAAATAGCACAGCACACCCATGTGCTGGAATTGCTACCCGGCGAGGTGAGCCTGGCGACTGTGGGCGAGCATGGCGCAGTGCTCGATTGCCTGGGCGAGGAGCGTGGCAGCTACAGCCCGTTGCACCTGGATACAAATGCGCTGCAGGACCACGATTTGCCATTGGTACTGGAGCAAGGCCGCCCTGACTGCATTCAGGTGTTCTACCGCCTGCTCGACGGCTGGGCCGACCTGTACGTGCTGGATGAATACAATGCGCTTTGGCAGCAACGCTTGCCGATGCAGGACGAGAGCCACCTGCTGCTACCTTTGCAGCGCTTCCTTCGCTCGGTTGTGATGCGCCGCGATGCCCGCTTGCCGCTGGATTACCTGCGGCAACTGCCGTTACAGATCCACTACGCCCAATTGCTGCCGTCCGGGCCGGGCAAGGCCCGCACCGTTGAGCCACGCCCGGCGCCCAGCGAGGGCATCGACCAACCCTATTACGAGGTTCAGGCCATTCTGGAAGCCGGTACGGGTGAAGGCGTGCACGTGACGCTTTACTGCGCCCAGCAGGAATTTTCCGAGTTGGACCATGGCGACGAACTGTACGCTGTGGTCGCCCGGCAGATTCTGGGCCAGCGCCGCAGTGCCGGGCACTATCGCTGCTACATCACCGATCTGGACCTTTCCGACCTGTTGGGCGACGAACTGGGGTCGACGAGTCTTTACCTGCGCTATAAACGCGAGCTGGAACAGGCGCTAAATGACGGTTTGGCCCACTGTAGGAGCGGATTTATCAGCGATGCAGGCAACGCAATGTATGGCACCGGCGATGCCGGTGATCGCGGATAAATCCGCTCCTACAGGTCGAAATCACCTGCGGCTTCGGGTTGATATTCAACTGCCAGCAGTTTCAGTTTCAACGTCTTGCCGCCGGGCGCGGGCCAGTCAATCTGTTCGCCCACTGACAACCCCAGCAACGCGCAGCCAATGGGCGCCAGGATCGAAACCTTACCCTCACCGCCCGCATCCTTGGGGTATACCAAGGTCAGGTGATAGTCCTTGCCGCTGGCCTCTTCCTGGCAATGCACACGGGAATTCATGGTCACCACACCTGCCGGCACTTCCTCATGGCCAACCACCTGCTCGGCGCGGTCCAGCTCACCCTGCAGGGCGAGTACCCCCGGCGTATTTTCGTCAAGGCTGTCGATCAGGCGTTCCAGACGCTGTACATCCAGCCGGGTAAGGATGAGGGAAGGCTTGGTGCTCATGGTCCAGTCATGCTCCTTTGAACAGGCATTTGCAGTAGGCAGATAAAACAAAACCCCGCCCAAGGGCGGGGTTTGTGAATGCTTTTGACACTACCACAGCCGAGCAAATACTCAAGCCTGCGTGCGCAGGGCCTGTGCTTCGCGGCAAATCTGCCGGCGCCGCTCGTCGTCCGCCGAACGCCACTCCCGGATGTGTTCCACATGCCGGTGGCAGCCGGTGCAGACCTTGCGCTCGTCCAGCCTGCACACGCTGATGCAGGGCGACGGAACAGCCGGGCTGACATTGCTGTAAAGCGGCTTGGGCGGCCGCGCCGGGGCACTCATTTCAGATCTCGTCGAAGTCCAGCTTCTCGCCGGCCCGCTCCCAGACAATGCGCTCAAGCATTTCGCCCAGCAGCTCTTCGCTCTTCTCACACACCCATTTGCGGCTTTCTTCGTCGTAATCGAAGTGGAAGCCGCCGGAACGGTCGGCCAGCCACAGCTGGCGCAGCGGCTCCTGGCGGCTGAAGATCAGCTGGCTGCCGTTGTCGAACTTGACGGTGAGCACACCGGCGGAATTCTCCATGTCCAAGTCCAGGCCGCTCTCGTCGAACAGGTCTTCCAGGGCCTGTTGGGTGGCGTCGACCAGATCATGGAAACGCGCTTCGCTCAAACTCATTGCAGGAACCTCGAAATTGGCTGCATTACAGGCAAGGCGGGCAAGATACGGGCGCCAGCCGCCGATTGCAAAGGTTTAACCGGTCACAAGAATAGCCCGCCCGACGGACCGGCCCTTGCATAGGCAAGCCGCCGGTCGCTCGGTATACTCGGGCGCAATACTGCATATTTCAAAGGATTTCACCCAATGAAGCGCCTGATTTCCTCGCTCGCGGCGCTGGTCGCGGTTGCCTGCCTCGTTTCGGCCTGCGGTCAGAAGGGCCCCCTGTACCTGCCGGAAGACGGCAAGGACGGCAAGGCCAGCCACAAGTCGCATCAGCACCAGCACGCCCAGCCTGTTCAACCGCAGGATGAACAGCCCCTCGAGCCCGAGCAGACGCCAGAGCAGTAAGGAAATCAGATGAACGCTTTCAACTACCGCGACGGTGAACTGTTCGCGGAGGGCGTGGCCCTGTCGGCCATCGCCGAACGTTTCGGCACCCCAACCTACGTTTATTCGCGCGCCCACATCGAGGCTCAGTACCGCAGCTATACCGATGCCCTGCAAGGTGTCGAGCACCTGGTCTGCTTCGCCGTGAAAGCCAACTCCAACCTGGGTGTGCTGAACCTGCTGGCCCGCATGGGCGCTGGCTTCGACATCGTCTCTGGCGGCGAACTGGAGCGTGTCCTGGCTGCTGGCGGCCGCGCCGACCGCGTAGTGTTCTCGGGGGTGGGTAAAACCCGCGAAGACATGCGCCGTGCGCTGGAAGTCGGCGTGCACTGCTTCAACGTCGAGTCCACCGACGAGATGGAGCGCCTGCAGGTGGTTGCCGCCGAGATGGGCAAAGTGGCCCCGGTTTCGCTGCGGGTCAACCCGGACGTTGATGCCGGCACCCACCCGTACATCTCCACGGGCCTCAAAGAAAACAAGTTCGGCATCGCCATCGCCGACGCCGAAGCCATTTACGTGCGCGCCGCACAGCTGCCAAACCTGGAAGTGGTCGGCGTTGACTGCCACATCGGCTCGCAGCTGACCACCGTCGACCCGTTCCTCGATGCCCTGGACCGCCTGCTGGACCTGGTCGACCGCCTGGCCGACTGCGGCATCCACCTGCGTCACCTGGACCTGGGCGGCGGCGTTGGCGTGCGTTACCGCGACGAAGAGCCGCCGCTGGTGGCCGACTACATGAAGGCCATCCGTGAACGCGTGGGCGAACGTGACCTGGCCCTGGTGTTCGAGCCGGGCCGCTACATCGTGGCCAACGCTGGCGTATTGCTGACCCGCGTGGAATACCTCAAGCACACCGAACACAAAGACTTCGCCATCATCGATGCGGCCATGAACGACCTGATCCGCCCAGCCCTGTACCAGGCGTGGATGGGCGTTAGTGCAGTCAAGCCGCGCGAAGGCCAAGGCCGTGCCTACGACCTGGTGGGCCCGATCTGCGAAACCGGCGATTTCCTCGCCAAAGATCGCGAACTGAACCTGGCCGAAGGTGACCTGCTGGCCGTGCAGTCCGCGGGCGCCTATGGTTTTGTGATGAGCTCCAACTACAACACCCGTGGCCGTTGCGCAGAAATCCTGGTCGACGGCGACCAGGCGTTCGAAGTTCGCCGTCGCGAGACCATTGCCGAACTGTTCGCCGGCGAAAGCCTGCTGCCGGAGTGAACCCATGCTGCTGCGTTTTACCAAGATGCACGGGTTGGGCAACGATTTCATGGTCCTGGACCTGGTCAGCCAGCACGCACACATTCAACCCAAGCATGCCAAGCAATGGGGTGACCGCCACACGGGCATCGGTTTTGACCAGCTGCTGATCGTCGAGGCGCCAAACAATCCGGAGGTGGATTTCCGCTACCGGATTTTCAATGCCGACGGTTCCGAGGTCGAGCAGTGCGGCAACGGTGCGCGCTGCTTTGCCAGGTTCGTGCTGGACAAGCGCCTGACCGCGAAAAAGCGCATCCGCGTCGAAACCAAGGGCGGCATCATTGAGCTGGACGTGCAGAACGACGGCCAGGTGTGTGTCGACATGGGCCCACCACGCTTCGTGCCCGCCGAAATCCCCTTCGTCGCCGACGAACAGGCACTGAACTACCCGCTGGAAGTCGACGGGCAGGTGCATTCGATTGCCGCCGTGTCCATGGGCAACCCGCACGCCGTGCTGCGTGTGGATGACGTGCACACCGCGCCGGTCCATGAACTGGGCCCGAAAGTCGAGCATCACCCGCGCTTCCCGCAGCGGGTGAATGCCGGCTTCCTGCAGGTGGTCGACCGCCACCGCGCCAACCTGCGCGTGTGGGAACGCGGTGCTGGCGAAACCCAGGCGTGCGGCACCGGCGCCTGCGCTGCGGCCGTTGCGGCCATTAGCCAGGGCTGGATGGATTCGCCGGTCACCCTCGACCTGCCAGGCGGGCGCCTGCACATTGAATGGGCTGGCCCCGGCAAGTCCGTACTGATGACCGGCCCAGCCGTACGCGTCTACGAAGGACAGGTTCGTCTCTAAGCGAGTAACCGCCATGACCGATCAGCCCCAGGTTGTACCCCAGCAGTCCAGCGAGCTTGATGCCGAAGCGGTGGTCGCCTACCTGCGCGCCCACCCCACCTTCTTTGCTGAGCACGACGATCTGCTGCTTGAACAGCGCATTCCCCACCAGCGCGGCGACAGCGTGTCGCTGGTGGAGCGCCAGCTCAAGCTGCTGCGCGACCGCAACATCGAGATGCGCCATCGCCTGTCGCAGCTCATGGATGTAGCCCGCGACAACGACCGGCTGTTCGACAAGACTCGCCGGCTGATCCTTGACCTGCTTGATGCTGCCAACCTCGAAGACGTGGTGATGGCGGTTGAAGACAGCCTGCGCCAGGAGTTTCAGGTGCCCTTCGTCAGCCTGATCCTGTTCGGGGACAATGCTGCGCCGGTGGGCAGGTGGGTCAGCAACGCCGAGGCTCAACAGGCTATCGGTGGCTTGCTGGGCGGTGGCAAGACGGTCAGTGGCAACCTGCGAGAGCACGAGCTGGCGTTCCTGTTTGGTGAGGAACAGCGTCTTGAGGTGGGCTCCAGTGCTGTCGCAGCCCTGGAGTATCAGGGGTTGCATGGCGTGCTGGCAATCGGCAGCCGCGACCCGCAGCACTACAAGAGCAGTGTCGGTACCTTGTTCCTCGGTTATATCGCCGAAGTGCTTGGGCGCGTGGTCCCGCGTGTTACCCAGACCTTGCGTCCGGTGCGTTGATGGAGCGCCAACTGGAGGCTTATTGCGCACACTTGCGCAACGAGCGCCAGGTGTCTGACCATACCCTGCTGGCGTATCGCCGCGACCTCGCAAAGGTCATCGACTACTGCAACGCTCAGGGCATCGCCAGCTGGAGTGCCTTGCAGATTCAACAGCTACGCCAACTGATTGCACGCCAGCATCACCAAGGCCAATCCTCGCGAAGCCTGGCAAGGCTCCTGTCGGCAGTGCGTGGGCTGTATCGCTACCTCAACCGTGAAGGCTTGTGCCAGCACGACCCGGCCACCGGCCTGAGCGCGCCCAAAGGCGAACGCCGCCTGCCCAAGACACTCGATACCGACCGCGCCCTGCAATTGCTCGACGGCGGCGTTGACGATGATTTCATTGCCCGCCGCGACCAAGCCATTCTCGAATTGTTCTACTCCTCCGGCCTACGGCTGTCCGAGTTGACCAACCTCGACCTGGAGCACCTGGACCTTGCCGGCGGCCTGGTTCAAGTGCTCGGTAAAGGGAGCAAGACACGAGTACTCCCGGTCGGCCGCAAAGCCCGTGAAGCCTTGCAGGAATGGTTCAGGCTAAGAGGCATCGGCAACCCACGCGATGGCGCAGTGTTCATCACCCGCCAAGGCAACCGTCTCAGCCCCCGGGCCATCCAGCTTCGGGTAAAAACCGCCGGCGAGCGCGAGCTTGGCCAGCATTTGCACCCGCACATGCTTCGCCACTCTTTTGCCAGCCATATGCTCGAATCCTCCCAGGACTTGCGCGCGGTGCAGGAAATGCTCGGCCACGCCGACATCAGCACCACGCAGATCTACACCCACCTGGACTTCCAGCACCTGGCCGCGGTGTACGACAGCGCCCACCCCCGGGCCAAACGCAGCAAAGGCACAGAATAATGAGCATCAAGCTGATCACGTTCGACCTTGACGACACCCTGTGGGACACCGCACCTGTAATAGCCAGTGCAGAGGTCGTGCTGCGCGACTGGCTTGAGGCTAACGCGCCAATTCTGGGAGGTGTTCCGGTGGAGCACCTGTTTGCCATTCGCGAGCGGCTGGTGCAAGCCGAACCGGGCCTGAAACATCGCATCAGCGCCCTACGCCGCCGCGTGCTGTTCCATGCGCTTGAGGAAGCCGGGTACAGCGAGAAACATGCCCAGGAACTGGCCAACGAGGGCTTTGAAGTGTTTCTGCATGCCCGGCATCAGGTTGAAGTGTTCCCTGAAGTACAGCCGGTGCTGGAAATGCTGCGCCATCACTACACACTGGGCGTGGTGACCAACGGCAACGCCGACGTACGCCGCCTGGGGCTTGCGGATTACTTCAAGTTTGCCTTGTGTGCGGAAGACCTGGGGATTGGCAAGCCCGACCCGGCGCCCTTCCTCGAAGCGCTCAAGCGTGGCGAGGCAGAGGCCGGTGCTGCCGTGCATATCGGCGATCACCCTGGCGACGACATTGCCGGCGCCCAGCGAGCGGGCTTGCGCGCGGTGTGGTTCAACCCCCAGGGCAAGGCATGGATGGGCGACCAAGCGCCGGATGCGGAAATTCAGCGGTTATCCCAGCTACCTGACGTACTGGCCCGCTGGCGCGTGTAGGAGCGGCCTTGCGGCCCCTTTCGCGACACGAGGCCGCTCCTACACAGACCGAGTCACGCCGGACACAAAAAAGCCCGCAGCGACGGCGGGCTTTTTTGTGTTCAGCCACTCAGATAGGGCGGCTGCCGTACTTGTTGTCCGGCTTCTTGGGCGGGTCGGCGACCACGTTGGCCTCGACTTCCTGAACCTTGCCACCGCGGGCAAGGAAATCTTCCATGGCCTTGGCCAAGGCATCACGTTCCTTTTGCTTGGCTTCCATGCTCGGCATCTCGTCTACCGAGACTGCCGCCTTGGATTTGCCCTTGGCAGCGGGAGCCGGGCTGCTGTCGTCATCGCCAGCGTCTTCAGCGCCATCATCGGCAGCCGCTTCGAGGCCTTCATCGCCCTCGTCTTCGTCGCCTACTTCGAGGTCATCATTTTCCAGATCGTCGTCGCTCATGTTCTACCTCATGACTTGCGAAAAGCAGGTTGGTTATAGACCGGTGCAGCCGTAGACCGGCAGCCACCAGTGAAAATTCAACTGGCCGTGGATTGGCCACTGCCCTTGGCCCTGCACTCCTGATGGGAGGCGGTACCCAACAGGCCCTGCTCCTGGCAGGACCTGAAAAATCCTTGAGCCCTGCTGGCCACACGCTATTGGCAAGCCTAGCAAACGCTGAGAAAGCGTGCGGACTACTCGTCAATCACCCTTCGGCGCGCATTCTAGCGCGCTTGTGGAAAAAACAAAGCACCCTGAATGCCCTACATGTTGTAAGTTTTTGGCCCACGTCGCGAACGTGACTGATAAACCGTTTGCTCTGCACGAAAAGCCGAATTTCAGGCAAAAAAATGCCCGGCGAGCCGGGCAAGTTTTTACAGCGTCGCAGTTACAGGTTGTAGCCGCGCTCGTTGTGTTGAGCCAGGTCGAGGCCGACCGACTCTTCTTCTTCGTTGACCCGCAGGCCCATCACCACGTCCAGTACCTTGAGGATCACGTAGGTAACGATGGCGGTGTAGACCACGGTGAAGATCACGCCCTTGGCCTGGATCCAGACTTGGGCACCGATGTCGGTGACCGCGCCGAAGCCGCCCAGGGCAGGTGCCGCGAACACACCGGTGAGAATGGCACCGATGATGCCGCCGATACCGTGCACGCCGAAGGCATCCAGCGAATCGTCGTAGCCCAGCTTGCGCTTGAGGCTGGTGGCGCAGAAGTAGCAGACCACACCCGACACCAGGCCGATTACCAGGGCGCCCATTGGGCCCACGGTACCGGCAGCCGGGGTAATTGCAACCAGGCCGGCGACCACACCCGAGGCAATGCCCAGAGCGCTTGGTTTACCGTGGCCGATCCACTCGGCGAACATCCAGCCCAGTGCGGCAGCAGCGGTGGCGATCTGGGTAACCAGCATGGCCATGCCTGCAGTGCCGTTGGCCGCTGCGGCAGAGCCGGCGTTGAAGCCGAACCAGCCGATCCACAGCATGGCAGCGCCCATCAGGGTGTAACCAAGATTGTGCGGGGCCATCGGGGTGGTCGGGTAACCTTTACGCTTGCCTAGCACCAGGCAGCAAACCAGGCCAGCAATACCGGCGTTGATGTGCACCACGGTGCCGCCAGCGAAGTCGAGTACGCCCCAGTCCCACATCAGCGCGCCGTCACCGCTCCATACCATGTGGGCGATCGGTGCGTAGACTAGGGTGAACCAGATGGCCATGAACACCAGCATCGCCGAAAACTTCATACGCTCGGCAAAGGCACCCACGATCAACGCCGGGGTGATGATGGCGAAGGTCATCTGGAAGGTGATGAACACGGCTTCAGGGAACAGTGCAGCGGCCGAGGTCAGGCCCGACGGCGTGACGCCGCTGAGGAAGGCCTTGGAGAAGCCGCCGACGAAGGAATTGAAGTTGAGCACGCCCTTTTCCATACCGGTGGTATCGAAAGCCAGGCTGTAGCCGTAGACGACCCACAGGATGCTCATCAAACCGGTAATGGCAAAGCACTGCATCATTACCGACAGCACGTTCTTGGAACGCACCATGCCGCCGTAGAACAGGGCCAGGCCCGGAATGGTCATGAACAGCACCAGCGCCGTCGCAGTCAACATCCAGGCGGTGTCGCCGGAGTTCAGCACTGGGGCAGCTGCTTCCTCTGCCAGGGCGATGCCGGGCATTGCGAGGGACAAAAGGGCTCCTAGCCCTGCGATCTTACGCAGAGTCATGTTTTTATCTCCTGGGGCTTTGGGGTTTGGTGAGGCTTTGGTTGGCGCTTAGATCGCGTCGGTATCGGTTTCGCCGGTACGGATGCGGATCGCCTGCTCCAGATTCACCACGAAGATCTTGCCGTCACCGATCTTGCCGGTGTTGGCCGCCTTGGTGATGGCTTCGATCACTCGATCAAGGTCCTTGTCGTCGATGGCGACGTCGATCTTCACCTTTGGCAGGAAGTCGACCACGTATTCCGCGCCGCGATACAGCTCGGTATGGCCCTTCTGCCGGCCGAAGCCCTTGACCTCGGTAACGGTGATGCCCTGCACGCCGATTTCCGACAGCGACTCGCGCACGTCGTCCAGCTTGAACGGCTTGATGATGGCTGTGACTAGCTTCATGAAACTCTCTCCCGATTTGGTGGACTTGCCCCAGGAAAACAAACCCGTCTCAAGTCTAAGCGCAGCGGTTGGCTTTGTAACGCGTCGTCGGCATCCGGCTCCGCGTGCGCACTGCTTGGTCACAAAGAACTGCATCAGTGCATGGCTCGTACTGGTCTTTGCAGAAACCTTGCCAGTTCCGCTAAAACCCCGAAAAACAGCGGCTTGCGTACAGCATCTTGCGTTGGCCAGTCGCCAGCACCAAAAAGATGCACAATTCTGGTGCGTGACGGCTTCGAAGACTGCTCGAAAAACGTGCAACCGGGCTCAGCAATGCCCCGTGCTACACTTCGGCCCATTTCTCGTTTTCAGTGGAACAACCGACATGCTCGCGCCAAAAGCCCTCCTCGACGCCCTGAGCGACCAGGCCTCGCGCCTGTTCAGCAGCGACACCGCCCAGCCCCGGGCTGAACTTGAAAGCCAGTTCAAGGTGTTGATGCAGGGCGCTTTCAGCAAACTGGACCTGGTCAGCCGCGAAGAATTCGATAGCCAGATGGTCGTACTGGCGCGCACCCGTGCACGCCTGGAAGCGCTGGAAAAGCAAGTGGCCGAGCTGGAGGCACGTTTGGCGCCCGCTGCACAGGAATAACAATCGATAAGGAGTGCATCACCATGAAAGTCAGTGCCCGCAATATGTTCGAAGGCAAGGTCAGTAACGTTCAACCTGGCGCGGTAAACGCCGAAGTCGAACTCACCCTGAACGGCGGCGGCGAGAAACTGGTGGCAGTGGTCACCATGGCCAGTATTCACAACCTCAACATCAATGTTGGTAAAGAAGCTGTGGCATTGGTGAAAGCTCCTTGGGTGGTGCTGATGACAGATGCCGATGGCTATAACTTGTCGGCACGTAATGCACTGGAAGGCGAAGTGGTACGCGTCGGTGATGGCGCGGTGAATGCCGAAGTGGTTCTGAAGCTGGCGGGCGGCACCGAGGTATTCTCGATCGTCACCCGTGAGGCCGTGCAAGAGCTTGGGCTGAAGCCCGGAGTCAAGGCCACCGCACTGATCAAGGCCTCGCACATCATCCTCGGCACCAAACCGTAAGCCGAACCCCATCAGGCCGAAGCCCGCTGCTGCTGTGGGCTTGCGGCTTTGGGCGGCAGCTCGCTGGCCTGCAGGTCACCTCGAAACAGCGTGGCGCCGCACACCGTGAACAATGTTTTGACCACGCTGTGCGAGTTGAGGATTTCAGCCTGAATGCCCGCAATTGCCGGCTCATTCGGTTGCAGTGTGACAGCTCGGTTTGCCCACTCGATGGCCGCAAACCGGCTTTGTTTACGCGTGCCATGCCCATACATCCAGGCTAGCCCCATTTCCGCGCAGGCACGCGCGGCAATGCCTTTGTCAGGGTAATCGAGCAAGCCCGACAAGTACTCAACCGCCTCGACACGTTCCTGCGAATCGCCCACCCGACGCAGCAGGATGCCCAGTTGCAAGCGGGCCAGGGCACCGACTTGGGCATGATGCGTCGCGTCCAGCAGCAGGCGCCGGACCGCGAGCATAGCGGTTCGATCCCGCAGGCCTTCGTTGTCCTGCATTCGCTGGCAGGCCAACTCGTACTTTGCAACCAGATCACCGGCCTCGGCGGCACACAACAGCCAATGCTGCGCCGCCTTAGCGTTCAAATAATGCGCAGGCGTTTTATCCAGCTTGCCCTGATGCAGTTCATGCAAGGCCATGGCTGCGTCAGACATCTTCAGTTCTGCGCATTGTTCATAGAGGTAGTACGCCGCATCGTGCAGGTTGGCCGAGCGCAGCATGCCCGGCACATCAAGCACTTCAAAACATTGGCCCGCATGCCAACACTGGCGCTTCACCGCGGTTTCTACCCACTGCCGGGCCGTGTCAAGGGACAGCTGAAAGCCCCAATAGCCAAATTGATGCCCAATAGCCCGCAGCGCGCAGGCTGCTGCCTGCTTGCGATCCAGGCAAAGCCCTTCGAGGATGACACGAAAGGCTTGATCAGCCTCTTGCGTTGGGTGATGCAATACGAGCTGGGCAACGCTGTAGAACCAGCCGCCAACTGAGCCAAAGCCCTGCTCAGGGCACAGGCCGGCAAACGCAACAAAATCCTGGGTAGCGCCAGCGAAATCCAGCGAATGAACACGCAGCCCACCTCGCCAGGCCAATAGCAGGGCACGCTCCCGTGGCCTGAGTTCGCGCTGCATCCACGCGTCGAGATGGCTCAACCACTGCGCAGCGTCACGCCACTGCTCGGCTTGCACCCGGTGCAGCCTGTCTTCAAGGATCAACCAGCGGATCGCATTGCGCTGCGCCTCGCCCCAGTTACGGCATAACGGGCCGCTTGCGACACGCTCAATGGCTTCATGGCTGCCGCCCCACCGCGGGGCCAGGTAGCGGGCATAGCGCTCAACGGCCTCGAAACACCCATCTCGCCAAGCCAGCGTATGCCGCAACCAGTAATCGTGCGCGCCTTCCTGGCCACTGAACAAGCGCGGGCTCAGGCAGTCAGGCAATGCCTGGGGCAATTCAACCAAGGGTACAAGGCCAAACTTGACCAACAGCGGCGCCACAGCCTCCTGCACTTCCACATCAGCATGCGCGCTGGGACGAAAACGTGCCGCCTGGCCATGAAACAGCTCCACCAACCAGCCGGGCTCACGAAAGTGCGCACTGACCAGCAACATGCCGATTGCAGCGGCGATTGGTTGCTCGGAGCGTTCCAAGGCCCGCATGAAATGTGCTGTGGCAATTTCGCAAGCCTGCTCGGCAGCCAGCCAGCGCGCATCGCTAACCTCTTGCGCAGCGCCCGTACCGCGAATGTCACAGGCGCGATTGAAACAGTGAAAGCCCATGACCACTTGCGGGTGGTAGGCCTTTGGGCAGGCTTCGATCCAGGCTTTGAGCACTTGGGTCAGGGCTTTGCTGCCACCTGCATCCCAGTCCACCAGCATGTCGCCCTGCACTGCCTCCAGATAGACCGGGCATTCACCGGGCGGTGCTTGCTGCCACTGGCTCTCGAGGGCATCAAAAGAACGGTTTAGTTCAGCGAATTCACAGGCTTGCACCCGGTCCCGCATCTGCTGGCGGGTGCGAATGAGCGTTTGCACGGGCATTACCTTAAGTCCATTTTTTTGGAGCCGCGTCGTCATCCGATGGCAGCGGCGGTAGCACTTAAACACTAAGCCATGGATCCGCTATGCGCAAAGATATTGGATCCATTATTTGTCAGACTCTATGAACAGCGCAGGGGAAACCCTTGTTCCAGACACGCTTTGAGGCACTCGCTCACGGTGTACCGGCCATCGGCCGACCATTGGGCCCATACAACCTGTCGGCAGTCATACGGCCCAGGAAGTCGAGAATTTGCCGATTGCCTTCCAGCCGCAGCGCCAATGCTTCACCGTTGGCTTGATTAAGCGCCCGCGCTCGCCTGGCCGCCTGCTGCATGCTGCGCCAGGCCTTCAGGCAGCCTGCCTCTTGCGCGGCACGCACAGCGCCTGCCTTGCACGGCCCATAGCCCAACTTCAGTTGTGCCCCGGCGCGCACCGCCTCCAGTTGCTCAAGGCGCAACAGCGCAGCTTGCTTGCCGGCTATCAACTCTCGCAGGCGCTCGGCATCCACGCGGCCTTGGGCCAAAGCCATGCGCTCCTGCTCCAGCAATTGAAGCAATTGCTCGACGACCCGTTGCTGCACGTCCAGGTGGCGATCCAGGCTCATCGGTAAACCTCGCTCAGCACCTTGCGCCACGGCTGGCGTTCATGTTGGCTCACCGCCGGCCATTTCGCGGATATCCGCGACCAGGCTGGTGTAGATGGCCTGAGCGTCGGTTTTCAGGCTACCGTCCGCTACCGACTGGCGCAGTGCTGCCACCTTTTCCAGGTCGACATCGGCGGCGGTGTCGGTATCCGTGAGGTCGCTGATCCCGGAAATCTGCACGGTTTCTTCGGCAAGGCTATCCAATGCCTGCTGCGCAACCCGCTGCGGCGCGTTGCCGGCCAGGTCGCTGTCGGCCTGCGAGACGATACTGGTGAGCTGAGGGCTAATGATTTTCACGGTAGGGGCTTCATTGGCTGTGGTTTAAACACTATCGGCATCGGTACGGCCCACCTTTGGCCTGCAATGGGTTTTAGACAAAATTTCATCATCGCAACAACAGTTCATTGTTGCCGATGACTTGAGCAGAGAATGTGCGGCCATCGTCACTCAGCACCCGCACCGTGCTCCCCATGCCGCCATTGTCCAAGGCCTTGCCATTGCGGCTAAGGCTGAACCCTGCGCCTTTCGACCGCAGTACAACCGTGCGATTGCGCTGTACCAGCCAGCGCTCACGCACGCCCTTGAGCGCTAATACGGCGCCAGCATCCACGCCTCGGGCCGCCTGCCTGCCAACCAACTGCTCGGCGCGCAAGGCACTGCCTTTTGGCAGGTCTTGCAACGGGCCTCTGCGGCTGGCAAGCATGTTGGGCTGGATGATGTCGCCCGCCTCGATCTTGCGCGTGGCAATAACATAATTGCCTACCGCACTTACCTGAACCTGCAAGTAACCGAGCACTGCATCCTGGCCGCTACAACGCACACCCACAGGCACGCGCCCCACAGCAAGCGCACGGGGGTGGACCAGGTACGGCTGTGGTTCAGCGCACGCCTGGATGCGCGAAACGGGCTGGCCGATGTCCAGCAGCGTCAGGCGGCTGCCGGAAGGCAATATGGGTTCGATCAACCGCCGAACCCGCTCCTGCAATACATCGCGCTCGGCCATCGCAAGCCCGCTCTGAAGCAGGCAAAGCAGCAGCCAGAAGCGCGCAACGCGGGCGGAACCAGTCATCACAGGCACCTTTCACAAGGGGTCAGGCGCAGCATTCTAGGCAGGCCGTCGGCAACACAAAGCTCGAATTGCTCGTCAAATAGCGGTCTGTTCCGGCCTTTGCCGGCAACGCCCGGCCACTACCCTGCACATCGTTCAACAGATGGCACGGGCCGCAGGCATGATCGACAAACTCGACAACGAGCTGCGTTTTCAGCAGGACGCAATGAGCTTGCGCGCTGAGCGCCAGCAAGTGTTGGCCAACAATATCGCCAACGCAGACACGCCCAATTACCGC
The DNA here is from genome assembly GCF_028898945.1 of Pseudomonas sp. PSKL.D1. Lineage (NCBI taxonomy): Bacteria > Pseudomonadati > Pseudomonadota > Gammaproteobacteria > Pseudomonadales > Pseudomonadaceae > Pseudomonas > Pseudomonas sp. PSKL.D1. The sequence continues at coordinate 5,664,785 of NZ_CP118607.1, forward strand.
GCACGGGACTTCGACTTCGCCAGTGAACTGGCCAGTTCCCTGAGCCAGGAGCGCGCAAACAAGGGCGGCATGGCCCTGGCCACCACGTCCGATCGCCACCTGCAGGCCTCGTTCAGCGCTGGCTCGAACCGCGAGCTGCTGTACCGGGTACCTGACCAGCCCAGCCTGGATGGCAACACAGTGGACATGGACCGCGAACGCGCCCAGTTCGCCGACAACAGCGTGCGCTACCAGGCCAGCCTGACCTTCCTCAACAGCCGCCTGCAGTCGCTCAAGACCGCAATGCAATCCGAATAACGCGGGGGACACAGCATGTCGATGTTCAGCATTTTCGATATCGCCGGCTCGGCACTCAGCGCCCAGTCAGAGCGCATGAACGTGACCGCCAGCAACCTGGCCAACGCCGACACCGCAAGCGGCCCTGATGGCGAAGCCTACCGCGCCCGCCAGGTGGTGTTCGAAACCCAGCTTGAGGGCGGCAGCGACATCGGTGGAGTGCGCGTGAGCCAGGTGATCGAGGACGGCTCGCCCATGCGCCAGGAATACCGCCCCGGCGACCCGCTTGCCGACGAATCGGGCTACGTGACCATGCCCAACGTCGAGCCGGTGGGTGAAATGGTGAACATGATCGCCGCCTCACGCTCGTACCAGGCCAACGTCGAAGTCATGGCCACCAGCAAAGAATTGATGCTCAAGACCCTGACCCTCGGCGAAGCCTGACCATGACCAGCACGATCGCAAGTTCCGTCCTTGCCACCATGAACAGCACCAGCAGCACCAGCGACAGCTCAAGCAGCAGCGCCGACGAGCTGCAGGACCAGTTCCTCACCCTGCTGACCACGCAACTGCAGAACCAGGACCCGACCGACCCGATGGACAACAGCGAGATGGTCACGCAGCTGGCGCAGATCAGCACCATCAGCAGCATCGAGGAAGTCACCACCACCCTGGAAGGCATCTCCAGCCAGATCAGCGCCTCCGAAACCCTGCAGGCCTCGGCACTGGTGGGCAATGGCGTGCTGATCGACGGCGACACCATCCAGGTGGCCAGCGGCGTTGCCACTGCCTTCGGCGTAACGCTCGACAGCGATGCCGACAGCGTCACCGTGAGCATTTCCGACAGCAGCGGCAACGTGGTCGCCACCCTGGATGCCGGCGACATGAGCGCCGGCACCCAGACCTTGTACTGGGACGGCACGCAGGACGACGGCAGTACCGCCGCCGATGGCAGCTACACCTTCACCGTCAACGCCACCAGCGACGACGAAAGCGTCACCACCACCACGCTCAAGTACGCCCTGGTAACCGGCGTGACCACCGACAGCAGCGACGAAGTAGCACTCGACCTGGGCGGCGTGAGCGACAACGTCGGCCTCAGCGACATCAAGCTAGTGCTCTGAACCCACAACAGGAGAACTACCATGGGCTTTTCCCAAGCGCTCAGCGGCCTGACCGCCGCATCCACCGATCTGGAAGTGGTCAGCAACAACATCTCCAACTCGCAGACCGTGGGTTTCAAGAGTTCGACAGTGCAGTTTGCCGACGTGTATTCCGGGGCTGACGTAGGCCTGGGCACAACCGTGTCGGGCGTGGTGCAGAATTTCGAGTCAGGCAGTTTAACGACCACGGACAACAGCCTGGACCTTGCCATCAACGGCGAAGGCTTCTTCACCTTCACCGACGGCACCCAGACCGTCTATTCCCGTAATGGCCAGTTGACCCTTACCGCCGATGGCTACCTGGTGAATGCGGCGGGCGACCAGCTGCTGGGCGTCAATGGCGTGATCCAGATCCCCACCAGCGGCATGCAGGCCAGCGCCAGCACCGAGCTGGACGCCGAGCTGAACCTGGACTCCAGCGAAGACATCATCACCGACACGTTCGATGCCACCGACTCGTCCACCTATTCGTACTCCACCACCGCCACGGTGTACGACTCGCTGGGCAACAGCCACACCTCGACGCTTTATTTCAGCAAAACCGCTGAAAACACCTGGGAAGTGCACTCGGCCATCGACGGCAACCTGCTGAGCGAAACCCAGACCGTGACCTTCAGCTCCAGCGGCCTGATCACCAGCGGCGAAACCGGCACCTACACCTACGACCCGGACAACGGTGCCGCCGAAATGACCATCGAACTGGACCTGACCGGCACCACGCAGTTCGGTAACGATTCCGAGGTGTCGAGCATTTCCCAGAACGGCTACACCTCCGGCAGCCTGGTCAGCTTCACCATCGACGACACCGGCACGGTGATCGCCACCTACTCCAACGACCAAACCCAGGACATCGACCAGATTCAGCTGGCGACCTTCTCCAACGAGAACGGTCTGCAGTCGAACGGCGACAACACCTGGCTGGCCACCAGTGCATCCGGCCAGGCGCTGTTGGGCGTGGCAGGCAGCGGCTCGCTGGGTTCGATCCTGAGCGGCACCACCGAAGACTCCAACGTCGACCTGACGGCGGAACTGGTGAACCTGATCATTGCCCAGCGCACTTTCCAGGCCAACGCCAAGTCGGTGACCGCGCAAAGTGAAGTGCTGCAGCAAGCCGTGAACATCGGGTCGTAACGCCATGGACCGGATGCTCTACACCGCCATGAGCGGGGCCAACCAGGCCCTGGAGCAGCAGGCTGTGGTGGCCAACAACCTGGCCAACATCGTGACCCCAGGGTTTCGCGCGCAACTGGTGCAGATGCAGTCTGCACCGGTGGCGGGCGAAGGCCTGCCCACGCGGGTTTCGGTCAGCGCCAGCGGCGTGGGCGTGGACTGGAGCGAAGGCCCGGTTACCCAGACCGACCGCAACCTGGACGTCGCCCTGGGCGAAAACACCCTGCTGGCGGTGCAAACCGCCGATGGTCAGGAAGCCTACACCCGCCGCGGCGACCTGCAGGTGGATGGCACCGGCGCCGTAACCCTGGCCGGTAGGCCGGTGATGGGTGACGGTGGCCCGATGAGCGTGCCGATGGGCAGCGAGGTCACCATCGGCAGCGACGGCACCATCAGCGTCCGCGAGCAAGGCATGGAGCCACGCGGCCTCAGCCCGGTCGGCAAGCTGAAGCTGGTGTCTGCCCTGCCCGGCACGCTGGAGGCTGGCACCGATGGGCTGCTGCGCCAACCGCCGGACGCCAACGGAGTATCCCAGCCGCTGGCGGCCGACGACACGCTGCGCCTGACCTCAGGCGCGCTCGAAGGCAGCAACGTCAGCCCCACCGGCGCCATGGTGGCGATGATCGACAACGCCCGCCGCTACGAAATGCAGATGAAAGCCATCAGCGCCGCAGACGAAAACGCCAAGTCCGCCAACCAATTGCTCGCCCTGCAGGGCTGAGCCGGCAACGAATGAACAGGTAACCGATCGATGATCAGATCTTTGTGGACGGCCAAGACCGGCCTTGAAGCCCAGCAAGGGCAGCTCGACGTCATTGCCAACAACCTGGCCAACGTCAGCACCAACGGGTTCAAGCGCTCGCGGGCGGTGTTCGAGGATCTCGTCTACCAGAACGTGCGCCAACCCGGTGCCCAGAGCAGTACCGACACCAATCTGCCATCAGGCCTGCAGGTTGGCACTGGTGTACGCCAGGTGGCCACCGAGCGCCTGCACACCCAAGGCAACCTGGAAGAAACCAGCAACTCCAAGGACCTGGCCATCAACGGCCTGGGCTTCTTTGAAGTGGACATGCCTGATGGCTCCACCGCCTACACCCGCGACGGCAGCTTCCAGCTGGACGCCAACGGTGAAATGGTCACCTCCAACGGCTACAAGCTCACCGCCGGCATCACCATCCCGGCCAGCGCCACATCGATCAGCGTCAGCACAGACGGCATCGTGTCGGTCACCCAGCCGGACAGCACCGCGTCGACCCAGGTCGGCCAGTTGAACCTGGCCTTGTTCGTCAACAACGCCGGCCTGGAGAGCATCGGGCAGAACTTGTACAAGGAAACCGACGCCTCCGGTGCCCCCACCGAGACCACGCCCGGCCTGAACGGTGGCGGCACCGTGAGCCAAGGCTATGTGGAAACCTCCAACGTCAACGTGGTGACGGAAATGGTCGGCATGATCCAGACCCAGCGCGCCTACGAAATCAACAGCAAGGCCGTCGAAACCTCCGACGAAATGCTGCAACGCCTGACCCAGCTTTGATGGCCATGACCCCACTCCGTATAACCGCCCTGCTGCTGGCCTGTACCTTGGCGGCCACCGGCTGCACGCAGCTTATTCGCAAGCCGGTCGTGCCTGACGAGTCCATGGACATTCCCTCGCCGCCCATGCGCATGGCCAACGGCTCGATCTACCAGGGTCAGCGTGGCTCGCAACCACTGTTCGAGGACCGCCGCCCACGCGTGGTCGGCGACACCCTGACCGTGCAGCTGAACGAGCAGGTCAGCGCCAGCAAGACCTCGTCGTCCAGTGCCGACCGCAGTGGCAGCATGGGCCTGGCGTTTTCCACTACGTCCGACCGCGAGTCCAAGGTGGGCAATTACGGCCTGAACGCCTCGACCGACCATGAGTTTGCCGGCAGCGGCGGCAGCCGAGCCAACAACTCGTTCACCGGCACCATTTCGGTAACCGTGATGGAAGTGCTGGCCAACGGTAACTTGCGCGTGCGGGGTGACAAGCAAATCGCAATCAACCAGGGCACCGAGTTCATCCGCTTCTCTGGCGTGGTCAACCCACGCTCGATTACCGGCGAAAACACCGTGCTGTCCAGCCAGGTGTCCCTGGCCCGCATCGAATACGTGGGTGAGGGTTACATCAATGAGGCGCAGCGCATGGGCTGGCTCCATCGCCTGCTGCTGAACCTGTCACCTTTCTAGCGAGTGAGCCATGGCTGAGTCCCCCTCCTTGCGGTCGCGCCGCGCACACTGGCTGCTGCGCCTGCTGCTGGTCGCCTGCCTGCCGCTGCTGTGCGGCACCTCTGAAGCCGAACAGATCCGCGACATTGCCGATTTCGCCGGCATCCGCACCAACAACCTGGTGGGCTACGGCCTGGTGGTCGGGCTGGACGGCACTGGCGACCAGACTACCCAAAGCCCGTTCACCGAACAGGGCCTGACCAACATGCTGTCGCAGCTTGGGGTGACCTTGCCCAGCGGCGCCAACATGCAGATGCGCAACATCGCGGCGGTGATCGTCACCGCCGACCTACCGCCCCTGAGCCGCCCCGGCCAGAAAATCGACGTAGTGGTGTCGTCGATAGGTAACGCCAAAAGCCTGCGGGGCGGCACACTGTTGATGACCCCGCTCAAAGGCGCCGATGGCGATGTGTATGCCATGGCCCAAGGTAACCTGCTGGTGGGCGGTGCAGGGGCGTCCGCCAATGGCAGCAGCGTGCAAATCAACCAGCTGGCCGGCGGGCGCATCAGCCGCGGCGCGGTGGTGGAGCAAACCGTACCGCTGAACCTGGGCATGCAGAACGGCGTCCTCGAACTGCAGTTGCGCGAACCGGACCCGGCCACCGCGCAACGGGTTGTGTTCGCCATCAACAGCGAAATGCGCAACACCGTCGCCTCGGCCGTGGACGGCGGCCTGGTACAGATCCAGGGGCCCTTCTCGGCCAACGAGCGGGTCAACTTCATGGCGCGCATCGACAGCATCGAAGTGCTGCCGATGCAGGCCCGCCCCAAGGTCATCCTCGATTCGCGTACAGGTTCGGTGGTGCTCAACGGTTCGGTGAAATTGTTCCGGGCCGCAGTGGCCCATGGTGACCTTTCGGTGACCATCGACACCACCAACACCATCAGCCAGCCGGGTGCCTTGAGCGGCGGGCAGACCGCCGGCACCGCCAACAGCGACATTTCCATCCAGACCCAAGCCCGTTCCCTGCGCGTGCTGGAGGGCAGTGCCGACTTGATGGACGTGGTCAAAGGCCTGAACGCGCTGGGCGCCACGCCCCAGGACTTGATGGTGATCCTGCAGGCGCTGAAAGCCGCCGGCTCCCTGCGGGCCGAGCTGGAGATCATCTGATGAGCCTTTCCGATGGTGCGGCAGGTTTTGCCTATGACGTGCGCGGCCTGCAGCGCTTGCGCAGCGAGGCCGGGCGCGAAGGCGAAGCCGGCCTGAAAGAAGCGGCCCGGCAGTTCGAGGCGTTGTTTCTACAGAACATGCTCAAGAGCATGCGGGCCGCCATCCCGAAATCGGAGCTGTCCAACAACTCTCAGACCGAGCTCTATACAGAGATGCTCGACCAGCAGTTGGCACAGAACCTGGCAGGACGCGGCATGGGCCTGGCCGATCAATTGACGCGTAGCCTGGCCGGCAGTGGGCTGGTCAGCGAACGCCAGGCCGCCGCCAGCGAATCCCCCGTTGTCAGCCTGGCCCGGCAAGCGCCGGCCTTCGATGCCTGGAAGCGTTACGAAGTGCGTGCCGAAGGGGCTGACCGCGCCGCGCATGTTGAAAACTTCGTCGCCCGCCTGGCCGACCCGGCACGCCAGGCAGCGGGCAAGAGTGGCGTGCCTGCCGAGCTGATCCTTGCCCAGGCCGCCCTGGAAACTGACTGGGGCCGTCGGCGCATCACCTGCGCCGACGGCAGCGACAGCCACAACCTGTTCGGCATCAAGGCCGGCGGGCGCTGGCAGGGCCAAACCACCGAGGTGCAAACCACCGAGTACGTAGCCGGTGAAGCTCAGAAACAAGTGGAAAGCTTCCGCGTCTACCCGGATGCCCAGGCCGCCTTCGACGACTACGCCCGGCTGATCCGTAGCCGCCCCGGCTATGCCGCCGCACGCAACGCCGCCAGCAGCAGCCAGGCAGCAGTCGCATTGCAACAAGGTGATTACGCCACCGACCCGCAGTACGCCAGCAAACTGATTGCCGTCATGGCCACCATCGGCCCGCTGCCGCCTGCCGGGCCCATCGCGCTTGCCAATGAGCAGTAACGCTCAAGATGCCCCTGCGCCGGGCCGATGTTGCGCAACATGTAGCCCAGGAGTTTTCCGATGAGCATCATTTCCATTGGCGTCAGCGGCCTTACGGCGGCGCAAATCGCCCTTGCCACCAGCAGCAACAACACCACCAACGCCTACACCGACGGCTACACCCGCCAGGTCGCCACCTTCAGCGAATCCTCCTCGGGTAGCGGCGTGCAGGTGTCCAGCGTCGACCGCCAGTACAACCAGTTCGTCACCACCCAGCTCAACGGCTCGATCAGTGCAGAAAGTGCGCTGTCTACCTACCAGACCGAGATCGACCAGATCGACAGCCTGCTGGCCGACAGCGACGGCAGCCTGGACACCCTGCTGCAAAGCTTCTTCTCGGCCATCCAGACCCTCACCTCGGACTCAAGCGACACCGCGGCCCGCGAAGAAGTGGTTGGCGCCGCAGAAACCCTGGCCAGCCAGTTCAACCAGCTGGGCAGCTACCTGTCCGAAATGGCTGAGGACGTGAACAACCAGATCGACGACCAGGTAACTCAGATCAACGACCTGAGTGCGCAGATCGCCACGCTCAACGACCAGATCAGCCTGTCCGAAACGCTGGGCAGCACATCCAACGACCTGCTCGACCAGCGCGACCTCCTGGTCAGTCAACTCAGCGAGCTGGTGGCAGTGGACGTCAATGTGCAGGACAACGGCAGCTACACCGTTTCGCTGAGCAACGGCATGGCGCTGGTTTCCGGGGGTGACAGCTTTGAACTCACCACCGAAGTGTCCGCCACCGATCCGAGCGAATCGTCCATCAGCTACGTGGATGCTGCCGGCAACAGCGTTGCGCTGGATACCGACACACTCGACAGCGGCTCGCTGGGTGGCCTGCTGGAGTTTCGTGACACCACGCTGGCCGAAACCCAGAACCAGCTGGGCCTGATGGCCGTGTCGCTGACCCAGGCGTTCAACACCCTGCAAGCCGAGGGTATCGACCTCAATGGCGATACCGGCAGCGACTTCTTCTCGGTCGCCGACCCGGTGGTGTACGGCAACACCGGCAATACTGGCGATGCCACGCTGACGGCCACGTTCAGCGACGATGTGAGCGAGCTTACCGCCAGCGACTACACCGTAACCTGGTCGGACAGCGACGGCTTCACCGTCACCCGCAATGACACAGGCGCCAGTGTCGACGCCACTTACGACAGTGACAGTGGCACCCTGACCTTTGCTGGCATGGAGCTGACCGTCAGCGGCACCGCCGATGAGGGTGACAGTTTCCTGGTGCAACCCACCCGCAACGCCGCCAGCAGCTTCACCACCGTCATCAGTGAAGGCGAGCAGATTGCGGCTGGCACCTCCAGCGGTGCCAGCGACAACACCAATGCCCTGGCAATGCTCGACCTGCAAACCAGCGACATCGTAGGCGGCAGTGCCACGCTCAGCGAAACCTACGCCTCGCTGGTAAGCGATGTGGGCAGCAGCGCCACCCGAGTGGCCGCGCAACTGGAAACCCAGTCGGCCCTGACCGACCAGCTGACTACCCTGCAGCAGTCGGAGTCCGGCGTGAACCTCGACGAAGAAGCCGCCAACCTGATCGTCTACCAGCAGTACTACCAGGCCTGCGCGAAGATCGTCGAAGTAGGCACCACGGTGCTCGACACCATCCTCGACATCAGCTGATAGCCGCCAAGGAGAGCCCGCCATGCGCTTGAGCAGTGCCACCATCTACAACCAGAACCTCAACTCCATGCTCGACCAGCAAGCCCAGTACCAGGCCGCTGCGCTGGAGGTGTCCAGCGGCACCCGCGTGGTCAACCCGTCGGACGATTCACTGGCTGCCGCGCAGGCCGTGAGCGTGCGCCAGTCGATTGCCGCCAACGAGCAGTACGCCGACTCCCGCGCCGCCATCACCACGTCGCTGTCCCAGGAAGAAAGCACCCTCGACAGCATCAACGACGCCATCACCAGCGCCATGAGCCTGGTGGTGCAGGCCGGCAACGGTACCTTGAGCGATGCCGACCGCGAGTCCCTGGCCACCTCGCTGCAGGGCGTTTACGACACGCTGGTCACCCTCGCCAACAGCACCGACAGCAACGGCAACTACCTGTTCTCCGGCTACCAGAGCCAAACCCCGGCCTTTGCCGAGAACGCCGATGGCGAGCTGGTCTATCAGGGCGACGACAACGTGGTCACGCAACAAGTCAGCGCCACCCAGACCATGGCCAGTGGCGACAATGGCGCCACGGTGTTCCTCTCCGTCAGCAGCACCGCCGGTTTCGTTGCCGAGGCCGGCGACAACAGTGGCACCCTGACCTTCGACGGCCCGGATGTCGCCGACACCAGCGCCACCAACTACGGCGAAGCCTTCACCCTGACCTTCAGCACCGCCGACGATGTCACCCTGCAATACAGCATCGACGGCCAGGACCCGGTGGCCTACACCGACGGCGAAACCCTGGAAATCAACGGCCTGAGCCTGACCCTGAGCGGCACACCCGCCGAAGGCGACACCCTGACCGTAAGCGCCGCAGCCGATGCCGACCCCGATGTGTTCGCCACCCTGCAAAACCTGATCACCGCACTGCAAACCCCCGTGGAAGATGACGCCGACCAGGCCGCGCTGACCAACACCCTGTCCACCGCCAACCGCGAACTGAGCAATGCCCAGGACAACGTGCTGACAACGCTTACCTCGGTGGGTACGCGCCTGAGCCAGGTGGAAGTGCTGGACACCATCGGCGACGACCTTGCGCTCAGCTATACCGAGCGGCTGTCGGGCCTGGTGGATGCCGACTACACCGAGTCCATTTCACGCTATGTAACCCTGCAGGTTTCGATGCAGGCGGCGCAGCAGACATTTGCCAGCGTGCAGCAGCTGTCGTTATTCGAGTACATCTAACCCCCCAACAACCGCTCCTCAGGCACACACAACCCCCTGTAGGAGCGGCTTCAGCCGCGAACACCGGCAAAGCCGGTGCCATCCTCAGCGAGGCTGCACCTCAATCACCATTCCACTTACTGCCTAACCACAGCACTGAAAATGAAAAACACAACCCCGGAGATTACAAGTCCGCCCCAAGAAATCATCAGTTTTCTTTTCAGTCTAACCGGAAATCTCAGCACTTCCTCAGCATCTGCTGCGCCCTTCCATATGAACAGTTTTGGCATCATCAACATATTTGCAGCCAGACAAGCTCGCAATACTCTCCCAACCAAACCTGCCGCTGCAAAGTTAGCCTTGTTATCTTGCACATAACGACATCTCGAGAGGTTATATTCAATAATTTCAAGGTATAGACAAGCCAAGTAGATCATCATGCCTACACCAATTGACATCCAAAGCAGCAGCATAGACGCTGTTATTACCAGCACTGTGTTCACCTTTTGTACCTAGCGCCTAAAAAATTTTATCCACACGCAAAAAGCCACAAAAGAAATGAGCCAGGTCAAGTGGCACATCCATGCAAGCACTAAATATTTCCTGAGTTGTTTTGGTAGGCTTTTCACATCGCCAACGTCAATCAACCCTTTGCGCTCGCAAAATTTATGCATAGAGAGCATTGCAGCAATTGATCCTGTGCGCACAATCTTCCCCACCATCCCAGAACCAGAGAGAGACAACCGTACATCATTCACCAACCTACTATTACTAAAGTGCGACTCGATTAAGTCAAGATACCGAGAAGCTATTATTCCCCACACACCAAAAACAACTAAAGGCGAGACAAACAGAGGAACCCCAATAGATAAAATTTGCAAGTTTGTCATTGATTGTACTCATATAAAACATCTCCCAGCTCTTCACCAGCTAATCCACCAAGTGTTCCGCCTACAGCCCCTCCCACACCTCCCCCCACTACGACACAGACGAGAGCACCCGTTCCTCCGGTGGCAATTCCTAGTGCTCCACAGACCATAGGCCCCAACATAGTTCCGGCGCCGCCGACAACACTTCCCAAGCCCACGCTGCCGACCAAGCTGCTTCCATTTACATACTTGGCCTTTTTACAGTCTTCCTCCCTGCCTTCAATACACGCCTTGTGAATCGACAGCCCGGTAGCTGTAACATCCAACGCTATGCCAATATATGTCCCGCTCTTGAGCAGATTCGCAGCCCTCGCCACCCCCGTCATCTTCTCGGCATACCCCTTAATCTCCCCCGCACTCAAATACCGTTTGGTCGATATCTGCAACATCCGTTTGGTCGCCCCTTGCCTGCGCAGCCCGGAACCATAAGCCGCCAACTTCTCAAGCTACTCCTCCAGTTGCATGAACAGCGCCGTGCGCTTCGCGTAAAACTCATCACGCGCGCGGAGGGTGCCGCTGCCCATGTACTGTCGATGCAACTGCTCGATCTGCTCCAGCGTCTTCTCGATTGCCTTCAGGTGTTTGGCCCAACCATCGGTGGCAATCCCTACCCCCATGGAGGCATGGGCCAGCAAACTCTGCAGCATCTCGAAGTTATCCAGCAGAAACCCGTCCACACCCCCGCCGTTGAACACGATGTCGCGGTGGATGCTCACCGCCTTGGCCATGAGGTACGCCTCATGGCTGGTGCAGGACGGGGTACTGGGGTCGCCGACGATCACCAATTCACCGGCGAACACCACCGTGTTGACGATGTGCGCGTTCAGCACATCGAATTTGGTGGCTTGATTGGCGTTCATCGGGGTGTTGCGCTTGAGCGTTGCGTAGTTCTGCGCGATGGGGTTGATGAAACTGCGTGCTTCGGCCATGGCGTTTTCCCTCACGCAAATGTCTTGTTGCCGATACGATCCCAGCCGCCGGTGACGTTGCCGCCCCCACTGCCATCGCGGCGCTGTTGGAGGGTGTAGGTGGTTTTGATGCGGCCGTAGTCGAGCTGCACGACTTCGGTGGGTACGCCGTTGTGGGCGCTTTGGGCGTAGTCGGCGATGATCACTTCTTCGAGCACCACTTCGTAGTACTTGAGTTTGTCGCCACCGGCCCGGCAGACCACCAGCTTTACCTCTTTCAGGTGCTGCCCGGTGCAGCTGGCCTGGAGCAGTTTGCAGCTGGCGCTGTCGAGGTATTTGGTGAAGGTGAGGTTGCTGAGGGCAGTACGCCCTGATGTGGCGCCGCCTGCGGTGCTGGCGGTGGCGGAGGTGCTTTGGCTGGTGCCGAAGGTGTAGCCGAGGATTTCGATCCAGTTGGGGTACTGGGCGTCCTTGGACTCACCGGCGATTTCGGCGATTTGAAGGTAGGCGTCGAAGGCCATGGTTACTGTTCCTTGTAAACGATTGGTGAGCTGACGAGGCTAGGCCTTGGGGGCAGCAGCTGCAATGGTTTCAAGGAGATCGACGCTTATTTCAGAAATTTCCTACATTTTTACTCATCTTGTTACACGTCAGGGTAGGAGCGGCTTTAGCCGCGATGCAGGCGACGCGGTGACTGGCACCGGCTGCGCCGGTGATCGCGGATGAATCCGCTCCTACAGGACATGAGCACTTATGTTTGCCCATAACTAAAAATCAACCAAGCGCGTTACAGCAGTATCAGCAAGACCAATATGCACAATGAAACCCACAGCCCAACAAGCAACCACTTCAATCTTCTTGGGAATCGCGCTATCTCAATGCCATCCGCCAACCCTTTACGAATAAATGGCCCAGGCATAAAAAACATGATAGCTATACAACAGGTACGTATGATTTTGCCGGGCAACCCAACCCGAGAAAAACCTTCTTGCAAAATAGCAATATATTTTGAATTAACCAGCAAAGCCTCAACGCGATCCACATAACAGATTGCCACATAAGTAATCACTACAACAACCAGCCCTAAACCGAAAATCACAATGCCAACTATACCTGACGCCAAAGTTATCATTCTGACCCCCAGCAATATAAGAACTCCCCTATCTTTTTACTCATATTGTTACAAGTCCTTGTAGGAGCGGCCTTGTGTCGCGAAAGGGCCGCAGAACGGCCCCGGCAATATCTGCTACAAAACTGAAATCCTGGGGCTGCTTCGCACCCTTTCGCGACAAGAGGCCGATCCTACCGGACATGAGCACACCAGCTTGCCCATACCTGAAAATACAGCCAAACACTACTGGGACACATAGAATCTATATATTCGATTTAGCCAGCTTTAGCCAGCAATAACACGCCACCATTGACAAAAAAACCACGAGATGAGCAATCCACAATCCTATTAGAAAGCGCCTCATCCGAACAGGAAAGCTATCCACGTCTCCAGAGTTCAGCAGTCCCTTTCTGATACAAATATCTCTCATTGACAAAAGCACTGAAATCGAACCCAGCCTCAGAACCTTTCCCACTACACCTGCCCCAGAGAATATATTTTTATTTCCCTCTACCATTTTGCTATTGGTGAAGAAAGATTCCACATACGACACATATCGAACTGCAGAATATATCCACACAAGTAAAATAATTGCCGCAGCCAAAAAAAGCGTGAAAATTATTAGCCCAAACGCTATGGACTTCATTTCGTCACCTCCAGCACAATTGTTCCGAATTCTTCCCCTAGGCTCTGTACGAAATCCCGAGAAACCCAATCGCCACCCTTCGGACGCTGAATTTCTGTAGGGTTCCCGGCCATCTACGGAAAGGAATTCTGTGATGGCAAAGCGTTACGAACTCTCGGATGAGGCTTGGACTGTGGTCGCCGATCTCTTCACAGAAACCCATTGCCGGGGGCGGCCCCGCCTGAGCGACCGTCTGATGCTCGATGGCGTGCTTTGGGTACTTTGTTCGGGTGCAGCGTGGCGAGATATGCCGGAACGCTTTGGCCCTTGGTCAACGGTGTATCAACGGTTCCGGGGCTGGCGAAACCAGGGCACATTCGATCAGATGCTCAAACGCTTGCACCTGAGACTGAATGAGCAAGGCTTGATTGATTTGCAAACCTGGATGATCGACTCAACCGCAGTACGCGCAACCCGAGCCTCTTCTGGCGCCGGGAAAAAAGGGGGCCTGACGAGCCTGCCGATCACGCTCTAGGCCGCAGTCGCGGTGGCCTGACAACCAAGATTCACATGCTCTGCGACGCCAACGGGACACCGTTGCGCTTCCTCCTCTCTGGCGGCCAAGCCAGTGACATCAGCTACGCGCAACCTCTGCTGGACGAAGTCAGCATTCCATCGAGCCAACGAGGCCGCCCGCGTAAACGCTGCAAGTGGTTGCTTGCCGACAAGGGCTACGACGCCGAAGCGCTGCGCCGCTACTGCGACCAATATCGAATGCAACCCGTCATTCCGATGCGTTCGATGAAGCGCAAGCCCAAGCCTGGCTTACCCAGGCTGTTTGACCGCCCCAAGTATCGACAGCGCAACATCATCGAACGCATGTTCGGCTGGCTGAAAGAGAACCGCCGGATCGTGACACGCTTCGACAAGCTCGCAAAAAGCTATGCCGCCATGGTCTCGCTGGCTTGTTCCATGCGATGTTTGCGACATCTCTTTTCGTACAGAGCCTAGAGCGCCTCCCACTTCCCCACCAGCCAGACCTCCTAATCCACCACCTACAACTGCACAAGCCAGCGCCCCTGGCCCACCGGTAGTTATCCCAAGAAACATTCCACACGCTATAGGTGCAAGATATCCACCCAACGCACCCCCACCCATACCACCAATCGTTTCACCCGCCAATGTACTGCCATCTACATATTTCGCCTTCCTGCATTCTTCTTCACGCCCCTCAGTACAAGCCTTGTGAATCGAAAGCGCGGTCGCAGTAACATCCAGCGCTAATCCAACGTACAACCCCTTCTGAACCAAGTTGGCCGCCCTCGCCACCCCAGTCATCTTCTCGGCATATCCCTTAATATCCCCTGCGCTCAAATACCGCTTGGTCGATATCTGCAACATCCGCTTGGTCACCCCCTGCCTGCGTAGCCCGGACCCATAAGCCGCCAACTTCTCAAGCTGCTCCTCCAGTTGCATGAACAGCGCCGTACGCTTCGCGTAAAACTCGTCACGCGCACGAAGGGTGCCGCTGCCCAGGTAGTCGCGGTGCAACTGCTCGATCTGCTCCAGCGTCTTCTCGATTGCCTTCAGGTGTTTGGCCCAACCATCGGTGGCAATCCCTCCCCCCATGGAGGCATGGGCCAGCAAACTCTGCAGCATCTCGAAGTTATCCAGCAGAAACCCGTCAACACCTCCGCCGTTGAACACGATGTCGCGGTGGATGCTCACCGAGCGTTGCGTAGTTCTGGGCGATGGGGTTGATGAAACTGCGTGCTTCGGCCATGGCGTTTTCCCTCACGCAAATGTCTTGTTGCCGATACGATCCCAGCCGCCGGTGACGTTGCCGCCCCCACTGCCATCGCGGCGCTGTTGGCGGGTGTAGGTGGTTTTGATGCGGCCGTAGTCGAGCTGCACGACTTCGGTGGGTACGCCGTTGTGGGCGCTTTGGGCGTAGTCGGCGATGATCACTTCTTCGAGCACCACTTCGTAGTACTTGAGTTTGTCGCCACCGGCCCGGCAGACCACCAGCTTTACCTCTTTCAGGTGCTGCCCGGTGCAGCTGGCCTGGAGCAGTTTGCAGCTGGCGCTGTCGAGGTATTTGGTGAAGGTGAGGTTGCTGAGGGCAGTACGCCCTGATGTGGCGCCGCCTGCGGTGCTGGCGGTGGCGGAGGTGCTTTGGCTGGTGCCGAAGGTGTAGCCGAGGATTTCGATCCAGTTGGGGTACTGGGCGTCTTTGCATTCACCGGCGATTTCGGCGATTTGAAGGTAGGCGTCGAAGGCCATGGTTACTGTTCCTTGTAAACGATTGGTCAGCTGACGAGGCTAGGCCTTGGGGGCAGCAGCTGCAATTGTTTCAAGGAGATCGACGCTTATTTCAGAAATTTCCTACATTTTTACTCATCTTGTTACACGTCAGGGTAGGAGCGGCTTTAGCCGCGATGCAGGCGACGCGGTGACTGGCACCGGCTGCGCCGGTGATCGCGGATGAATCCGCTCCTACAGGTTCTCGGTGAACAGCTGCATGAAGCGTAACGTCTGGTTCAGCAGGCCCGCCAAAAACTGCCCCAGGTCGCCCACCACCACCATCAACAGCACCATGCCCACAAACAGCGTTGCAGGGAAACCGACTGAAAACACCGTCAGCTGCGGCGCCACGCGGTTGAGGATGCCCATCGCCAGGTTGATGATCAGCAACGCACCCACCATGGGCAGCGCCAGCAACAGGCCGGTCAGGAAGATGGTGCCGCCATGCTGTGCCAACAGATTCCAGGCGTTCGGGTTGAAGCCGAAGTGGCCAATCGGAAGACGGGTGAAAGTGGAAGCCAGCAACTCCAGCACCATCAGGTGCCCGCCCAAGGCCAGGAACATGAGGATGGTCACCAGGCTGAGAAACCGCGACAGCACCTGGCTGTTGGTACCCGTGTCGGCAGAAAAGAACGAGGCAAAGGCCAAACCCATCTGCATGCCGCAGATTTCCCCGGCCATCTCCACCACCGCCAGGGTGATGCGCATGATCATGCCCAACGACATGCCGATCAGCATCTGCTCAACGATGACGCCAAACCCCGCCCAGGAAAACACGGCGATATCGGGCATGGGCGGCAGGTTCGGCGCCAGCAGAAAGGCGATCAACAAGGCCAGGCCAACCTTGACCTGATTCGACACATTCTTGTGCCCCAGAATCGGGTCGCTCATGAAAAACGCCAGCAACCGGCAAAACGGCCAGAGCAAGGCGCTCAGCCACAGCTGCAGCTGGTCCCAACCAACCTCGATCAACGCTGCTCAACCCACCAGTGTCGGCAAGCTGGTGATCAGCGCCCGGGTGTAGTCCACCAGCAACTCCATCAGCATTGGGCCGGCGAGGACCAATACCAGACAAACGCCAGCAAGCTTGGGGATGAACGACAAGGTCGATTCGTTGATCTGTGTGGCGGCCTGGAACAAGCTCACCAGCAAGCCGATGAACAAGGTCACCAGCAGCAGCGGCGCCGACACGGTCACGCACATGCGCATGCCTTTGTAGGCAAGGTCCATCACCATTTCCGGGGTCATCGCAAGGCTCCTCGCAGGCTCATACCGGGTAGAAACTCTGGGCCAGCGAACCGAGCAGCAACTGCCAGCCGTCCACCAGTACGAACAACATCAACTTGAACGGCAGGGAAATGGTCGACGGCGGCACCATCATCATGCCCAGCGCCATCAGCACACTGGCCACCAGCAGGTCGATGATCAGGAATGGGATGAAGATGGTGAACCCGGCCTGGAAGGCCGTTTTCAGTTCGCTGGTGACAAAGGCCGGCAACAGCACCCGCATGGGCACATCGTCCGGGCCCTGGATGTCGCCCAGCTTGGCCAGCCGGGCATACAGCGCAAGGTCTGCCTGGCGCGTCTGCGCCAGCATGAAGGTGCGGAAGGGCTTGCTGCCCTCGGCCAGAAACTGCTCGACGTTCATTTCATCCTGGGAAAACGGCACCCAGGCCTTCTGATAAGCCTGCTCCAGGGTCGGCGACATGACGAAGAAGGTCAAAAACAGCGCAAGGCCCAACAACACCTGATTGGGCGGTGCGCTGGTGGTGCCAATGGCGGTGCGCAGCAGGCCGAGCACGATGATGATGCGCGTAAAGCCGGTCATCATCAGCAACGCCGCCGGCAGAAACGCCATGGCGCTGAGCAGCAGCAAGGTCTGCAAACTCAACGACCACTTTTCGCCGCCGGCCTGCCCGGTAAAGCCCGACAAGCCCTGCACTGCTGGCGCGGCATCGGCCACCGGCAGCAACACCACCATCAGCAATGGCACCCAGGCCAAGCGCTGCAGGCTCATGGGCGTTGCCCGCCCTGTTTCAACGCCTCGACCAGGCGCGCGGCAAAGCTGCGCCCCGCGAGCTCGGGCGCCGCTATGTCGGCGGCGGAAGGCGCGTCGAGCTCTGCCAGGCAGGCCACTTGCTGCGCAGTCACGCCCAGCACCAGCCAGCGCCCACGCACTTCAACCACCACCACTCGCTCGCGCTGCCCCAGGCGACTGCTGCCCACGACCCGTACCAGCTTTTCGGCACCCGCGGGGCGAGCATTCAAGCGCGAGGCCAGCCAGCCACACAGCAGCACGCAGGCCATGACCACAACCAATGCGAGTGCTGTCTTGCCCAGCAGGCTCAACCCCACCAGATCCTCAGCGGGCACGCCAAAGCTGGCTGCCGGGGCCAAGTTTGTAGCGGCCGTCATCGGTTGAGCTTCTGTACACGCTCGGACGGCGTGATGATTTCGGTGATGCGAATGCCATAGCGGTCATCCACCACCACCACTTCACCCTGTGCGACCAGGTAGCTGTTGATCAGGATGTCCATCGGCTCACCCGCCAGGCCGTCGAGGGCCAGTACCGACCCCTGCGCCAGCTCCAGCAGCTGCTTGATGGTGATCCGCGTGCGGCCAAGCTCAACGCTGAGTTTGACCGGGATGTCCATGATCATTTCCAGCTCGCGCACCGAAGCGGCCGGCTTGGCCGTGCCCAATGGCTTGAAGACGGTGCTTTCAGCGCCATTGCCTGCCGGAGCCGGGGCCGGAACCGACTCGGCCTGTTCCGCCAGTGCTGCGGCCCACGGGTCTTCGGCGTCGGCACCTTGTTCGGCCATGGCGCTGGCCCATTCGTCTTCTTCGCGCGGTTCTGGGGTGTTTGGGTCACTCATGATCGGGTTCCTTGGCTTTGGGCAGGTGGCCCTTGACGAATCGGCTGGAAGAGGACGACTTGCCGATGGAGTGATCGATCAACTCCTTCACCAGCAAGGCGCGGGCGCCGTTGTAGCTGCCGTACTCGCAGGTCATCACCGGCACTCCGTCCACGCGTACCTTGACGCTGTCCGGCAGGTCGATGGGCAGCACGTCTCCGACTTTCAATGCCATGACCTGGCCAAGCCGCGATTCGATTTCGACAAAATCGGCGATCAGGTCGACCTGCGAGTGGGTAATCTCGTCCGCCATGCGCCGGTTCCACTGGCGCTCCTCTTCAGGGTTGGCATCGGTCAACGGCCCGGTCAGCAGCTGGCGCATGGGCTCGATCATCAGGTAGGGGATGACGATGTTGAAATCGGTGGACAAGTTGCCCACTTCCAGGTGGAACGTGGCATTGACCACGATCTCGTTGGGCGAGCCGGTGATGTTGGCGAACTTGGCCTGCATCTCGGAACGCAGGTATTCGATCTCCAGCGGGTACACCGACTTCCAGGCCGTGCTGTAGGCGTCCACCGTCAACCCCAGCAGGCGCCGGATGATGCGCTGCTCGGTATTGGTGAATTCGCGCCCTTCGGACTTGGTCACGAAACGGCCATCACCGCCGAACAGGTTGTCCACCACCATGAACACCACGCTGGGGGGAAACACCACCAGCGCAGTGCCGCGCAGCGGCTTCATTGCCAGCAGGTTGATATTGGAGGGCATTGGCAGGTTCAGGGAAAACTCACTGAAGCTCTGGTAGCCAATGCTCTTGAAAGTGATGTCCACGTTACGCCGGATGAGGTTGAACAGGCTCATGCGGAAGTGGCGTGCGAAGCGGCCATTGATGATGTCGAGGGTGTGCAGGCGTTCCTGGACTACGCGGTGCTGTGTAACCGGGTCGTAGGGGCGGACCCGCTCTTCATCCAACGCCTCGCCACCGGCGAAGTCGAACCCCTCGTCCTCGGCCAGGCCGGAGGTGTCCAGCTCATCGCCGCCTCGCAGCAGCATGTCGATCTCGTCCTGCGAGAGCATGTCGTGGGTCGGCATGGGCTTACTGCACGATGAAGTCGGTGTAGAGCACACCGAGCAACGCCAGGTCGGGCTGGTCGGCTGCCAGGGTACTGCGCAGCAGCTCCAGTATCTTCGCCGCCAACGCGTTCTTGCCCTGCGGGGTAGCCAGCTCATCGCTGTCCTGCCCGCTGAGCACGGTAAGCAGCTGGCTGCGAATCCTCGGCATGTAGAGCACCAGCAATTTCTGCGTGGCTTCGTTGCCGACTTCAAGGTTGAAGCCCACGTAAAGCATCATCGGCTCGTCGTGGATGTTGCGCAGGTTGACCGTCATGGGTGCGACGCTCACCAGCAGTGGCGCCACGTGAACAGTGCGGGCAGCCTGCGCATTGGCGCGCTCACGCATCACGTAAGCGTACACACCAGCGGAGCTGGCTGCGGCGGCGACCAGGGCTATGGGGGCGAACCATAGCCAGATCTTCTTGGTGGTGGTGGGCATGGACAGCTGCCTTGCGGAAAATGCGGTTCGAAAGGGCGCAAGTATGCCCAGCGGGTGGGGGTGGCTAAGGTGTGATTAGGGGGGCTTAAGGGGGTTATCTTGTGGCTTTGCCTTACAGATAAAGGTCAACGCCCAGGCGCGAGGCAACCACCTGCTCCACCGCCGCCATCTGTGGCGCCTGCGCCACCGGTTGCGAGCGCTCATCCGCGCCTGAGCCCTGCGATTCACGCCGGGGCTGCTCACCCGCCGCCTGTCGCGAGCCACCGTCATTGACCGACGCTTCGCCCAGCGTCAGGCCCTGTGATGCCAGCGCGCTCTGTAACTGTGGCAACGCTTGCTCCACGGCGGCCCGCACCGACGCGTGGGCCGAATGGAACTGCGCCTGCACGCCGCTCTCGCTTACGTTCAGGCTGATCGACAGCGGCCCGAGGTCGGTCGGGTTGAGTTGCATGTCCATTTTCTGCTCGCCACGCCGGACCATGGCGACCACCTGCTGGCCCAGATCACTTTGCCAAGACTCGCTACCTACGGTAGGCATTGCCTGGGCTGTGGATGCCAGCGCACTGCTGGAAGCCGGTGCTGCAGCCATGACCGGTGCCTGAACGTTGGGCAGCAAAGCAGGGTCGGCGTCCGCCGGTGCGCTTGGTGCTCCATCGGCGGTTGCACTGACCGGTGCGTCTGCTTGAACGCTGTCCGCCATCACTGCCTCCAATTGGCCGGTCGGGGCTTGCGCAGCGGCAACCTGAGCATCGGCCTGAGGCCACGCCGCCACTTCAGCCTGAGCGTCATCAACACCAGATGCCGTGGCGGGGCTGGCTGACCAAGCCACAGGGGGTGGGGCAGCCACCGCACCTGAGGCCAGTTGGCCGGCCGTGTCAATCAGCTCAAGCCGATGACGGATCGCTTCCAGCGAGTCCTCAGGTTGAGTTGGGCTGTCATCGGTGGCCAGATCATCGCCCTCTGATACTTCCTGCAAGCCCGCGAGCGTACTGACAGGTTCATCATCCGGCGGCAGCTCTGGCTCATCCAGCGAAAGTGTCAACGCTTGAGGCTGGTTCGTGACTGCCTGCGGCTGGGGTGCTTCTGGCAGTTCCGGCTGGGGCTCGGCGGTTGCAGCAGGCAAAGCCGGCGCATCCGCGACCACAGGTATTGGCTCAGCAACCTGAGCCTCCACTGGCGTGGCCATCTTCAGCGTTGGTGCCGGTACGGCAGTGGTTTGTGCCGCTTGCGCCTGCGAAAGGGCTGTGTCAAAGCCGGTTGCTCCGCCAGCGGTTGCTGCATCGGTGGCCGCTGCAGGGGCCTCTGCCGGCGCGACAGGCGAAATGGCGGTGATGATATCCACAGGAAGCCTCAGAATCCGCTGATGAATGATGTGCGCCGAGCCTGGCCCGCCAGCTCGTCGGTACGCCGCTGGTCGGCACGGCCAGCAATCAGGCGCTCCTGCTCCATACGCCGGGCCAACAGGGTTTCCAACGCATTGACCTTGCGCCACTGCTGCCGCCAGGCGTCCTGGTGCTGCGCCAATTGCGTGCGATGACGAGCCAGGCTTGTCTGCGCCCGTTCGATAGCACCCTCCAGCGACTTCAGAAAGCCCCGGTAATTGGCCAACGTCGACGGGCTCATGCCTGCACCCACCAGTTCCCGCTGCAGGCTCTGGCGATACTCGGCTTCATATTGGTCCAGCAGGCGCAGCTGTTCGGCCATCTGCTGCTCGGTGCGACGGCTTTGTGCCAGTGCGCTGGCAGCAGCCTCGCGGGCCCGGTCGGTGAGTTCGATTAGGAGTTGGAGTGACGCATGCGCCATGGGTGTTTACCTGTACGTACCGGGTCTGGGGTCATTTGCCGGGGAACAGCTGGTCAAGCCCGGCAAGCGTGTCGGCTACCGATGCACGCTCGTGAGTGCGCTGCTGCAGGAAGCGCTCGATGTGCGGATACAGCGTTACCGCACGGTCAAGCTGGGCATCGTGCCCCGGCGCATAAGCCCCCACGCTGATCAGGTCGCGGTTGCGCTGATAACGCGACAACGCCTGCTTGAGTTTCTGCGCCCTGCGCTGTTGCGGTTCGCTGACGATGGCGTTCATCGCCCGGCTGATCGAGGCTTCGATGTCGATGGCCGGGTAATGCCCGCTTTCCGCCAACTGGCGTGACAGCACGAAATGGCCATCAAGGATGGCCCGCGCCGAGTCGGCGATCGGGTCTTGCTGGTCGTCGCCCTCGCTGAGCACGGTATAAAACGCGGTAATCGAGCCACCGCCCCGGGGGCCGTTGCCGGCACGCTCCACCAGCTTTGGCAGCTTGGCGAAGACGGAAGGCGGGTAACCCTTGGTTGCTGGCGGCTCGCCCAGCGCCAGGGCGATCTCGCGCTGGGCCATGGCGTAGCGGGTGAGCGAATCCATGATCAGCAGCACGTCCTTGCCCTGCTCCCGAAAGTCTTCGGCCAGGCGCGTGGCATACAGCGCGCCCTGCAACCGCTGCAGCGGCGAGGCATCAGCGGGTGCTGCCACCACCACGGAGCGCTGCAACCCCTCTTCGCCCAGAATGTTGTCGATAAAGTCCTGAACTTCACGGCCCCGCTCACCAATCAACCCAACCACCACCACATCAGCCTGGGTGTAGCGTGCCATCATGCCCAGCAGTACCGACTTGCCCACACCGGAGCCTGCGAACAGGCCCAGGCGCTGGCCTTTACCAACACTCAGCAGTGCATTGATGGCGCGGATGCCCACATCGATCTGCTGTTCGATTGGCGCACGCTGCAACGGGTTGACCGGCTGGCCATGCAGGCTGGCGCGATGCGTTGCCTGCAACGCGCCCTTGCCATCGAACGGGTTGCCGCTGCTGTCCAGCACCCGGCCAAGCAGGCCCATGCCCAAGGGCACAGGGCGCACACCGTCGCTGGCGCCTGGCTCGTCGGCCAGGGCAAAAAACCTGGCCCCCGCCTGCAGGCCGTGAATTTCCTCAAGGGGCATCAGGTAGAGCACTTCACCGGCAAAACCGATCACTTCGGCCTCGGCGAATACAGCAGGGTTTGCGCCAGCCCGCACCAGCTCGATACGGCAACCCGCGCCCAAAGGCAGGCGCAGGCCAACCGCTTCCAGAACGATGCCGGTTGCCCGGGTAATGCGGCCACTGCGCTGATAGCCGGGAACGTGCAGAGCGTCACCGGCCAAAGCTTCCAGGCCTCGCCCCCAACGCTGCAGGTGTGGATTGGCACCTATCACTGCTGCGAGTCCAGCAGCCACTGGCCATTACGCTCGAACAGGGCTTGGCGGGTCTGGCAGGTGGCGTCCAGCTCTGCCCCGCTGCTGTGCACCCGGCAACCGCCCGGCAATAGTGCAGGGTCGGCTTGCAGCGCCCAGCCCGCCGCTTCAAGTTCATCCGCCAGGTTGCTCTGCACCCACGGCAAGTCATCGGGGTTCAAGCTCAACGCAGGCTTGCCCCCCAGCACCGGGTCGCTGGCCAGCATCTGCCGTACCAGTTCCTGCACCTGCTCGGGCTGCACGGCCATCGCCTTGCCGGCAAGGCGGGCTGCCAGGTCCAGCGCCATACGCCCCAGTTGCCCGGCCACTTGGCTATCCACTTCGCGCAACGCTTCATCAAAGCTCACGCACAGCGCACGCAGCGGCTCCAACGTTTGGCGAACCTGTTGGCGCAACTCCTCTGCAGCCGCCTCACGCCCTTCGGCCAGGCCCTGTGCATAACCTTGCTCCTTACCTTGGGCAAGGCCCGCCTGCTCAGCCTCAGCCATGGTCTGCTCACGCAGGCGCTGCAACTCCAGACGCTGTTCGAAGGCACGCTTGCGGGCGTGTTCACGGCGTGCCATCAAGGCATCCGCTGCCGCCGAATCACCCGCGCCCAGCGGTTCCATGCACCATGGCTGCCAATGAGCCTGCGGCAAGGGCTCAGACATAGGCGTCATCACCCCGTGCGGTCACCATGTCACCGGTTTCGGAGAGGCGACGAACAACCTGCAGGATCGACTTCTGCTCGGCCTCGATCTGCGACATGCGGATTGGCCCGCGGGCCTCCATGTCTTCACGGAACAACATGGCCGCACGCTGCGACATGTTGCGCAGGAAGCGGTCGAGCAAAGGCTCCGACGCCCCTTTCAGGGCGATGGACAGGGCGTTGCTGTCGATGTTCTGCAGCAGCGTCTGGATGCTGCGATCGTCCACATCGGCCAGGTTCTCGAACAGGAACATCTCGTCGAGGGTCTTCTGCGCGAGGTCGGCGTTGTAGTTGCGCAGGTTTTCGATGGCAGAAGCCTCGTGGCTGGTGGCCATCAGGTTGAGGATTTCCGCCGCGGCCTTCACGCCGCCCATCTTGCTGCGCTTGAGGCTCTGGCCATCGAGCATGCCGCCCAACACTTCGGTGAGTTCGTGCAGCGCTACCGGCTGCACGCCATTAAAGGTGGCGATGCGCAGGATGATGTCGTTGCGCAGCCGCTCGGTCAGCAACTGCAGAATTGCCGAAGCCTGGCTGCGCTCCAGGTGCACAAGAATGGTGGCGACGATCTGCGGGTGCTCGTCGCGGATCATTTCCGCCACCATCTGCGCTTCCATCAGGTTCAGCTTGTCGATGCCCGAGGCGCTGTTGCTGGTTTCGAGGATGTCGTCGATCAGGCTGGCAGCCCGTTCGCTGCCCAGCGCCTTGGTCAGCACAGCCCGAATGTGGTCACTGCTCTGGATGTTGATGGCTGCGTACTGCTCGGTCTCATCCATGAAGTCGGCCAGCACCTGGCGCATTTCCTCATGCGATACCTGGCTGAGCTTGGCCATCTCCCGGCTGATGTGCTCAACCTCTTCACCCGGCAGAAACTTGAACACTTCCGCCGCGCTGTCGGCATCCAGCGACAGCAGCAGGATGGCACTGCGGCGGGCACCGCTGATTTTGTTACTCATGCTTTTTCATCCAGCCACGCACAATCATGGCAACCAGGCGCGGGTCATCAGTGGCAAGCCGCTTGAGGCTCTCCATGTTCTGTTCGTATGCAGCGGCCTTGCGTGGCAGTGCCGGGCGCGAAGCGCCATCGGCACCCAGCATGGCATCGGCGCCCGCGCCGCTCGGCGTCAGGTCCATGTCGTCGTCTGCCAGCTCCATCAGGCCTGTCTGGCCCGTAGCCGCGGCGCGGCGCTGCATCGGTTTAAGCACTTTCTGCCACAGCACGAAGGCCACCGCCGCCACCAGCAGGTAACGCAACAGGCCCAAGGCCAGGTCGTGTGCTTCTGCGGTACGCCACCACGGCAATTCGTCCAGCTGCGCCTGCTCGTCCACGAAGGGGCTGTTGACCACCTGCACGGTATCGCCGCGGCCCTCGCTGAAGCCCATGGCCTGGCGCACCAGGTCATTGATGCCGGCCATTTCTTCCTTGCTCAACGGCTCGGTGGTGGGGGCGCCATCCTTGAGCACGGTGCGGTAGTTGACCACCACGGCAGCTGCAAGGCGCTGTACGTTGCCAAGGCTGGACTTGACGTGCTCCACGTCGCGGTCGACTTCGTAGTTGACCATGCGCTCGGTCTGCAGCGACTTGCCGGGCTCGGCGGTTGCACTGGCAGTAGCGGCATTGCCACCGGCCGGCGTTGGTGCGTTGGCGCGGGTCGGGGCAGGCGTATTCGGCGGGGAGTTGGTCAGCGCGCCCGGCACACCACGGCCGGCATCGCTGCCCTGCAGCATGCGCTCGGAGGTTTGCTGGCTACGTACCGCAGCGGCGCTGGTTTCCTGATTGGGGGCATAGCGTTCGGCGGTGCTCTCACGCGTCGAGAAGTCCACCTGAGCCACGACCCGGGCATGCACGTTGCGGCTACCCAGCAGCGGCGCGAGGATTTCTTCAATGCGCCGCTGGTAGCTGCGCTCGATTTCGCTCACGTAATCAAGCTTGGCGTCGTCGAGGCCGTCGCTGTCATGGCTGCGCGACAGCAGGCGGCCGCTCTGGTCAACCACGGTCACCCCGTCCACGGCCAGTTCCGGCACGCTGGAAGTCACCAGGTGAATGATTGCACTGACCTGGCCCTGGCCCAGTTCGCGGCCGGGCTGCAGGCTCAGGGTCACCGAGGCACGGGCCGCTTCGCGATCACGGGCGAATACCGAGTCCTTGGCCATTACCAGGTGGACCCGGGCATGGGCTACCGGCCCCAGGGATTCAATGGTACGCGCCAGTTCGCCTTCCAGGCCGCGCTGGTAATTGAGGTGTTCAGCGAACTGGCTGATGCCGAAGGCTTGTTTGTCCAGCAACTCAAAGCCGATGCTGCCGCCTTTGGGCAAGCCTTGTTCGGCCAGTTGCAGGCGCAAGGCGTTTTTCTGTTCGGCAGGCACCATGATGGTATGCCCGCCCTCCCCCAGCCGGTACGGTACGCCGCGCTTGTCCAGCTCGCTGATCACCTGGCCACCGTCGGCCTCGCTCAGGTTGGAGAACAGCACGCGGTACTCCGGCTCCTGCGCCCACAGCAGCAAGGCCACCACCACGGCGACTGCAGCGGCACCCGCCAGCATGAAGGGCAATAACGGCCGCCCGCGCAGCAACGCCGTCAATGCATCCAGGGGCCGGATGGGGTTGGCGATCGGCAGGTTCTTTTTTGCGGCCTTGGCCTGGGCAGCAGTCGTCACGAACACCTCGAAACGTGGGTTCTGGCGGTAAAGAAGGGCATTGCAGAGTCCGCTGGCAGTGGAAATCGGCCCGCAGTCCATCGGCCCAGAGGCGCGCAAGGCTTGGCGGGATTGGCTCAGCGTCATTCTGGCGAAGGCGCCCTCATGCAAAGGGCAGAAAAGCCCGCTGTTTTGCAGCCAATTGGGCAGATATGAACTTTCACCTACTTGTTAATCTGCGCGCAGTCACCCACCACGAGCCCCAGCGCCATGACCACCCAAGCCATCGCCGAAGCCCTGCAGCAGCTGAGCAGCCTTGCCGAACAGGCCCAGGGCGCCTCCACCCGCAATGCCAACCCGGCTGCGAGCGGTTTTGCGGGTGAACTGGAAAGCTCTCTGCAGCGCATCGTGCAGTTGCAGCGAACCGCCAGCACCCAGGCCAACGCGTTCCAGGCCGGCAGCAGCGAGGTGTCGCTGAGTGACGTGATGGCCGATTCGCAGAAAGCCAGCGTGGCTTTCCAGATGGGTGTACAGGTACGCAACCGGCTGCTCACGGCTTACAAAGATGTAATGGCCATGCAGGTTTGAGAGGCACGTCACACTTTTTCAGCATGCTCCGTTAAAGACGCAGTAACCGAATGCCGATGTTGCGCCCAAACGCGCTCTTTCCGCCGCGCACATCAGAACGGACCCGCACATGACGACTACCACCAGCTCCACGGCATCCATCACCAGCCTTGGCGTAGGCTCGGGCCTCGACCTGGAAAGCATTCTGGAAAGCCTGGAAGAGTCCAAGACCACCAGCCTGCTGGACCCGATCACCACCCAGGAAGAGTCTGTCGAAGCGGAAATTTCTGCATACGGCACGCTGACCAGCGCACTCGATGCGCTGCAAACAGCCGCCGAAGCCCTGGCCGATGCCAGCCTGTACGAAAGCCTGAGCACGAGTATTTCCGGCAGCGGCGTGGCGGTTTCGACCAGCAGCGATGCAGTGGCCGGCAGCTACAGCATTGAAGTGACCCAACTGGCCCAGGCCCAAAGCCTGGCCACCGACGGCATCAGCGACACCAGCAGCACCCTGGGCACCGGCACCTTGACGCTGCAGGTGGGCGACAGCGATGCGGTATCCATCACCCTCGACAGCAGCAACAACACCCTCGAAGGGCTACGCGACGCGATCAACGCCGCCGATGCGGGCGTCACCGCTACGCTGGTAAACGACGGCAGCGATACCCCCTACCGCCTGGTGCTGACCTCGGACAGTACCGGCACCGAGTCGGAAATGACGGTCAGCTACAGCAGCAGCGACAGCAGCGACCTCGCCACCTCTCTATTCGGCAACATGACCGAAACGGTGGCCGCGCAAGACGCGGAGCTGACCATCAACGGCATTGCCATCACCAGCCAGAGCAACACCGTTGAAGAGGCCCTGCAAGGTGTCACTCTGACTTTGAGCGCCACTGGCAGCTCGCAAACACTGACCATCGAGCGCGATACCGACACCATCCTCGATGCCATCACCAGTTTCGTCGATGCCTACAACGACTTCGTCGCCACTGTGGATGAGCTCACGGCCTACGATGCCGACGCAGGCACCGCGGGCGAGCTGCTGGGCGATTCCACCACTCGGCGCATCAGCACCGAATTGGCCAGCGACCTCTATAGCGAAATTGGCAGCGGCACGTTTACCTACCTGTCGCAACTGGGCATCGGCCTGGAGTCGGATGGCACCCT
Source organism: Pseudomonas sp. PSKL.D1 (assembly GCF_028898945.1). NCBI lineage: Bacteria > Pseudomonadati > Pseudomonadota > Gammaproteobacteria > Pseudomonadales > Pseudomonadaceae > Pseudomonas > Pseudomonas sp. PSKL.D1. The sequence continues at coordinate 5,693,132 of NZ_CP118607.1, forward strand.
GTCGATTGACGAAGACACGCTGCAGAGCGCCCTGGACGACAACATTGATGCGGTGTCCGAGTTCTTCATCGGCACCGATGAAAGCTCTGGCTTCATCACCCGCATGACCGACGACCTGGACAACTACCTGGACGAAGACACTGGGCTGATTACCGCCAAGACAGACAGCCTGGACAGCAAGCTCGACCAGCTTGAAGAACGCTACGAAGAGAAGCAGGCCCTGATCGACTCCGAAATGGAGCGCTGGCGCGAAGAGTTCACCGAACTCGACACCCTGATCTCGACGCTCAATTCCACCGCCGATTACCTCACGACCCAGTTCGAGGCGCTCAACAGTGACGACTAATGCCCAGGAGCAGGCCGGATGATTCCGTCCAAGGACATAACCGCCTATGCCAAGGTGGCGCTGGAGAGCAGCATTCTTGCCGCCTCGCCCCACCAGCGCATCACCCTGCTGTTCGAGCACTACCAGGCCGCACTGCGCCTGGCCAGGTTACATATGCAGGCAGGCAACACGCCGGAAAAAGGCAAGGCGATTACCCGGGCGATCAATATCGTCAGCCGTGGCCTGCGTGGGTCGCTGGACCTGGAACAGGGCGGCGACATCGCCCGGCAACTTGACGATCTTTACGATTTTGTCGTGCGCCTGTTGCTGCGCGCCAACTTAGAGAACAACGAAGAATCCCTGAATGCCGCCGCAGAGCTCTTGGGCACTATTGCCTCGGCTTGGATCGCGATTGGCCCTGAAACCGAGGAATGACGGTAGATATGCTGCAAGCACAAGTGATCGCTGCCTACGAAGGGCTGCTTGAGCAAGCCCGTCGCATGCTGGCATGCGCCGAAAATGCCGACTGGGACGGCATATTCGCGCTCAAATCCCAGGGCCTGATCGACGCTGCCAGCTTGCAGCGCGCCGAAAGCCAGGCAGAACTCGATGAGGCGGGGCAACTGCGAAAGCTTGAACTGATCAGCGAAATAGTTGCACTGGACACGCAAGTCAGTCGCCACCTGCATGCGCGCCAGTCGTACCTTGGAAAACTTATGCAAGTTGGCCGTCAAAAGTGTGAACTGGATAACACTTATCGGGGCAAAGGAGAGGTGATATCACTAGGCCATCGCTTGTACCAGTAGGTACATTCGGCCATCATGAGCTAGCTAACTAATGCAACATATGCGTTTCACAATTAGTGCCTTCAAGAGCACACAAGAAACCGGGAAAAGTCTGCCCCTATCTGTTATCGGGCGACATGCTTGATAGTTTAGGAAAAATTTCTCGACGCCCCCAAACGGGGCAAAACGCACAACACGACAACCCGCCGGGAAACCGCGAGCCAGCAATGCCCACACCCAAAAGCCCTACCGCCAGGCGGGGTTTGGGGCAACTGTGTTCAACCGCGCGTTCACGGCGTGCCGGGGCTGTAGTACTTACTGAAAAAGGGGAGCATGGTGCCGCACACCGATACCTATCTTGCAGACATCCAGGAACTCAACCTTTCCTATCTGCTGCTGGCGCAAAACTTGTTGCGTAAAGATCGCGAAGTGGCGATGTTCCGCCTGAAACTCAACGACAACATGGCGGACTTGCTGACCCGCCTGAGCAGCAAGCAGATGACCCAGTTGTCCAGGATCAATCAGCTGATTTGCCGCCCCACTTTCGAAGAGGCAGAACGTATTTCCAGAGCGCTGGATAATTCCCGCGAACTGGGCATGGTCGAAATTCACACTTCTCTGCTAATGGCGGCCACCGACCGTTCAGATGGCATGCACAGTAGCGGCACCTGACCATGTCAGAGAAAAGTCTGGTCACCGAAATGCAGCAGGTGCAGTTGGCCATCGAACTGATCCAGCTGGGTGCTCGCCTGCAAGTGGTGGAGACAGAAACGTCGCTCACCCGTGGTCGGCTTATCCGCTTGTACAAGGAAGTACGCGGTGCCCCGCCGCCCAAAGGCATGCTGCCCTTTTCGACAGACTGGTTCGTCACCTGGCTGCCGAACATTCACTCTTCGCTGTTCTACAGCATCTACCGCAGCATGCTGGAGATCGGTGGCCACCGCATCGACGCCTTCATCAAGGCATACCGGCTTTACCTGGAGCACGCCGCCGGGCCCGATGGCGAGCGGGTTCTGGGCCTGACGCGCGCCTGGACACTGGTGCGCTTTGTCGAGAATGGCATGCTTGAGCAGATCCGCTGTTCCTGCTGCACGGGCGAATTCATCACCCACACCTACTCCCCCACCCACAACTACATCTGCGGCATCTGCCAGCCACCCTCGCGCGCGGGCAAAACCTTGAAACGGCGCGACATCGACCCCGAAAACCTCGACAGCCTGCGGCCGGTAAAGCAGCGCTGATCGAGGCTGGGCACCCGTTCGGGAAAGTTTCTTCAAGTCAGCCATCGTCGTTGCCGATCTTCAGCGGTCATTCACTGATTCGAGGAGCGGCGACGTGCTCATACTGTTAGGACTTACCGTGGCGCTGGCCTCGGCCCTGGGCGGCTTCGTGCTCTCCGGGGGTAGCCTGGGGCCGCTGTACCAACCCACCGAATTGCTGATGATCGTGGGCGCCGCGCTGGGCGCCTTCATTGCCGCCAACAACGGCAAGGCCATTCGCGCCACCTTCGGCGCGGTCTCGCGGTTCAAACGCAGCACCGGCTACGACAAAGCGTTTTACCTCGACTTGCTGGGCATGCTTTACAACCTGTTGAGCAAGGCCAGGCGCGAGAGCCTGCTGTCGATTGAGCGGGACATCGACGACCCGCGCCAAAGCCCGGTGTTCGCCAACCACCCGCAGTTGCTCGAAGACCCGCTGGTAATGAGCTTCGTCGTCGATTACCTGCGCCTGCTCATCAGCCTGTCGCTGCCGGCCCACGAGCTGGATGAACTGATGCTGCACGAGATCGAGGAATTCGAGAACGAAGCGCACTTGCCCGCCGATGCCCTGCACAAGGTCAGCGACGGCTTGCCGGCCTTCGGCATCGTCGCGGCAGTGCTCGGGGTGGTGAAGGCCTTGAGCGCGGTCAACGTGGGGCCCGACCTGATGGGCCAGATGATCGCCCATGCACTGGTCGGTACGTTCCTCGGCATCTACCTGGCCTACGGCGTGGTCGCCCCGCTCGCCAGCCGCATCGAACGGCAGACGGCGGAGTCCACTAAGATGCTGCACTGCCTGCGCATCACCTTGCTCACCCATGTGAAAGGCATCCCCCCGCAACTGGCCGTGGAGTTTGGCCGCAAGGCACTGCACAGCAGTGAACGGCCCAGCGCTGAAGAGCTGGAAAACCATGTGCGGGGGGGCAGCGGCCAGTCGAGCCCGGTTACGGCATGAGCGAACAGCCGATCATCATCCGCCGCCGCAAGAGAGCAGGCAGAGGCCACCACGGTGGGGCCTGGAAAATTGCCTTTGCCGACTTCATGACCGCACTGATGGCGCTGTTTCTGGTGCTGTGGGTGTTGTCCAATGCCGGCAACGGCGACAAGGAAGCGATTGCCGAGTACTTCAGTACGCCGCTGCTGGTGGCCCTGAGCCACGGCGACAAGAATTCCGCCAGCACCAGCGCCATCCCCGGTGGCGGTACCGACGCCAGCAGGCCAGAGAGCGAGCTCGCGCGCAAAGCCAAGCGGCCCACGCAGCTGTCGAGTGAAGAGCGTCGGCACTTGCAAAGCCTCAAACAGCGGCTGGAGAACGCTGTGGACCGCGACCCGAAGCTGAGCGAGCTGAAGCAACAGATTGCCATTGAGCTGAGCCCCGAGGGCCTGCGCGTGCAGTTGCTCGATACCGACAAGCGCCCGATGTTCGAGCTGGGCAGCGCGCGCGTGGCACCCTACATGAGCCAGCTTTTGCGCACATTTGCCCCGGTACTGAACGAGTTGCGCAACCAGATCCAGATCAGCGGGCACACCGACAGCCACCCCTACCCCGGCGGCGAAACCACTTATAGCAACTGGGACCTGTCCGCAGACCGCGCCAAAGCCTCGCGCCAGGAACTGGTGGCTGGCGGTCTGGACCCGGGCAAACTGTTGCGGGTGTCCGGCATGTCCGACCGCATCCGTTTCCCGGGTGCCGGGCCGTTCGATGCGGTCAACCGGCGCATCGAGATCATCGTGCTCGACAGCCAGGTGGCGCAGCGCATTCTGGCCCAGGATGAATTTGGCGAATCACCACCCTGACCTGTAGGAGCGGATTTATCCGCGATCACCGGCAAAGCCGGTGCCATGCACCGCGGCGTCTGCATCGCGGATAAATCCGCTCCTACAAGGGGCCGGTCAATCCGTGAGATCGACAATAGCGCATCTTTCAGCTGTTTTTTCGGGGCCTAGCATCGCTTTGCTCCCATTCAAAATGGCCCCATGGCCGAAACCAGCAAAGAAGACCGGACGGAAGCCGCAACCCCCCGACGCATCGAGAAAGCCCGCGAAGAGGGGCAGGTTGCCCGCTCCCGCGAATTGAGCACATTCATCATGCTGCTGGCCGGCATCGGTGGGCTGTGGGCGATGGGCGGGCGGCTTTATGACCACCTCGGCAGCATTCTGGAAAGGGGGCTGTTGTTCGACCGTGCCCAGCTGTTCGACACCACGCTCATGCTTACCACCCTCGCGTCCCTGAGCAGTGCGGCATTGCTGGCCCTCGTCCCCTTCTTCACGCTGATGGTAGTGGCGGCCCTTGCAGCACCAACGCTGCTTGGCGGGCTGGTCATTACCCTGGCAGCTGCAGCGCCACGCTTCTCGCGCCTGAACCCGATAAGCGGCCTTGGGCGCCTGTTCTCCGTGCAGGTGCTGGTGGAACTTGGCAAAGCAGTCGCCAAGGCCACACTGATCGGCGTGGTGCTGTACCTCTTCATGCACGCCCATATCGGCCAACTGCTCGGCCTGCCGAAACTGCCACCGCAGCAGGCGCTGGTCACGCTGATGGCACTGACAGCCAAGGCCTGCCTGATGTGCACCGCCGTGATGATCGTCGTGGTCGGCATCGACACGCCCTACCAGTTATGGACTTACGCAAAGAACCTGCGCATGTCCAAGGAAGAAATCCGCCAGGAGCACAAGAACTCCGACGGCGACCCGCACTTGAAGGCACGTATCCGCCGCCTGCAGCAAACCCGTGCGCGCAGGCGCATGATGAGCAAAGTGCCCAAGGCTGACGTGGTAGTGACCAACCCCAGCCACTTCGCCGTTGCCCTGAGCTACCGCAAGGAAAAGGACGGTGCCCCGCGGGTAGTCGCCAAGGGTGCCGATGCCGTGGCGCTGCGCATCCGCGAAATCGCCGCAGAACACCGGCTACCCATTCTTGAGGCCCCACCGCTGGCCCGCGCGCTGTACTTCCACGTGGACCTCGACCGGCAAATCCCCACCGAACTCTACACCGTCGTCGCCGAGGTGGTGGCCTGGGCCATCCGCCTCAAGCGCGTCGCCGTACACGGCGGCCCCGTACCGCCGATGCCAGCCAACCTGAACGTCCCCGAGGGCATGGACCAGCCCGGACGCAAACGCCCCACACCCGAGGACCCACAGACCCCATGAAAGGCCTGACCGCCCTGCTGCGCCGCGACAACTGGCTGATTGGCAGCGACCTCAAGATCATGACCGGGCCGGTGCTGATCGTGGTCATCCTGTCGATGATGATCCTGCCGCTGCCCACGTTCATCCTCGACCTGCTGTTCACCTTCAACATCGCCCTGGCGATCATGGTGTTGATCGTGAGCATGCTGACCGAAAAGCCGTTGGACTTCTCGGCGTTCCCTTCGGTGCTGCTGTTCACCACCTTGCTACGCCTGTCGCTGAACGTGGCCTCGACCCGGGTCATCCTGATGCACGGCCACACTGGCACGGACGCGGCGGGCAAGGTCATCGAAGCGTTTGGCGAGTTTCTGGTGGGCGGCAACTTTGCCGTGGGCCTGGCGCTGTTCCTGATCCTGGTCACCATCAACTTCATGGTGATCACCAAGGGCGCCGGGCGTATCGCCGAAGTGGGCGCGCGCTTCACGCTGGACTCGATGCCCGGCAAGCAGATGGCCATCGACGCCGACCTGAACGCCGGCCTGATCGGCGAGCCGGAAGCCCGCCGACGCCGCCGTGAAGTGGCCCAGGAAGCCGACTTCTTTGGCTCCATGGACGGCGCCAGCAAGTTCGTGCGCGGTGATGCCGTGGCGGGCCTGGTGATCATGGGCGTGTGCATTGTCGGCGGCCTGGCCATCGGCATGCTGCAGCACGACATGGCTTTTGGCGACGCTGCCCACACCTACACCATGCTCACCATCGGTGACGGCCTGGTGGCGCAGATCCCCGGCCTGGTGATCTCCATCGCCGCCGGCGTAATGGTTTCGCGCGTCAATACCGAAGAAGACGTGAGCCGGCAGATGATCGGCCAGCTGTTCAGCCGGCCAAAGATGTTGATGATGACCGCAGGCGTCATGGGCCTGCTGGGCCTGGTGCCCGGCATGCCCAACCTGGTTTTCCTGCTGCTCACCGCACTGCTCGGCGGCCTGGGCTGGTGGTTCTCGCGCCAGCAGGAAGAAGCCGAGCAGGCGCCGGCCAAAGCCGCACTGCCAAAACCCGCGGCACAGGCCAGCGAAGCGAGCTGGGACGATGTGAAGCTGGTAGACACTTTGAGCCTACGGGTGGGCCACCGCCTTATCCCGCTGGTGGATGTACGCCAGGAAGGCGAGTTGAGCACCCGCATCAAAAGCCTGCGCAAGAAATTTGCCCAGGACATGGGCTTTTTGCCGCCCGTGATCCATGTGCGCGATAACCTCGAACTGTCGCCCAACACCTACATCATCAGCCTCAAGGGTGTGGAGATCGGCCGGGGTGAAGTGTTCCCCGGCAAGTGGCTGGCCATCAACCCCGGCAAGGTCACCGGCCAACTGGACGGCAAGGAGGCTGTGGACCCGGCCTTTGGCCTGCCGGCCATCTGGATCGACCCAAGCCTGCGCGAGCACGGGCAAATCTACGGCTACACGGTGGTCGACGCCAGCACCGTGGCCGCCACGCACCTGAACCACCTGCTGCACCAGTACGCCAAAGACATGCTTGGGCGCAGCGAAGTGCAAAAGCTGCTGGACAAGCTGGGCGGCGACGGCAAAGGCCTGGTGGAGGAAGTGATCCCCAAGCTGCTGACCCTCACCCAACTACAGCGCATCCTGCAAAACCTGCTGGAAGAAAACGTACCGATCCGCGACCTGCGCACCATCCTCGACGCCCTGGCAGAGCACGGCGGCGCCCAGCAACCGCCAGACATTCAGGAGCTGACCGCCCTGGTGCGGGTTGCCCTCGGGCGTTCCATCGTCAACCAGTACTACGCCAACAAGCCCGAACTGCGCGTGATCGGCCTGGACTTCAAACTTGAACAGGTGGTGATGCAGGCCGTTGGCAACGGTGGCTCGCTGGAGCCGAGCCTGGCCGACACTTTGATGAAAGAAACCACCCTCGCCCTGGAGCGCCAGGAACTGGGCAACAACCCGCCGGTTCTGGTGGTGCCCAACCGCCTGCGACAGGTGTTGTCGCGCTTCCTGCGCCGCCGGCTGCGCCAGCTGGCAGTGATTGCGCTGAGCGAAGTGCCTGACGACCGCACCCTGCGCATCACCAGCATCATCGGTGCATCCGACAAGGCTAAGGCGTGAATAGCCCCGCCAGCACGTGCCTGTTCAAGGCTTAGCCACCCGCGCGCTGCACCGATAATCCCGACGCTACTTCCTGGGCGGCGCGCGGTTCGTGTTGGCGCGCAGGCCCCATCGCCACTCTTGTTCTTCACAGGCACGCACGATGTATACGGCACAAGGCAAGATGCACCAGCAGGCGCTGCTTCAGCAGTACTTGCCCTTGGTCAAACGGCATGCGCTGAACCTCAAGACCAGGCTGCCGCCAGGCATCGACATGGAAGACCTGATTCAGGCCGGGAGCATCGGCCTGCTCGATGCCATGACCCGCTACGACCAGACTTTGGGTATCCCATTCGGCACCTTTGCCGCACACCGCATTCGCGGCTCGATGATCGACGAATTGCGCACGCGGGACTGGGCGCCACGCCGCGTACGCCGTCAGGCCCGCCTGCTGGAAGACACCCTGCACCGTCTGGAACAAGGCCTTGGCCGGCCGCCCGGCGAGCGCGAAATAGCATCGGCCATGGGCATGTCCCTGCACGAATACCAGCAACTGCTGTGGGACATCAACGGCAGCCACATGCTGCCGATCGAGCAGGTGACCGAAGACGCACTGGAAGCCAATGAGCCCCACGGCCGAAACCCGTTGAACACGTTGCTGGATGAGCGCAACCAGGCAGGCCTGGTACGCGCCATCGAAAACCTGCCCGAGCGGGAACGCCTGCTGATGGTCCTGTACCACCAGGAAAAGCTCAACATGCGCGAGATCGGCCTGGTGCTGGAAATCAGCGAGTCGCGGGTTTGCCAGTTGCACAGCCTGGCGATCTCCCGCCTGCGCGCAGCATTGATGGCCTGAAGGAGCCTTATGAAAATCAGTGTGTTTGGTTCTGGCTATGTGGGGCTGGTGGCCAGCGCCTGCCTGGCCGACGTTGGCCATGATGTGCTGTGCATGGACATTGACCCGCAGCGCATCGCGCTGCTGCGCACAGGCGAAGTGCCCATTCATGAGCCCGGCCTGAACCTGCTGGTCGACGCCAACCTGCGTGCAGGCCGCCTGCAGTTCAGCACTGACGCTGCTGAAGCGGTGGCATTTGCTGACCTGCTGTTCATTGCCGTGGGCACTCCACCCGATGAGGACGGTTCGGCTGACCTGCGCCACGTGCTCGCCGTGGCCCGCAGCATCGGCCACCACATGGCCGGCTACAAGGTGGTTGTGAACAAGTCCACCGTGCCCGTGGGCACAGGCGAAAACGTGCATGCCACCATTGCCGGGGTACTTGCCGAGCGGGGCCTGCAACTGCCGTTCGATGTCTGCTCCAACCCGGAGTTTCTCAAGGAAGGCGCCGCCATCGAGGACTTCACCCGCGGCGCACGCATCGTGGTTGGCACCGACTCCGAACAGGTCCGCCAGCGCATGCGCGAGTGCTATGCGCCCTACAACCGCCACCACGACAAGCTCATGTTCATGAGCCTGCGGGCCGCAGAGCTGACCAAGTACGCCGCCAACGCCATGCTGGCCACCAAAATCAGCTTCATGAACGAAATGGCCAACCTGGCCGAACACCTGCAGGTAGACATCGAGCAGGTTCGCCATGGCATCGGCAGCGACCCACGCATCGGTTACGACTTCATCTACCCCGGTTGTGGCTATGGAGGCTCCTGCTTCCCCAAGGACATTCAGGCACTGAGCCGCAGCGCACACGAGGTGGGTTACGAACCGCAGTTGCTGCACGCCGTCGAAGCCATCAACCAGCGGCAGAAAGCCACCCTGTTCAAAAAGCTGAGCCATGCCTTGAATGGCGAAATCGAAGGCAAGACCATCGCCATCTGGGGCCTGGCCTTCAAGCCCAACACCGACGACATGCGCGCAGCCCCCAGCCGCGAGCTGATGGAAGCGCTGTGGCGGGCTGGCGCACGGGTGCAGGCCTATGATCCCGAGGCTATGGCCGAGTGTCGGCGCCTGTACGGTGAGCGCGACGACCTGCTGCTGGCCGGTGACCGCATTCAAGCGGTAAAGGGAGCCGACGCGCTGGTGATCTGCACCGAATGGAAAGCTTTCCGTAGCGTCGACTTCCACTGGCTGCGCCAACAACTGCGCAGCGCCGTGGTAATCGACGGCCGCAACCTGTACGAACCCCAGGCCGTGGCCAGCGCCGGGCTGACCTACCGGGCCATCGGCCGGGGCTGAACCTGGCGCCAGCCGTCAGCTGGCGTAGGTCACCTCGTTGAAGCTGGCCACCAGCCAGGTCAGCGCTTCGCGGGGGATATCACTCAGCGGTTGCACATCGAAACGCGCCATACGCCCGATGAACTCGGTGGGTGCCAGCAGGCGCTCGACCACATGGTAGTGCGGGCGGTCGAGGTAATCGTCGAACAGGACGATGGTGGGTTTGGTGACGCGCAGGCAAGCGGTGACGAAACAGGCAACGCGAAAACGCCCGTCGATCAGGATCACGTCCGGGGCCTCGAAGAATGGCTCATCCCACACCCGCAGCGGGTAGGTGTGAAAACGCTTCCAGCCCTCGGCGTTCCTGGGCCGCGCCCAGGCGCCCGTGGCGCCTACGTCCACCGGGTAAATACGCGGTGCCGAGGGTAATGCCGCCGCCTCGATCCACGATTGCATGTTTTGGGCCCAGCGCAGGTCGTTTTCCACCGTGAACACGGTCTTGCCGGGCATGCGCCCTGCCAGGGCCGTCGACCCGCCGCTGCCGTATTCCAGAATTACCTTGGCCTGTTCGTAGATGGCTTCGACATACTGGGCCACCTGCGCCGGGAAGGTCAGCTGCGGCTCGTGGAACACCGACTGGGCAGGCTCTGGGGCAGGGGCCGGCAGCTTTGGCTGCGCAGTAGTGGCCGGGTCATGATTCAGCCGCGCATGGCGCAGGTAATCCTGGGCAATGTCTTTATCCAGCGCTTGCAGCAGGTGTACGGCAAAGTCCCTGGCGTCATAGACCGTGTGCAACAGGAAAGCCAACTTGCGACGCTGGTTTTCGGCCAGCAGGGCCAGGCGCTCGGCGTTCGGCACGAACAGCGCGTCGGCGCAGGCCAGTTGCGAGGCTGGTAGGCCGGCGCATGCAGGGTCTTGGGCGTTGAAGCGTTGGTGCTGCAGGTTATGCAGGCGGTAGAACGTGAAGCCAAGGGGGGCCAGGCGCTGGCAAACACCGGCCAGGTCTGGTTGCTGCTCATGGGTGGGCATGAAGCTGACACGCGCCTGTACCAGCAGCGTATTGGCCAACGTGCGCGTGCCGTGGTCGAGTACGGCGAGGCTGTCGTTCAGGTGGTCGAGCACCAGCCAGTCCACGGCGCCGAGTCCCTCGATGGCATCCAGCGCAAGCGTTGAAACCGGCAAACGCGCCAGGACCGTCGATGGCTGAAGTTCGACGTCCTGTTGGATCGGCTCCAGGGTTGCGCTAAGCAGTGGGTCCAGGCAGGCACGCAAGCTCACCGCCTGCCCGTTGCCCAGAGCGGTACGCGGGTAGTAGTGCAATTCACCCAACTGGGCCAATTGCTCAGCGTTGCTGATGCGGCCAATCGGGTCGAAGGCGATGGTGGCCAGGGCACCCAGCCGTTGCAGTGCCACGAACTGCGGTGAGGCCAGCAACGAACCGCCGTGGTCCAGCGTGACGATACGGCCCTGGAACTTGAAGCTGAAACCGTCCTTTGGCGCCGCCGGGTGCGTCAGCGCCACGGCCTCGCTCTCGCCAGCGAAAAACGCCTGGCCTTGCTTGTCGAGCGTCAGCGCAGCAGGCACCTCACCGGCGCAATGGCGCTGCCAGATGGCGCGCAAGGCTGCGCCAAGATGGCCAGCAAAGCGCTGGCTATCGCACACCGGCGAGTTCATCAGCACACTGCGCAGCAGGCTACGGATGGTTGCCAGGCTGTCCAGATCGCGGGCCAGCCCGGCCGCCCGCTGGATATAGGCCTCCCAGCTGTCCACCACCAACTCCGGCAGCCCGGCGTTGACCAGGTGGGTTGCCGAGTGGCGGCCGGCAAAAGTCGGCCCCGGCAATGTCACAACCGGCACACCCATCAACAGCGCTTCGCAGGTGGTCAGGCCACCGGAGTACGGCCACGGGTCAAGGGCAATATCGACGCGGTTGTAGCACTCCAGCAGGCTCTTGTGCCCGACAGGGCCTTCCACCTGCAAGCGCTCAGGTGCGATGCCCTGGGTTTTCATCACCTCTTTTACATGCTGCTGCAGTTCTGGGTTGGCAAAGGCGCTGCCTTTGAGCAGCAGGCGCGAGCCGGGCACTTCATGCAGGAGTTCTGCCCAGTTTTCCAACACCTGGTCGTTGACCTTGGTTGGGTTGTTGAAGCAGCCGAAGGTGACGAAGCCGTTGCTTTGTGCCGGCAATGGCTTCACGTCGGGTGCGTAGGGCGGTGGGTCGTAGCAGATGTAGTCGTCCGGCAGGCGAATCAGTTTTTCGGTATAGAACGCGTCATCGCCCGCCGGTGACTCGATGGCGTCGCTGAGCAGGTAATCCATGGCCTCAAGGCCGGTTGTGTTGATCAGCCCGCCCACCCATTTCACCAGCAGCGGCGCGGGCTGCAAGGCCATGCAGCCCATGCGGCTGCCGGCGTTGTGGCCGCTCAGGTCGATGAGGATGTCGATGCGGTCTTCGCGGATCTGCTCAGCCAGGCGCTGGTCGGCCATGTGCCGGATGGGCCGCCAGGCCTGCATCCGCGCGCGAATACGCTGGGTCAGGTGGTCGCTGACCTGGCTGCTGCTGTAGGCGATCAACTGGAACTGGTGGCTGGGCAAGCGTTCCAGTACACCGACGATCATGTTGCCCACCGGATGCTGACGCAAGCCATCGGATACCAGGCCAATGCGGAGCACACGGTCGGGGGCAAGGTCTGCCACCTGTGGCCTGGCGGGGACGACCTTGGGCCCGAAGCGATGCTGCCACTGCTTGCAGAACTCGAAGATGTATTCGCGGCTGGCCAGTGGGTCGTAGTGCAACGTGGTAAGGCGGTTGGAGTAAGGCAGCATGTCGTTGCGGCCCACCAGCTCGATGGCCCGGGCATAGTGCTCTGCTGCCAGCGCGAGCTTGCCGATGTCCTTGTACAGGTTGGCCAGGTTGTTCCAGTGGCTGTAGTCCTTGGGCTCACGCACGATCAGCTGCTCGAACACCGCTATCGCTTCACCGTGGCGGTCCAGGCGGCCGAGGATCAAACCCTTGCGCGCGAGCAGCCGGCAGTCGTCGGGTTGGTGGCTCAGCGCCTTTTCGATGTGTTCGAGGGCCGGGGTGAAGCGGCCCTTTTCGAAGTACAACGCAGCCAGCCGGTGATAAGCGGGAGCGAACTGCGGATCGAGAAGGACTGCCCACATGGCGAGCGTTTCGGCACGTTCATCATCGCCCAGTTTTTGCGCTGCCTTGGCCACCAGCTCAAGTGCTTGAGGGTCGTTTGGCAGCAGCTGCAGTGCGCGCTCGAAACTCGCCAGTGCCTGCTCTGGGTCGCTGGTCAGTTGCATGTCGCCGAGTGTTTTCCAGGCGTTGGCATCGTTGGGGTATTGCTGGCAGAGACGGCGTGCCTGGGCCAGGTCGGTAGGGGGCTGTGGGCGGCTGGATTTGGGCGGGCGGGTGCGCTGGAGCTTGGGCATGAAGGCAGCCTTGTGGCAAAAGGACTTTGCCCTGAATGCTATCTGCCAGTGGAGGGGGTCAAAGCCCGGATAAGGGGACGATACTGCAGTTCAATCAGAGATTGAGCGCCGCTTGCGCGGCGCATCGCGGCGGTCCGACGTTTCGGTAAATACGCTCCTACACAGGAATGCGGTCCCCTGTAGGAGCGGATTTATCCGCGATACGCCGCGCAAGCGGCGCTCGATCCAACAGGCGCAGCCGTAGCCGCGCCTGGCGCCGCATTACTGCAGCAGCGACAGCATCTGCTGAGGCATCGAGTTGGCCTGCGACAGCACCGAAGTACCGGCCTGCTGCAGGATCTGCGCGCTGGTCATGGCCGATACTTCCGTGGCGTAGTCCACATCCTGAATGCCCGAACGGGCGGACGTCAGGTTGGTCACCGTGGTGGAGATGTTGGTGATCGCCGAGTCGAAGCGGTTCTGGATCGCACCGAGGTCCGAACGCATGGAGTCGATGGTGTTCAGCGCGTTGTCCAGCGAAGTCAGGGTGTTGGTGGACTTCTTGGTCACTGCGTTGTCGGTGTCGATGGTGATGGTTGCAGTGGTGGTGGTGCCGCTGGTGGTGGTGTCCACTTCAGCCGCGTAAGTCTTGCCACCGACGGTCAGGAAGTAGTTGCCCGAGGCGTCTTGCGACAGGGTGCCGCCGCTGACGGTGGTGCCCGAGCTGTCGACGTAGCTGGTGTTGGTGGAGGTGATCGCGGTGCCCGACGAGTCGGTCAGGGTGGTGGCGGTCAGGGTGGTGTCGTAACCGTTGACGTTGAAGTCGCCCAGGCCCAGGGTTTCGGCGTTGATTTCGCTCAGCGAGATCTCGATGGTTTCACCGTCGTTGGCGCCAACCTGGATGCTGATGGTCTGGTCTTTGGCCAGTACGTCCACGCCGTTGAACGAGGTTTGCTCGGAGATACGGTTGATCTCGTCCAGACGCTGGGTGATTTCGTCCTGGATCGACTGCAGGTCGGACTGCGAGTTGGTGCCGTTGGCGGCCTGTACTGCCAGCTCACGGATACGCTGCAGGTTGTCGTTCACCTGGTCCAGCGCGCCTTCAGTGGTCTGCGCCAGGGAGATGCCGTCGCTGGCGTTGCTGCTCGCCTGCTCCAGGCCGGTGATCTGCGAGCTCATGCGGTTGGCGATGGCCTGGCCGGCAGCGTCGTCGGAGGCGCTGTTGATTTTCAGGCCCGAGGACAGGCGCTCGATCGAGGTGCTCAGGCTGCTCTCCGAAGAGCTCAGGTTTTGCTGGGCGATGAGCGAGGTGATGTTGGTATTGATCACAGACATCTTGGGGTTCCTTTCATGGTTGTGACAAACACGGTCCGGCGCACAGCACGCACAGCGCCGTTGTCTTGCTGACACCGCGAACATCGGCGCCCGCAAAACCCACCTTTAACGCCCTCGCAATTTTTTTTTGCCGGTGCGCGATACCACCCCGCCCAACCCGGTCCGCCAAGCTGGCCCGAAAAAGTGCCTGTATTAACCGGTTTGCCTGCCCGCCTGTGCCGCTATAACGCTACTCATCATTGTCAACGGCGGCTGCCGTCAACGGAGTGCCCGTGAACCCTTCCACCCTGATCGGCCTGGTTGCCAGCACGGTATTGCTGACCGTGCTGCTGGCATTTGCCGCGCAACAACCGTCACTGCTGATCGACTTGCCAGGCCTGGGCATCGTGCTGATCGGCACCTTTGCCGCCACTTGCATCAGCTACCCAATGGCCGAAGTACGGCGCATTCCCGGGCTTGTGCTTACCGTGCTGCGCAGGGAACACGACCACTCGCCCGAAGACATCGATAGCCTGGTGAATCTGGCCCGTCGCTGGATCGATGGCGACAGCCGCGCCGTGGAAAATGCCCTGGCGCAGACGCATAACCCGTTCCTGTGTTGCGGCGTGCAGTTGCTGGTCGATCAAGTGCCCGAAGAAGACATTCTCGAACTGCTGCAATGGCGCATTGCCCGCCTGCGCGCCAAGGAACAGGCCGAAGCGCAACTGCTGCGCAGCATGGCCAACTACGCCCCGGCCTTCGGCATGCTCGGCACATTGGTTGGCCTGGTGAACATGGTGTTCGTGCTGGGTGATGGTGACCTGGGCAATGTCGGGCGGCAAATGGCTCTTAGCCTGACTACCACGCTATACGGCGTACTGCTGGCCAACCTGTTGTTCAGGCCGATGGCGGTAAAACTCGAGCGCCGCACCGAGCGCCGCGTGCTGGTGATGAACATGATCCTGCACGGCATCTCGATGATGGCCAGAAAGCGCAGCCCGGGCTTGATGCGTGAAACCCTAAAGTCCCTGGTTGAGCACTACCACGACGACCTGCAGCCACCCGTAACCCGCAGGGTTGGCAAACCGCTGCTCGTAGCCTGGCGCCGACGCCCATGACGCCCTCCTCGCCCAGCAGCATTGCCGACAACCGCCACTGGCTGGCCCACCAGCGTGCCCTGGAAACCGAACTGGCCAAGGCCCGAGAACGCCAGTGCAACCTCAAGCGCACAGGCCCCGGCGGGCCTGGTGCATCGCCGACAGAAAGCGACGGCGATGGCTGGATGCTCACTTACCTCGACCTGATGACGCTGCTGCTGGTGATGGTCCTGGCCATGCTGGCGCACAATATGACCCGTGCCAGCCAGGCCCCGGCGGTGTTGCCGCCGCCTGTGGATATCTCAAGCCTGACGCACATCGACCCGCCGGGTTCGTTGCTGCTGGTACCGCCTGTGGTTGCCGAGCCAGAGCCCCAGGAACCGGTGGCGGTAGTAGAAGAGCCTCCCGTCGCAGCCACCCCGGAACCGCCCAGCAGCCCGTTGGACGAATTGCCGCTGGACCAACTCGGCAGCGACATCGAAGTTATCCACAATGCCCGTAGTGTCAGCTTCCGCATCGACAGCAGCATCCTGTTCCCGTCCGGGCAGACCGACCTCGACCCTAAAGGCATGCAAGTGCTGCAACGCTTGGCGCAGGTGCTGAGCGGCGTACCGCACCGGATTGTCGTTGCCGGGCATACCGACACGCGCACGATCCGCAATGCACAGTACCCCTCCAACTGGGAACTGTCCGGCGCGCGTGCGGGAAGCGTGGTGCGCTATCTGCAGCAACAGGGGATTGCCAGTAATCGTCTGAGTGCGGTGGGTTTGGCCGCCACCCAGCCGTTGGCGGACAACAGCAGCGCAGAGGGGCGGGCCAAAAACCGGCGGGTCGAGTTGACGCTGGAGGCTGCAAAACCCTGACGCACTCTTTTGCCATGGCCCCCTCTGGGCGCCCTATGCTTGGCAAACCGCAGGAAGCGGTTATCCACAAGCGACAACGGAGCGTCCATGTCCTTAGCCCTCGTCCACAGCCGCGCCCAGGTGGGCGTGCAGGCGCCAGCGGTCAGTGTTGAAACCCACCTGACCAACGGCTTGCCCCACCTCACACTGGTCGGCCTGCCGGAAACCACGGTCAAGGAAAGCAAAGACCGGGTGCGCAGCGCCATCGTCAATTCAGGCCTGAATTACCCGGCGCGGCGCATTACCCAGAACCTGGCGCCCGCCGACTTGCCCAAGGATGGCGGGCGTTACGACCTGGCCATTGCTCTGGGCATCCTGGCGGCCGATGGCCAGTTGCCTGTTGCAGCGCTTGCTGAAATGGAGTGCCTGGGTGAATTGGCGCTGTCGGGCAAACTGCGCCCCGTGCAGGGTGTTTTGCCGGCGGCGCTGGCCGCACGCGAGGCAGGCCGGGCGATGGTGGTACCGCGCGAAAACGCCGAAGAAGCAAGCCTGGCCAGCGGGCTGGTGGTGTACGCCGTGGGCCATTTGCTGGAGTTGGTTGCCCACCTCAACGGGCAGGTGCCGCTGGCGCCGTTCGCAGCCAATGGTTTGGTGCTTCAGAGCCAGCCCTACCCTGATTTGAGCGAGGTGCAAGGCCAGGTTGCAGCCAAGCGCGCGTTGCTGCTGGCTGCCGCCGGGGCGCACAACCTGCTTTTCACGGGGCCTCCGGGCACTGGCAAAACACTGCTCGCCAGCCGCCTGCCCGGCCTGTTGCCGCCGCTGGATGAGCACGAAGCATTGGAGGTGGCTGCGATCCAGTCGGTGAGCGGGCACAAACCGCTAACCAGCTGGCCACAACGGCCCTTTCGCCATCCGCACCATTCCGCATCCGGCCCTGCGCTGGTCGGCGGCAGCAGCAGACCGCAACCCGGCGAAATCACGCTGGCTCATCATGGGGTGCTGTTTCTGGACGAATTACCCGAGTTTGAACGGCGTGTGCTCGAGGTGCTGCGCGAGCCGCTGGAATCGGGCGAAATCGTGATCGCCCGCGCCCGCGACAAGGTGCGCTTCCCGGCCCGTTTTCAGCTGGTGGCGGCCATGAACCCCTGCCCCTGTGGCTACCTGGGCGACCCCACCGGCCGCTGCCGCTGCAGCACCGAACAGATCCAGCGCTACCGCAACAAACTGTCCGGCCCCCTGCTGGACCGCATCGACTTGCACCTGACCGTGGCCCGGGAAACCACTACCCTCAACCATCAACCCTGCGGCGAAACCAGTGCCGAGGTAGCAGCGATGGTTGCCCAAGCCCGGGGAGTTCAACACCAGCGGCAAGGCTGTGCCAATGCCTTTCTGGACCTCGACGGGCTGCGCAATCATTGCCGGCTGCAGGCGGTGGATCAAACCTGGCTAGAGACCGCCTGCGAACGCCTGAGCCTTTCGCTGCGTGCTGCGCACCGGCTGATGAAAGTGGCGCGCACACTGGCCGACCTGGACGGCAGCACGACCATCGCCAAAGCCCACCTTGCCGAAGCGCTGCAGTATCGCCCTGGCAGCACTTAATTCCGTCATGCAGGCAATCAATCCCAGCCATAGCAGCATTATATTTTGCGCACTAAATAATTGAGCGCAGTATTAGCTCCAGACAGCAAGCAGTCGTCACCCAAACCTTACTGAATCTGGAGAACGATCATGACCCTTCGCAAAGCCTTCGCCCTTACCGTTGCCACCCTCACCCTCGGTGCCAGCGCTGGTGCCTTCGCCCAATCGACCGAGGCAACGCCTTACCGCTACGGCATGAACCTGGACATCGCCAAGGTGATCAGCGTCGATAGCCCAAGCAGCGCACAAGGCCAGGTGAACACCGCCACCCTGACTTATCGCGACAGCAACGGCGAGGTTCGTCGCGTCAGCTACAGCCAGCCGAACACTTCCCTCGCCAACCAGAACTGAAGTTTCTGGAAACCTGAAAAAGGCCGCTCTAGCGGCCTTTTCACATTGCGCAGTAGTAGCCATTTAGATGCATTGGCAACGGCCCCAGTATCGGCGAGGGCTTGAGCATTATCGGCAACATCCAGAAACAACTCAGTACAATTTATAGTTGTACGACGTCCTATCTACTGTGTTCGACTTCGCCCGTTCTCACAAAAAAAACAATGGAGACACCCGATGTCGAGCATCCCTTCTGTCGAGGGCAAGGCTGCTGTACACCCTCAAAGTCGCCTTACGCGGCTAGTAAAGCTGCTGGGCCCCGGCATCATCGCCGTGCTGTCCTGGCTGGGCGCAGGTGATCTGATAACCTCGTCCGTCGCTGGCGCCAACTACGGTTACGCCATGATGTGGGTACTGGCGGTTTCGTTGCTGCTCAGGTACCTCATCGTCAACATCATCGCCCGCTTCCAGCTGTGCAATAACCAAGGCATGACCATCCTCCAGGGCTATGCGCAACTGCACCCGGTGTTTGCCTGGTTCATGCTGGGGTATGCCCTGCTGATGGGGCATTTGATGAATGCCTACATGATCAAGGGTGCTGGCGAGTCGCTGGCCATGCTGCTGCGCATCGATTACCCGCTGCTGTGTTCCATGGCCGTTGTGCTGGCGGTGTGGATGCTGGTGGGGCGCAACATCTACGCCATGATCGAAGGCGTGATGAAGCTTCTGTTGGCAGTCATGACCCTGGCCTTCCTCGCGTTGGCTGTAATGTCCGGGCCGGATGTGGCAGGTATTGTCAAAGGCACCATCGGCTTCAGCATCCCCGCTGACGAAGGCGTACACGGCGCGCTGCTGGTGGCAGTTTCAGTAATCGGCGCAGTGGCAGGTTCGGTGGCCAACTTCGTGCACCCGTACGTGATGCGCCAAAAGGGCTGGGTTGGCCCGCAGCACAAGCGCATCCAGCGTAACGACCTGCTGTTTGCCGTATTTGTCGGCATCGTTATCAACCTGGCTATCTGGATCGTAGGCGCGGAAATCCTGCGGCCCAACGGCATCGAAGTGAAAACCCTGGGCGACCTGGGCAAGGCGCTGGAAATCTTCTTCGGCCCGATCGGCTGGTACATCTTCTTCATCGGCGTATTCGCCACCCTGTTTGCCAGCATTTCCGGCAAGACCACGGCGTTCCCGATGCTGATCACCGACGCCTTCCAGCATGTGCGCCCGGAACGCCGCGAGCGTTATGGCAAAGAGTTCCACAAAGACCCGATGCACAAGTGGTTCATGCTGTTCATCCTGGTGACGCCGCTGATCTGGTCCATCCCGGGCATGCCCGACTTCGTCACCCTGACCATTGGCGTGAGCGCGCTGAATATCATCGGCCTGCCGGTGATTTCGCTGGGCCTGCTGATCATGTCCAACCAGAAGTCGCTGCTGGCCAAGGAGTACCGCAACAACCTGTTCGAGAACATCGCACTGACGTTTGCGACGGGGCTGGCGTTGTGGGTGGCGTTCCAGTTGGGCATGGAGCTGTTTGCCTGACGGGAGGCTAGTGCCGCTTGCATTGCGAGTGGTGCCTGTAACTGTTTGCTTCAGATTGAAGGGCCGCGTTGCGGCCCTTTCGCATATAAAGCCACTCAGCCGTTCATCTAAATGGGGATGGACCAAGCTCTTGGTATCGTATACGTTACATGTACGCCACAATGTCACGAATATAAGACATGGACTTTACCCTCATCACCGAACGCCTAGGTATGCAGATACGCTCTCGCAGACAAAACCTGGGGCTCACCCAGGCTCAACTTGCGCAGCGCGCCAGGCTGACGCGGCAAAAGATTATCGCCGTGGAACAGGGCTGCCTCACAGTTACCATGGTGGCTTATGCCAAGGCATTGGGCGCTCTGGGTTGCGAGCTACAAGTCGTTCCGGCCGTGATGCCTACCCTGGACGAAATTCAGGGGATGTTTGAATGAGCACATCCTTGGCTGTTGCAACGCCGGAAGGGGAAAGCGGAACAATTCTGACCAGTTCAGGCGACTTCCTGTTTCGCTATGGAGCCCACGCCGACAAGGCAGCAGCTGTCAGTTTGCTCATGCCAGTTCGAGCAGAAGAGTATCGACAACGAGAACTTCACCCAATCTTTCAGATGAACCTGCCAGAGGGCTACGTGCTGGAGCAGTTGCGCAACCGCCTGGCAAAAGTTGTGCACGTAGACCCCATGCTTTTGCTGGCACTCTCTGGCAGCAGTTCGCCAGTGGGGCGAGTTCATGTCAGCTCGCGTTTGGTAGACACATTGCTCGAACGCCAGCACTTCCCTGGTGAAAACCTGAGTGAAATCCTGGCATGGGACGGCTCACACGATATTTTTGCCGATTTAGTCGACCGCTACATCTTACGCGCAGGTATCTCCGGCGTGCAGCCGAAGGTTTTGGTTCCAGAGCAAGCTGATGCAGGTGAGCAACGCTTCACATCGAAAACCTCCGAATTGATCATCAAAAGTGGTCGGGATGAGTATCCCGGCCTGGCAATCAATGAATTTCTCTGTATGTCCGTGGCTCAGGCCGCTGGTATTCCCGTGCCGCCGTTCTTTCTTTCAGAGAACTCAAAGCTGTTTGTCATGCGTCGTTTCGACAGAGACGAGCAGAATCGTCCGATCGGGTTCGAGGACATGACAGCACTCATGGGGCTCGCGGCTGATCAGAAGTACAGCAAAAGCTACGCAGCTATAGCCAAAGCCATTCGATTGTTTTGCGCCCCCGAGACCGTACAAACATCGCTCGACCAGTTATTTGAAATGGTGGTTTTGAGCTGCATTGTCGGCAACGGTGATGCCCACCTCAAGAATTTTGGCCTGCTGTACTCTAGCCCTACACAGAACGATGCCCGCCTGGCACCGGCCTATGACATCGTGAATACCACCGCTTATATCCCTGAGGATGTGCTGGCATTGTCTCTGTCAGGCAACAAGTCACTGTTTGCATCCCGCCTGGGCTTGCTGGAGTTTGCAGAAACTTGTGGTATTGAGCAGCCAGCAGAAATTATCAGGAAGCAACTGACCGCTCTGGAGCGAGTGCTGGCCAGTGCGCCGCAGCTTTGCGAACAAGCGCCACAGGTTGTTGCGGCCATCAAACAAAGCGCTGGCCCGTTTGTTCAGTCATTCGGGTAATGTCCTCTCAAAACCACCGGGGCCGGCATTGCCAGCCCCGGACGCCGGTCAGTGCGACCGGTTTCGGGCCATTTCGATGTCGTTCATCAACGCCTTGGCCAAGGCACTCAGATAGTCCGTTGCACCTAGCAGTTTGTGGTCATCTTCCATATCACCTTCGCGAACAAGGTGCTTGATGTAGCCCAGCAGGATCGAAACCTGCTGGTAGGCGTCATCAACGGGAATACCCGGCTGCACACGGAACAGGTCTGCAGGCGGATTGCCCGCATCGAGGCAGGTTTCCACGCCGATGGTGGTAAGGATCTTGGGTGCGTCCGCCATGCCTTATGCCTCCTCACGCTGTTGCTCATCGAACATCGCCAACACATGTTCCACCAGCGTATGGGCTATTTCGCTGGCATGCATGGCGTTGCCCAGCATGTTCAGGCCGGGTTCGCCGGCGCGGGCGCGGGAGTGTTCGTCGATGGTTTCGATGACGCCACGCAACAGTTGGCTGGCGTGAGCCAAGGCGTCGGATGGATGCATCTCGGTGTGGACGGTGAAGAAGGGGCTTATGGGGGGTTTCGGGCGGGGTGGGTCGGGGACGATCTTTTTCATGACACTCTCCTGGATTCAACTCAAGGAAACTGCCACTTCAACCTTTCTCACGGATTGGGGTGGCAGCCGTACGCAGGGTGAGAAACCGAGCGAATCCAGGAAGACCCGGCCAGACAAAGTCTGCCCGCGTACAGCCGCCATAGCGTAGCTACGGACTGAATTCGATATTCGGGTTCTCACACCCGGTCACCGAAGCGACCCAAGAACGTTATCCCTGTGGCATTTCCACGCCAATATCGAAACTTCAGCAGCGGCTGTAGGATAGTTCTGAACGAACTGAAATCTGAAGCATTTGGTTTCAAGTTAGGAAAAGTCTTACGGCTGATGCGGTCGAGGTAGGAGCGGATTTATCCGCGATGGGCGCAAAGCGCCCCCGGTTGTCAAATTGAGTTTTGTGGTGTGGCGTAGATCGAGCGCCGCCGCGCGGCGCATCGCGGATAAATCCGCTCCTACAGGTTGGGGTGCGCCAATGCTTCCTCAATCACCTTAAGCAGCGCCTCTTCCGCAAACGGCTTACCCAAACACCCCACCGCACCATTACCCATCGCCGCCGCAACCGCCCCATCATCCCAATGGGCAGACATGCAAATCACCGGTAACCGCCAGCCCCGCCGCCGCAACTCACGCTGCACATCCAACCCCGTCAGCCCAGGCATCTTCAGGTCCAGCAGCACACACCCGGCCTCCTGCAACGGGCCGGCGCACAGCAGTTCTTCACCCGAGGCAAACAACAACGTCGAATACCCGGCCGAACGCAGCAGGTTGGCCAGGCTCTTGCGCACCGAAGCATCGTCATCAACGACGCACACCCATTGGCTCATGGGGCGCTCAATCGCTCGGGCCGTGCCTCGATGACGTTGTGCATGGCCACCAACTCGACCAGCGACCGGGACTGCATCTTGTTCATGATGTTCTTCTTGTGCACCTTGGTCGTCACCTCGCTGGTGCCGATTTCCCTGGCAATTTCCTTGTGTGACAGGCCGCCGACTACCAACGAGAACACCTGACGCTCGCGCTGGGTCAGTTGCTGATACTTTGCCTGCACCTGCCGCGCATGCCGCCATTTGCGCCCTTGCACCACGGCGCGGGCACGCACCGCCTCAAGCAGCGTAAGCAACTGGCCTTCGTCGAATGGCTTGGTCAGAAACTCCACAGCCCCGGCGCGCATGGCCTGGACGGTCATTGGTACAGTGCCGAAGCCGCTCATGAACACGATCGGCCAAGGTAGATCGAGCCGCCGCAACGCCTCTTGCACTTCAAGGCCACTGGCCTCGGGCAGGTGCATGTCCAGCAGCAGGCAGGCACACGAGGTGTTCAGCCTGGCGTCGAACAGCGCTTCAGCGCTGCTGAACAACTGGTGCGGAATGTCCTGCGAACGCAGCAAGCGGCCCAGGGCCGTGCGCACCGATGGGTCGTCGTCCACCACCAGTACCGGCACGCTCGCGTGGTCACTTTCTTCGTCGAGGGGCTCGGGGGGCGTTGCCAGCGGAGATTGCCCAAGTGCCGTGGCCGGCACATCGAGCACGATGTCGGCAGCCAGGCGATAACCGCGACGCGACACGGTCTGAATCAGCCCACGATCACCAAAAGCCTTGCGCAGTAGCGACACCTGCACCTGCAAGTTGTTGTCCTCGACCACCGTACCGGCCCAGACCTGGCTGAACAGCTCTTCCTTGCCGACTACCCGGCCTTTGGCCTTGATCAGCGTGGCCAGTACTTCAAACGCACGCCCGCCCAACGGCACTGGCTTGCCGTCAAGAAACACCTCTCGCCGCTCCAGCGAGACCTGTGCCTTGCCTATTCGGATCATGCTTTCCCCTCACCGGCCCTGGCGGTTGTAAAGCCCCGTGCAATCTAGGCGTACGTCCGCGCGCTGACAATTATCCCGAGGGATAGGTTGGTCTTTGGACTATACAAGCGCCGGCCCATGGCAGGGGGGCAATAACGGTCAACATGGTGCCCGTTCCTGCCAAGCCGGCCGCATGCGCCAAGGCCCGTGATCTGGCTGCGTATACTCGCGCCTCAGGATGTCGCTAGCAGGGGGTGCTTTATGCTCGATGAACGCCTTGCACACAGGCCCATCGATTACGACCAATCGGTGGACGAAGGCTGGTTGAACCGGTGTGACATCACGCAACTGGGCCAAGAGGGTGAGCTTACCTGGTTCCGTTTGTGCGACCCGGCCTCGCGCCAAGCCTGGCTGGCCGTGCGCGCCCCTGTCGAGGCGCCAGCGGCCTGCCAACGCCTGGAGCGCGACTACCGCCTGCAGCTGGACCCACAATGGGCCGTCATTCCCTCAGCTTTCGTACGCTCTGCAGAAGGCCCGCTGCTGGTCTACCCGACAGGCCGTACCCTCGCCGACCTTATTGCCATAGGCCAGGCAAGCCTTGAGCTTTTCTTCAGCATCGCCGTCAACGCCGCCACCACCTTGGCCCTGGCCCACGAACGCAATGTGCTGCACGGCGCGTTGCAACCGGAGCACATCTGCATCCAGCGTGGCGAGCATGTCAGGTTGGGGGGCTTTCGCGCCGACACGCCGGAACTGGTCAGCGAGCAAGGCACGGCCATCGGCAACTGGTCGTACCTAGCGCCTGAACAGGTGTGCCCGCACGGTTCCAGCAGCGACCGGCGCAGTGATGTCTATGCACTGGCCGCAATCCTGTACCAATGGCTGTTGGGCGAGTTGCCGCTGGCCGGCCGTGACACCCAGCATTGGCGCCAATTGCATGC
This sequence comes from Pseudomonas sp. PSKL.D1, assembly GCF_028898945.1. Classification (NCBI taxonomy): domain Bacteria; kingdom Pseudomonadati; phylum Pseudomonadota; class Gammaproteobacteria; order Pseudomonadales; family Pseudomonadaceae; genus Pseudomonas; species Pseudomonas sp. PSKL.D1. Next base: position 5,718,021 of record NZ_CP118607.1, read on the forward strand.
AGGCGTACAGCCACGAGCGGCCAGCGAAGTGGATAGCAAGGTGCCGCCAGCCCTGTGCCAAATCCTGGCCAAAGCACTGGCCAAAGAGCCGGACGCCCGCTACCAGACCGCCCGTGCACTGGCCATCGACCTGCAGCACTGCCAGCGCCAGTGGGCCACGACCGGATGCATTGTGCCGTTCGTGCCAGGCTGTGCCGACCCTGTTTCGCCAAACCGCGAGCGCCTGTATGGCCGCGAAGCAGAGCAGAAGGCCATCACCCTGCTGCTCAAGGCTTTGCACCGCGACAGTACGCCGCAAGCCCTGCACATTCAGGGTGCCGCTGGCATGGGCAAATCCAGCCTGGTGGAAACCACCCTCAAAGGCAGCGCGCAGGGTTACTGGGCCAGCGGCAAGTGCAACAGCCCCGAACAAAGCGTGCCATATGCCCCCTGGGTTGAAATACTGAGCTCGCTGACCACACAGCTACTGGCAAAGAGCGCGACCGAACTCGACAACCTGCGCCGCGAAATCCGCCGCCGCATCAAAGGCCATGGCCGCTTGCTGGCCAAGCTCGCCCCGGAAATACAGCTGATCACCGGGCCATTGCCCGCGCTACCACAAAAGCCGACACGGCTGGCGCTACAGAAAGAGCTGCGTGCAGTTGTCGACTTTCTGCGTGTGCTCTGCCGCCCGGGGCAGCCCTTGGCACTGTTTCTGGACGATATGCAGTGGGCAGACCCAGCCACCCAGCACCTGCTTGCGCACTTGCTTGCACAACCACCAAGCAACCTCCTGCTGATTTTTGCCAGCCGCACCGAGGCCACGCCTGCCAATGGTCCGCAACCACTGCGCAGCACCACCCTCAACCTGCGCCCACTGGGCGTGGGCGCCGTTACAGAGCTTGTCGGCGAGCGCTATCACGTGGACCCGCCTGCCGCCTTGCAGGTAGCGGAGTTGGTGCACGAGAAGACTGCCGGCAACCCGTTTTTCATCAACCAGATCCTCGATGCCATGGTCGAGGACCAGCTTTTCACCTTCGACACCCAGGCGATGCGTTGGTCCTGGTGCTTGCAAGCCGTCGCCCGGCATCGCTACGCCGACAATGTCGCCGACCTGATGATCCACCGCCTCGCTCGCCTGCCCGCCACCCAGTGCGATGTGCTACGCACCGCCAGCGCTGCGGGTGTGCGCTGTGACGAACGCTTGTTGCGCCGCCTGCTCGACCTGCCCGCCGGGCAACTGGCCCGTCACCTCAAGGCACTGATCGCTGCCGGCTTTTTGCTGCCAGGGCAAAAGTGCCTGGCCTTTGCCCACGACCGCGTGCAGGAGGCGGCCTACGAACTCACCCCTGCCCGCCAGCGCGCACCCTTGCATGCCCGCATTGCCCAGGCAATGCGCGAGATCTGGCAGCACGACATCCACGACGCTGTTTTCGATATTGCCAACCAGGTGCAGCGCGCCAGCCCGCGCGCATTTGAGGCAGATGAATGTGAGCAGTTTCTGAACGTGCTGCAGGATGCTGCCCTGCGTGCCCGCGAAAACGCCGCGTACGAGCAGTGCGCGGGCTACCTGCATACTGCCGAAACACTGCTGCGCCTGAGCGCCACGTGCGAAACCCAGGCCACCCACGCCTTTGCCATCGCCTGCCTGGCAGCGGAGTGCGACATGCAGCTATCGCGCATGCCGAAGGCTGAAGCACGGGTTTTAGAGTGTCAGCAACGTGCACGGTCCACTCTCGACAAGGCGCGGGTGTGCAAGCTGCAAGCCCAGTTGCACACGCTGCAAGGCGATTACGAAGCCGCCATCAACGCGGCACTGGGCGGCCTGGAGCTACTGGGCATTTCCCTGCCTCGCGGCCTCGACGCTTTACAGGTCGAAGCCACTTACAGGCATGTTCAGGCGCTGCTCGAACGTAAGGGGCGTCACTGCCTCGAATCGTTGCCACGCACCGATTCGGCTGAAGTGACCGTTGCCGTCGCTTTACTGGCAAGCCTGTCGTCATCGTTTTACGTACGCGACGATATCTGCTTCCTGCACCTGGCCAAACTGGTTGAGCTTTCGTTGCTCCATGGTGTCGCGCCAGGCAGTACCTATGGCCTGGCCTGGTTTGGCGTGATGAGTGCTGAACGCTTTGGCGCTTACCACGATGGGCACGCATACTGCCTGGCGGCATTGAAACTGATCGAGCGCCATGGGCTTGAAACCGACTTGACCAGCGCCTTGCTGGCACTGGATCAGGTAAGTGCCTGGACCACGCCCATCGAGTTCGCCCGTCACACTGCGCTTGAAGCTGTCGACTCGGCACGCCTGAGCGGTGACCTGGCCATGGCCTGCTATGCCTGCAACCACCTGGTTTCGGACTCACTGTTCATGGGCCGGCACTTACAGGAAGTGGCCGAAGAAGTGCAGCAAGGCCTGAGTACCGTGCGCCATTATGGCTACCACGATGTAGAAGTGATTTTGCTGGCGCAGCAGGGCTTTGTGGCCAGCATGACCGGCACCCCGTTCTCGGCGTTGGCCGCAGCGTCGAAGTCTCCCACCACAGCATTCTTCAGGCACCTGTTCAGCGCCATGGCTGCCTTCCACCTGGGCAACGTCCAGCAGGCACTCCAGCACCTGGCGGGCGCCGGCGAAAATGCCTGGGCAGCCCCGGCCCACATCAATCTGGCCGACTATCACCTTTTTCAGGGCCTGATCCTGGGTACCCCGGAAGCCCCCGGTGCCCTCGCCGACAAGCTGGCAACGCTGCACGCCCTGCGAGAACGCTTTGCCCTCTGGGCAGATTTCAACCCGGCTACTTTCCGCAACAAGGTGCTGCTGATCGAGGGTGTGATTGCCAAACTCGAAGGTGACGGCCTCGCCGCCATCCGCTGCTTCGATCAGGCGCAGATAGCCGCCACCGCAGCGGGTTTTATCCATGAGCAGGCCATCGCTCATGAGCAGTTGGCGGAAGTCTGCATACCCAGCGGGCTGATTTCCGGCGCCAATCTGCACCTGCGCATCGCCCGTGACTGCTTCCAGATCTGGGGGGCGGCAGGCAAGGTACGCCAGCTCGAAACCCTGCACCCTTTCCTGCGTACTCAGCCGATTCAGGAAACCCGCCACTCCACCAGCCAGGCCCGGCTGGACCTGGAGGCCGGCATCAAGGCTGCGCGGGCACTGTCCGAGGAAGTGCTGCTCGAGGGCCTGATCGAAACGCTGATGGGCCACCTGACCCAGCACTCCGGAGCCGACCGGGGCGTGCTGCTGATTGTCAGCGGTGCCGAGTTCCAGATGGCCGCCCTCGCCAGCATCGATGACACCGGGCTGCACGTGAGCATGGACAACTGCCAGAAATTCATGACCCAGGCGCCACTGTCGATCATCAACGCCACAATGCGCACGCGCAAACCGCTGGTGCTGAACGATGCCCTCAACGACTGCCCCGAAGCGTTCCGCCAGGAGCTGCATGACCGTAATGCGCGCTCGGTGCTGTGCTTGCCACTGGTTATCCAGGGTGTGCTGATTGGGCTGGTGTACCTGGAAAACCGCCTGGTACCCAACCTGTTTGGCAGCCAGCGTTTGGCAATGCTGGAAATTCTTGCTGCCCAGGCGGCGGTATCGCTGCAAACGGCCAAGTTCTATACCCGCCTGGCCGAAGACAACCAGAGCCGGGCACAGATGGAAGCAGAACTGCGCCAATCGCGTGCCGAACTGGCACGCAGCGCGCATTTGCAGGTAATGAACGAACTGTCGGCCTCCATCGCCCACGAAATCAGCCAGCCACTGCTCGGTATAGCGTCCAATGCAGCGGCCAGCCTGCGTTGGCTGAAGCGGGCTAAGCCAGACCTTGATGAAGCAATGGCTGGCCTTGAGGACATTCGCAGCGACAGCGAACGCGCCGCCAACATCGTGCGGGCGCTGCGCTCACTGGCCAAGCAGTCGCCGATGCAGTTGAAAGCGGTGCAACTGGATGAGCTGATCCTGGAAGTGGTGCGTTTGACCTGCGCCGATGCGGCCAAAAGCGCGGTTCACGTGGAAACCCGCTTGCAAGCCGGGGTTAGCGTGATGGCGGACCCGGTACAGATTCAGCAACTGGTGTACAACCTGATCACCAATGCGCTGGAAGCGCTTGCAGGGTTGCGCAGCGATGGCGAACTTCACATCAGCTCTGAGGTTGTGGCTGGGGCTGTGGAGATCTGCGTAGACGACAACGGGCCGGGTATTGCGCCGCAAGAACGCGAGCAGGTGTTCGGGGCGTTCTACACCACCAAGGGCGAGGGTTTGGGCATGGGGCTGGCGATTTGCAACTCGGTGGTGCAGGCCCATGGTGGGCAATTGCAGGCGCAGGTTTCGCCGTTGGGCGGATGCCGCATTCGGTTTACCTTGCCGATTGCTTGAAACCTGCACGAGCCCCCTTTCCGGGGCCCGTGCGGGTTTGCATCAACGGGCAGTCAACGCCGCGTAGCTGTTCATCAAGTTGCGATAGTTGGGAATGCGCTGCGACAGCAGGTTACCCAGCCCTTCGATGTCATTGCGCCAGTCACGGTGCAGCTCACAGGCCACCGAGAACCAGTTCATCATCTGCGCACCGGCCTGGGTCATGCGCACCCATGCGGCTTGCTGCACGGTTTCGTTGAAGGTGCCGGACGCATCAGTCACCACGAACACCTCAAAACCTTCGGCCAGCGCCGACAGGGTCGGGAACGCCACACACACGTCGGTTACCACACCGGCAATGATCAGTTGCTTGCGGCCGGTTGCCTTGATCGCCTTGACGAAATCTTCGTTGTCCCAGGCGTTGATCTGGCCTGGGCGGGCGATGTACGGCGCGTCCGGGAACATTTCTTTCAGCTCTGGCACCAACGGGCCGTTGGGGCCTTGCTCGAAGCTGGTGGTGAGGATGGTTGGCAGGCCAAAGAACTTGGCCAGGTCGCCCAGCGCCAGCACGTTGTTCTTGAACTCGTTGGGCGAGAAATCCTGCACCAGCGAGATCAGGCCGGTCTGGTGGTCAACCAGCAGTACTACGGCGTCGTCTTTGTTCAGGCGCTTGTAATCGGGTTGGCTCATGGGGTGACTCCTTGGATGGGTGGAAGGGGTCGGTACTGCCCGAAACGGGCTATACCGCAGGATAGATCCCGCTTAAGAAAGCGCATGTTCACGCGTCGCCTGGCGCCAGGCCTTGGGCGGCTGGCCAACCAGGCGGCTGAATGCGCGGGTGAAATGGGCCTGGTCGCAAAAGCCGCATTCCAGGCTCACATGGGTAATCGGGGCTTCGGTTGCCAGCAGGCGCTTGGCTTTTTCCATGCGCGCCAGCAGGCGCCATGCCTGGGGCGACAGGCCGGTGTTGACCTTGAAGGCGCGGGAGAAATGGCTGCGGGTGAGGTTGCACACACCGGCGATTTCGATGATCGACAGCGAACTGCGCAGCATCAGTTCCTTGGCCTGGTGCAGCCGTGCGGGGGTCAGGGCGCCAGGGGCTTGCAGCAAGTCTTGGGGTGTCCCAGGGTTCATGGCGACTCTCCTGTTCAATGGGGAAAGTCTCGCCCTTGGGGCATGACAAAGTCCTGAGGCGAACCTGAATAGTTCTTAATTGTGCGTATACCGTAATATGAGCGCTGGGCAAGTTTTCAGGGTTTGAGGTATGCAGGAAAATCGCGCTCACCGCACCGTGGCCATGGTGTTGTTCAACGACGTGCTGTTGCTGGATGTCACCGGGCCCATGGATGCGTTTGCCATTGCCAACCGGTTTCTGCCTGCTGAGCGGCAGTATCAGTTGCTGACATTGGCCGAAAGCCAAGGGCCAATTCGCAGCTCATGCGGATTGAAGGTCATGGCCGACCTGCAATTGAACGACTTGCCCGCGGCAGTAGACTTGCTGCTGGTGCCAGGCGGGCCGGGCGCCTACGACGTCGCCCTGCCCGAGCTGGAACGCTGGCTGCCTGACGCCGTGCAAAGCGCTAAACGCTTTGGTGCAATCTGCACCGGGGTATTTCTGCTGGGCCGAGCCGGGTTGCTGGGCGGCTACCGTTGCACCACGCACTGGAATTACGTTGAGCGCCTGGCCAACGCGTTCCCCGATACCAAGGTGGAAACCGAGCAGATCTACGTGATAGATCGCAACCTGGTGACGTCCGGGGGCATCACGGCAGGCATTGACCTGGCCTTGGCCATTGTCGCTGAAGACCATGGCAAGGCACTGGCACTGGAAGTAGCCAAGGTACTGCTGGTGGCAAGGCATCGTCAGGGCGGGCAAACGCCCTACGGGCCACTGCTGGCAGCGGTGCCGCGCGACGGCTCGCCGACTGCCCGGGTGCAGGCATACATCGTCGATCACATCGACCAGGCCTTCACCGTGCAGAAGATGGCCGACTTGGTAGCGATGAGCGCGCGTAACTTCGCCCGGACTTTTCAGCGTGAGGTGGGCATCACGCCGCTGCAGTACCTGCAGAACGCTCGCATCGACCGGGCGCGTAAATTGCTGGAGGGCAGCGAACTGGCGCTGAAGGTGGTGGCCGCACAGTGCGGGTTTGGCAGTGACCGGCATATGCGCAAAGTGTTTTGCGAGCGGTTGGGGATGACGCCGGCACAATATCGGGCGCAATTTGGTGGGGGCGAATAGGCCCACCACGCTGTCACTTTTTTCAAGACAATCAGTCTCGGCTAATGCTGATTGTCTACCACCCCTGCATTCCTCAAAATTGTCCTCCACACTGTTCTAATGCTGCCCCGGCAGCTCATGGAGTACGAGCCAATGCCACACGAAGGCAGCCTTCTGCAAACCGCGGTGATCTTCCTGCTCGCCGCTGTCCTCGCCGTCCCCCTGGCCAAGCGCCTGCAACTGGGTGCCGTGCTCGGTTACCTGCTGGCAGGTGTTGCCATCGGCCCGCAAGCGTTGGGCCTGATCCGCGACACCGAAAGCGTCGCGCACATTTCCGAGTTGGGCGTGGTCCTGCTGCTGTTCATCATCGGCCTGGAGTTGTCGCCCAAGCGCCTGTGGCTGATGCGCAAGTCGGTGTTCGGCGTGGGCACCGCACAGGTGCTGCTGACCGGCGCAGTGATCGGTGCCATTGCCCTGTTCGGCTTCAGCCAGTCGCTGGCGGCCGCCATCGTGCTGGGTCTGGGCCTGGCCCTGTCGTCCACGGCCCTTGGCCTGCAAAGCCTGGCTGAAAGCAAGCAGCTCAACGCGCCCCACGGCCGCCTGGCCTTTGCCATCCTGCTGTTCCAGGACATCGCCGCAATCCCGCTGATCGCACTTGTGCCGCTACTGGCCGCCAGCGGCCCGGATACCAGCCATGGCGACAGCCTGGAGCATGGCCTGAAGGTGTTCGCGAGCATCGCCGTGGTCATCGTCGGCGGGCGCTACCTGTTGCGCCCGGTGTTCCGTATCGTGGCCCGCACCGGTTTGCCGGAAGTGTCCACCGCAACGGCGTTGCTGGTAGTCATAGGCACGGCCTGGTTGATGGAAGAGGCTGGCGTTTCCATGGCCTTGGGTGCCTTCCTTGCCGGCCTGCTGCTGGCCGACTCGGAGTACCGCCACGAACTGGAATCGCAGATCGAACCGTTCAAAGGGCTGTTGCTGGGGCTGTTCTTCATCAGCGTCGGCATGGGCGCCAACCTGCGCCTGCTGCTGGAAATGCCGCTGGTACTGTTGGGCCTTACGCTACTGCTGGTGGCAGTAAAACTGGTGCTGCTGATTGGCGTCGGCCGCCTGGCCGGTGGCCTGAACAGCGCCAGCGCCCTGCGCCTGGGCATGGTGCTGGCCGCCGGTGGCGAATTTGCCTTCGTGGTGTTCAAGCTGGGCAAGGACCAAGGGCTGTTCGATACCCAGACCTACGACCTGTTGCTGATGACCATCACCCTGTCGATGGCCATTACCCCGCTGCTGATGCTCGGCTGCGCCCGCGCCCTCAAGCGCCCGCAACCGCAACGTGAAGTGCCCGAGCAGTACAAGACCATCGATGCCGGCACGCCGCGCGTGGTGATCGTCGGCATGGGCCGCATGGGGCAGATCGTCTCGCGCATCCTGCGGGCGCAGAAAATTCCGTTCGTAGCGCTGGAAACCTCGGTGGATGCCATCGAAATGACCCGCATGTTCGAACAGGCCCCAGTGTTCTATGGCGACCCCTTGCGCCCGGAGGTGCTGCATGCGGCCAAGGTGGGCGAAGCGGAGTACTTCGTGATTACCACCGATGACCCCGAAATCACCACCCGCACGGCCGAACGGGTCAAGCGCCTGTATCCGCACCTGAAAGTGCTGGCCCGCGCGCGCAACCGCCAACATGTGCACAAGCTGGTCGATGTGGGCGCCGAGCCGATTCGCGAAACGTTCTATTCCAGCCTGGAAATGACCCGGCGGGCGCTGGTGGGCCTGGGCCTGAGTGATGATCAGGCAGCGGACCGGATCGAGCGCTTTGCCCAGCATGACGAAGAGGTGCTGGAAGCACAGGGCCAGGTGCGTGATGACCGCGCCAAGGTGATGCAAACGGCCAAAGAGGCTCGGGTGGAGTTGGAGCGGTTGTTTGAGTCGGATGCGGATTAGAAATCGCTAATACGAATTTTGAAGAGGGCTGATGCCCTCTTTTTCATTTCCTGCCTCTGAAAACTCCATTTCCTACGTAATTCAGTTATCCGAGGAAATGCCCTACAGCCTATGTCGACACCCGTCTGATTGTCCGGGGCAATCCGTCTCCTTAGGCTCACTTGGCTAACGTCGCGCCAGCGATGCCGTTCCAAGCCAGGTATCTGATTGATCACCTCCACCTCATCCCGAAACGCCTCAGAAAAGAAAGGTCAAAGCACTTGGCACGATCAGCAATTGCCCGATCTCAGATCACTTGTACGCGAAATGCGCGCCCTTTCTGTCGAGGAACTGGCTGCTGCAGAATCGCTGGGCGCAGCAGTGGAACTCAGTGCACTGCATTTGGGTTTGAATGAAGCCGACATTGATTCGGTGACCGTTAAAACACCAATGGGCGATGTTGGCATTCAACGCAGTTGCATTCATCACATCGTCGAGAAAAGACAGGACGCGAGGGAACGCTATGTAAAGGTTGCACTGGATACGCTGATCGGGCCCTTCGAAGTGTGGGAAGTTGCCTACACCAATGAGACGTTCAGACTGGCCTTCATAGGTGTTTACGAGACCAAGCGACAAATGCTGGTGGTCGTCACACTCAGCAGCGGCAGAGCGCTGTGGAATTTCATGCAATGCGACGCGAAAGCGCTAAACAAGCATCGTCACGGAAAGTTGCTCTATAGACGCTACACGTTTCTGGAACGCAAAGAAAAAGGCCACTGTCACCAGTGGCCTCATAGTCGTGCTTGATATTCATATACACACCCTCAAGCCGGGGTGTGGAGGTCTCACCCTACGCTGATGATTCGGCCATCGACGGGGTTCCTACGCCAGCTTTTGCCGCCAAATGACAGCTGGTTTCGCGCTCAGATAAAACGCTAACAACACTCCTCAACCAAGTCAACCATGGCCGCCAAAGGTGGCCATCCATCGAGTTACCTAGTGTTACTTGCCCGCAGTCAGCGCGCCATAGCTGGTAATCAGGTTCCGATAATCCGGAATGTGGTTGGAGCACAGTGCCGCCAGGCCTTCGATGTCGTTGCGCCAGTCACGATGCAGCTCGCAGGCCACGCCAAACCAGGTCATCAGTTGTGCACCCGCCTGGCTCATGCGGTCGTGGGCAGCGTCGCGGGTCATTTCGTTGAAGGTACCGGAAGCATCGGTCACCACGAACACGTCAAACTCTTCTTCCAGTGCCGACAGTGCCGGGAAGGCAACGCAGACTTCAGTCACCACGCCGGCGATGATCAGCTGCTTCTTGCCGGTGGCCTTCACGGCCTTGACGAAATCTTCGTTGTCCCAAGCATTGATCTGGCCTGGGCGGGCGATGTACGGGGCATCCGGGAACAGGGCTTTCAGTTCCGGCACCAGCGGGCCGTTGGGGCCTTGCTCGAAGCTGGTGGTGAGGATGGTCGGCAGGTTGAAGAACTTGGCCAGGTCCGCCAGGGCCAGCACGTTGTTCTTGAACTTGTCCGGCTCGATGTCGCGCACCAGCGACAGCAGGCCAGCCTGGTGGTCAACCAGCAGTACGGCTGCATCGTCTTTGTTCAGGCGGTTGTAGGTGAATTTGCTCATGGTCTGTGCTCCTAAGGGTTATGAATTTTTCAGCATTTCGGGGTGTTTCGCGTTGATGGGCACAGATTAAAATCATCACCTTTGATGCACTAGACTGCGAAAATCGCCTTTAGCGTTCCATTTGGAGAACGATCATTGGAAGACCTGAACTCCCTCTACTTCTTCACCCAAGTTGTGGAACACGGCGGCTTCGCACCGGCCGGGCGTGCGCTGGACATGCCCAAGTCCAAGCTCAGCCGGCGCATCGCCGACCTTGAAGAACGCCTGGGCGTGCGCCTGCTCAACCGCACCAGCCGGCATTGTTCGCTCACCGAAATTGGCCAGGCCTACTACAACCGCTGCCTGGCCATGCGGGTAGAAGCCGAAGGCGCAGCGGAGATCATCGAGCGCAACCGCAGCGAGCCGCGTGGGCTGGTGCGCATCAGTTGCCCGACCACCCTGCTGAATTCGTGGGTCGGCCCGATGCTGACCCGCTACATGCTCAAGTACCCGCAAGTGGAGCTGTTCATCGAGAGCACCAACCGCCGCGTCGACTTGCTGCATGAAGGCTTCGACGTGGCGCTGCGCGTGCGCTTCCCGCCGCTGGAGAACACCGACATGGTGATGAAGGTGCTGAGTAACAGCACCCAATGCCTGGTTGGCCAACCCCAGTACCTCGAGCAACTACCCAAAGGTTTCGACCCCCAGTTGCTGGGCACGCTGCCCAGCGTGCATTGGGGCAGCGCGCAGCGCGAGTACCAGTGGGAGCTGTTCCAGGGCGAAGACACCAGCCGCAGCATCGTCATCCCGCACACCCCGCGCATGGTCACCGACGACCTGTTCGCCCTGCGCCATTTTGTGGTGGCAGGTGTTGGCATTGCGCACCTTCCGCGGGTGGCGGTACGTGAAGACCTCGCAGCGGGGCGGCTGGTGGAGTTGATACCAGACTGGCACCCGCGTTGCGGCATCGTGCATGCGATCTTCCCGTCACGGCGGGGGCTGCTGCCGTCGGTGCGTTCGTTGATCGACCACTTGGCCGAGGAGTTCGCCATCAGCGACATGGCATGAGATGCAGCTGCAGGCTATCGCTGTGCAGGAGCGGCCTTGTGTCGCGAAAGGGCTGCAGGGCAGCCCCGGCAATATCAGTTGCGAAGCTGAAATCCTGGGGCCGCTACGCGACCCTTTCGCGACACAAGGCCGCTCCCACAACATCCACCGCCAGCACACCTTTACAAGACCCTGCCCTTGCCTTACTGCACAGTGCCGGATCATAGCCCCCGGAGCCCTCATGATTCGCGCCACGCCCGGCCTGCTCGCCGCCCTCGCCCTCTGCCCGGCCTTCAGCCAGGCAGACGAACCCGGCTGGTCATTGCTCAGCCGCAACTACTTCCTGCACAGCGACTTCCGCTCGGGAGACGGCCAGAACTACCGCCAGGAATGGGCCCAAGGCTTCATCGGCGAGGTCCGTTCCGGCTTCACCGAAGGCACCCTCGGCCTGGGCATCGATGCCCACGGTTTCCTGGGCCTCAAGCTCGACGGAGGCCGTGGCCACGCGGGCACCGGCTTACTACCACGCGACAGTGACGGCCGTGCCGAATCGGACTATTCCAGCGCCGGCGCGGCCATCAAGCTACGCTTGGGCAACACCGAACTGCACTACGGCGAAATGACCGTGGAAACGCCAGTGTTTGATACAGGCGACAAACGCCTGCATCCCGAATACGCCACCGGGTGGTTCCTGGAGAACACCGACCTGCCCGACTGGCGCCTGCAGGCCGGGCGTTTCACCGCGTTCAACAACCAGGACAACAGCTCGACCCACGACGACTTCGGCGGCTACGGCGCCACCACCCATGGCCGCGCCATCAGCCTGGCCGGGGCCACTTTTACCCCCGCCGGCCCCTTCGGCGGCGCGCTGTACGCCGGGCAATTGCAGGACACCTGGCGCCAAGCCTACTTGAACCTCAACTTCAACGAAGGCAACTGGCGCCTGGACGGCAACCTCTACCAAACCCGTGATACCGGCAACGCCAGCGCCGGGGCCATCGACACCCTCGCCTACAGCCTGCTGGCCAAATACCGGCTGGGCGCCCAAGCCTTAACCCTGGCCTACCAGAAGGTTGAAGGCGATACCCCGTTCGACTTCGTCGGCGGCGACTCCATCTACCTCGCCAACTCGATCAAGTACGCCGACTTCAACGGCCCCGGCGAACGCTCGTGGCAACTGCGCTACGACCTCGATTTCGCCACCCTCGGGCTGCCGGGCCTGAGCCTGATGGGCCGTTACGTAAAAGGCAGCGGCATCAATGGCAGCCATGCGCCAGCTGATGGTGCCTATGCGGGCCAGCAAGGCCAGGGCGGGCGCCACTGGGAACGCGACATCGACCTGAAATACGTGGTGCAGTCCGGCGCCGCCAAAGACCTCAGCCTGTCGTTCTCCCACGTCAGCCACCGCGCCAACACCACCCAGGCAGGCGATGACATCGACCGCATCTACCTGATCATCGAATACCCACTCAAAGGCAGCTTCTGACATGAGCACCTCCCCTTCAGGCGCCTGGAGCCCCTTGCGCAACACCACCTTCCGCATGCTGTGGATCGCCACCATCGCCTCCAACATCGGCACCTGGATGCACGAGGTCGGCGCCGGCTGGCTGATGACCACGTTGTCGGCCAGCCCCCTGCACGTTGCGCTGATTCAGGTAGCGGGTTCGCTGCCGATGTTCTTCCTGGCATTGCCCGCCGGCGCAGCGGCGGACATCGTCGACAAACGCCGTTATCTGCTGATGGTGCAGCTATGGATGTCAGCTGTGGCCGTGGTGCTGGCTTCGCTGACCCTGCTCGGGCTGATGAACGTCACCCTGCTACTGGTACTGACCTTGGCCTTGGGGGTTGGCACCGCATTGATGATGCCCGCCTGGAGCGCACTGACGCCGGAGCTGGTTGGCAAGGAAGACCTGCCCAATGCGGTGGCCATTTCCAGTGTAGGCATCAACGTTTCACGGGCAATCGGCCCGGCCTTGGCAGGCGTGGTGGTGAGCCTGGTGGGGCCGTGGCTCACCTTCGCCCTCAACGCCGTCTCGTTCGCCGGGGTGATCCTGGTGCTGTTCTTGTGGAAGCGCGAAGTAAAAGAGCCGTTGCTGCCAGCTGAACGTTTCATGGGGGCAATGCGTACCGGCCTGCGTTTCGCGCGTAGCTCCAAACCCTTGCAGGCCGTGCTGTTGCGGGCGTTGGCGTTCTTCCTTTGCGCCAGTGCGGGCACTTCGCTGCTGCCACTGATCGTACGAGGTGAGATGCACGGCTCGGCTGCGGACTTTGGCCTGTTGCTGGCCGCCATCGGCATCGGTGCGGTAGCCGGAGCCACCTTGCTGCCGCGCTTGCGCGAACGCATCAGCCGCGATCGCCTGGTGATGCTGGCCAGCCTGTTGTACGCCGCCTTCCTGCTGGCCCTGGCGCTGGTGCGCAACTTCTATGTGCTGTTGCCGGCCATGCTGCTGAGCGGCGCAGCCTGGATTGCCGTGCTGTCCAACCTGCAGGTGGCAGCGCAAACTTCGGTACCCGCTTGGGTGCGGGCGCGGGCGCTGTCGGTGTACATCCTGATTTTCTTCGGCGCCATGGCGGCCGGCGGGCTGCTTTGGGGCACGCTGGCCAGCCATGCCTCGATCACCTTGAGCCTTTTGTTGGCAGCCGGGGGGTTGGCGCTGGGCACGCTGCTGACATGCAAAGTGGCATTGCCGGAAACCGAGGCCGAAGAGCTGACGCCTTCACTGCATTGGCCAGTACCGGTGCTGAACGACGACATGGACAAGGAAGCCGGGCCCGTGATGATCACGGTGGAGTACCACATCGAGCCAGCCAAAGCCGAGGCATTTCAGCAAGCCGCACAGGAGCTGGAGGCCATGCGCAAGCGCAATGGTGCGCTGTCGTGGGGGTTGATGCGCGACAGTTCAGACCCGGCGCTGTGGCTGGAATTCTTTTTCGAGGAGTCCTGGCTTGAACACTTGCGGCATCACCATCGTGTGACGCGGGGCGAGTTGAAGATCGAAGCGCGGGTGAGAATGTTCCAGAGTGAAGGGGTGCCGGTGCAGATTCGGCATCTGTTGGCGGGGGCGAAGCATTGATGTAAGCCTGTGCTGCCCGTTTCGGGCAGCAAGCCGTATCCCCGCTCCTGCACGTATGGCGCAGGAGCGGGGCACATCACGTCAAAACGCGAAGCAAGAGCAACCCAAAGCACCCCAGAAACCCTGGAAGTCATTCACCGGCACACTCGAATGCCGCGCCTTCTCATGGCTGTGGGCATGCACGCCGCAAGGCCCCACGCACTGGTGCGCCACCGCAGCCAGCGACGGAGTACCTACACGCCAGTGGCCGGGCACCTTGGTCACCGGAGACCATTCCGGCAGTACTGGTACCTGTGGTGGGCCGAGGCGGTCGAACTCGCCTGCTGCATACACCACCTTGCCATCAACGATGGTCAGTACCGACTCGATGCCTTTGATCGCCTCTTCATCGATGCTGAAGAAGTCCAGCGACAAGGCTGCCAGGTCGGCCAGCTGGCCAACCTTGATCTGCCCCTTCTTGCCCTGCTCACTGGAGAACCAGGCGCTGCCTTGGGTGAACAACTGCAGTGCGGTGTCGCGATCCAGGCCTTCCGGGTACAGCTCCATGCCGCCGACGGTCTTGCCGCTGACCAGCCAGTACAGCGACGTCCACGGGTTATAGCTGGATACACGAGTGGCGTCGGTACCGGCACCAACAGGCACACCCATTTCCAGCATGCGCTTGATCGGTGGGGTCTGTTCGGCCGCCTTGGCGCCGTAGCGGTCGACGAAATACTCGCCCTGGAAGGCCATACGGTCCTGGATCGCAATACCGCCGCCCAGTGCACGCACGCGCTCAATGTTCTGCGGGGTGATGGTTTCGGCGTGGTCGAAGAACCACGGCAGGCCGTTGAACGGGATATCGCGGTTGACCTTCTCGAACACGTCGAGCATGCGCGTGATCGACTCGTTGTACGTCGCGTGCAGGCGGAACGGCCAGCGCTGTTCAACCAGGTGGCGTACCACCGGTTCCAGCTCTTCTTCCATGGTTTGTGGCAAGTCCGGGCGCGGTTCGAGGAAGTCCTCGAAGTCGGCGGCAGAGAACACCAGCATTTCGCCGGCGCCATTGTGGCGCAGGAAGTCGGTGCCGCTGTGCAGCTTGACGCTGGAGGTCCACTTTTTGAAGTCGTCCAGCTCTTCCTTGGGCTTCTGGGTGAACAGGTTATAGGCGATGCGTACGGTCAGCTGGTTGTTGTCGGCCAGCTCCTGGATCACCGAATAGTCGTCAGGGAAGTTCTGGTAACCGCCGCCAGCGTCGATGGCGCTGGTCAGGCCCAGGCGGTTCAGCTCGCGCATGAACTGGCGGGTGGAGTTGACCTGGTACTCCAGCGGCAGCTTCGGCCCCTTGGCCAAAGTGGCGTAGAGAATCATCGCGTTGGGGCGTGCGATCAGCATGCCGGTTGGGTTGCCCATCTTGTCGCGCTGGATTTCACCACCCGGCGGGTTCGGCGTTTCCTTGGTGTAGCCCACAGCCTTGAGCGCGGCGCGGTTGAGCAGTGCGCGGTCATACAGGTGCAGCAGGAACACCGGGGTATCAGGTGCCGCCTGGTTGATTTCTTCCAGGGTAGGCATGCGCTTTTCAGCGAACTGGAATTCGTTCCAGCCACCGACCACGCGTACCCACTGCGGGGTTGGCGTGCGTGCAGCCTGGTCCTTGAGCATGCGCAGGGCGTCGGCCACAGAGGGCACGCCTTCCCAACGCAGTTCCAGGTTGTAGTTAAGGCCGCCCCGAATCAGGTGCAGGTGGGAGTCGTTCAGGCCCGGGATTACCGTGCGCTGCTTGAGGTCGATGATCTGGGTCGCGCTGCCCTTGTGGGCCATGGCCTCGGCGTCGTTGCCAACGGCAATGAAGCGGCCATCCTTGATGGCCACGGCGGTGGCCGTGGGCTTTTCACGGTCGACCGTGTGCAGTTTGCCGTTGAACAGGATCAGGTCGGCGGTCATGGAACCTCCTTGGGTGGATGCGTGGGCGGAGCCGGTGGCGCCGGTGAAAGGCAATGCCGACCAGAGCGCACCAGCGGCACCGAGTACGGTGCTGGTGGCGAGGAACTGGCGACGGGTCTTGTCGTTCGGGTCCTGGGACATGGGGTTCTCCGTCTAGTGCGGCAGGGGCAACTGCGAAGCATGCCGGTGGGGCCGGGCTGTGGATTGCATGAATGTGCGGTGGGTGAAGGTTAGAGCAGGTCTGGCTTCTTCGCGGGCGGTCTGGCACCCGCGAAGGCCTCACCCGGTCAGCGTTGCAGGAACGCCAGCAAATCCTCGTTCAGCTGCTGTGCATGGGTTACCGCAAACCCGTGCGGCGCCCCGCTGTACACTTTCAGCTCTGCCCCGCGGATCAGCTCTGCTGCCCGCTTGCCGGTAGTCTCGAACGGCACGATCTGGTCGTCGTCACCGTGGATCACCAAGGTCGGTACATCGATCTTCGCCATATCCGGGCGGAAGTCGGTTTCGGAAAACGCTGTAACGCAATCCAGCGTGCCTTTGATCGAGGCCATCAGCGCAATGTTCAGCGTCTGGGCCTGTACGCCCTGGGACACTTGCTGGCCATGGTTGATGCCATAGAACGGCGCGGCAAAGTCGGCAATGAACTGCGCGCGATCCGCACGCAGGCCGGCCTTGATGCCGTCGAATACTGAAGTATCGACGCCATCGGGGTTGTCTTCGCGCTTGCCGAACACCGGCGTCACTGCGCCCAACAGCACCAAACCGGCCACGCGCTCGCTGCCATGGCGGGCGATGTAGCGGCTGACATCACCGCCGCCCATGGAAAAACCGACCAGGGTAACTTCGCGCAGGTCGAGGTGTTCGATCAGTTGGGCGATGTCGTCGGCAAAGGTGTCGTAGTCATAACCGGTCCACGGCTGGTCGGAGCGGCCAAAGCCACGGCGGTCAAAGGCAATGGCACGGTAGCCACGGCTGGCCAGGTACTCCATCTGCGAATCCCACATGTCGGCGTCCAGTGGCCAGCCGTGGCTGAACAGTACGGGCTTGCCGCTGCCCCAATCCTTGTAATAAATCGAAGTGCCATCACGGGTAACGAGCGTGCTCATATCGGTATCTCCTTGAAAATGAAATGTGGTGGTAAGCGAAGTTCAGCCACGCAGCCAGTTGGCGCAGCGACGGGTTACCCAAGGCATGATGAAGAACACCACGGGCAGGATGACGAACAGGTTGACGATCAGGTTGCTGGTGATCACCCCACCCAGCTGCGGGAAGCGGGCAAAAAACGGCGCCAGCAATTGCGGGATGATCATGGTCATGGGGCAGATCACCAGGTAAGTCAGCAATGCCTGCTTCCAACGTGGAGGTTGCGCACCGCTGACACTCGGCGGGGTGAACCAGAACTCCGGGTCATCATGCACCTGGGTGTTGTCACCGCCCTCAAGCAGCGGCAGCACCTCGTCGACCAGCGCCTGGCGCTCAGCCGAGTTGACCCAGGCCTGCAGCAGGCTGGCGTCGGCAAAACGCACGACGGTAGTGAAGTGGCTACCGCCGTCGTCAGGGCGGATCACATTGACGTCCAGGTGCCCCGGCTGCCGGCGCGCGGTGCTGACCGTGCGCTTGAGCCATGTTTCGTAGCCCGCCAACGACTCGGCGCGGACTTTGTGCTGGATGACCAGGGTCACCACGTTACGGTTGTCTTGGAATGCGGTGTTCATCGGCGTTCCTTGGGATGAGCTGGCCCGCATCCACTGTGCAACGGTGAACGGGCGGAGGATTGAATGGGTGTGCTGCCGTTGTCGGGCACCGACTGCCGGTGCCCGGGCGCTGCGGCTTACTTGCTGCTGTTGAAGGCGTTGTAGCTGGTCATCAGGTTGCGGTAGTCCGGGATGTGGTTGGAGCACAGCGCGGCCAGGCCTTCGATGTCGTTGCGCCAGTCGCGGTGCAGCTCGCAGGCCACGCCGAACCAGGTCATCAGTTGTGCACCCGCCTGGCTCATGCGGTCGTGGGCGGCGTCGCGGGTCATGGCATTGAAGGTGCCGGAGGCATCGGTCACCACGAATACGTCAAACTCTTCTTCAAGGGCCGCCAGCGCCGGGAAGGCTACGCACACTTCAGTCACCACGCCGGCGATGATCAGCTGTTTCTTGCCGGTGGCTTTTACGGCTTTTACAAAGTCTTCGTTGTCCCAGGCGTTGATCTGGCCAGGGCGGGCGATGTAGGGGGCATCCGGGAACAGTTCTTTCAGTTCCGGCACCAGCGGGCCGTTGGGGCCTTGCTCGAAGCTGGTGGTCAGAATGGTCGGCAGGTTGAAGAACTTGGCCAGGTCAGCCAGGGCCAGCACGTTGTTCTTGAACGCATCCGGCTCGATGTCGCGCACCAGCGACAGCAGGCCAGCCTGGTGGTCAACCAGCAGTACGGCGGCGTCGTCTTTGTTCAGGCGGTTGTA
Organism: Pseudomonas sp. PSKL.D1; assembly: GCF_028898945.1. NCBI lineage: Bacteria > Pseudomonadati > Pseudomonadota > Gammaproteobacteria > Pseudomonadales > Pseudomonadaceae > Pseudomonas > Pseudomonas sp. PSKL.D1. Next base: position 5,736,602 of record NZ_CP118607.1, read on the forward strand.
TTTGAAGTTGGTCATGGTCGTGCTCCTAAGGGTTTTGATTTTCAGTAAGTTGGGTGTTTCGCGTTGATGGGAGAAGATTAAAACCATCACCTTTGGAGCGGTAGATAGTAGTTTTTGGCTTTAGCGTTCTGTTTTAGGAACGATGAGATGGCATAGGGATTGGCACGCCCCATTGCCTGCGAAAGCAACCTGCTCTATTACTACCCCCAGCCCTCCCCTCACCCCGAGACCACCATGCTGGCGTTCATCCAGTCGTCCCCGTTGTTGCTCGGTACCACCCTGATCCTGCTCGACCTTGTGCTCTGGCAACTGATCCCTATCCAGCGTCGCGCCTGGCGCATCGGCTCGCGGCTGGCGATCTTCCTGCTGTTCAGCTGGGTATTGCTGGCTGCGGGGATGAGCCCGCTGCAACCACCGCCCTGGCCGGATGATGTGCCGCGCAACCTGATGGCGACCGTGCTGTCGATCGGGTGGTGGTTGTTCGGCGCTCGCACAGTGACCGTTGTTTTCGGCCTGTTGCTGGTGGCGCGCGGCAGTCATGGCGGGCGGTTGCTGCAGGATGTGCTGGGGGCGCTGATTTTCCTGGCAGCCGTGGTGGCCGCCGCGGGCTACGTGATGCAATTGCCGGTCAAAGGCCTGCTGGCTACGTCGGGGGTGATGGCCATCGTCATCGGCCTGGCGCTGCAAAGCACCTTGGCGGATGTGTTCAGCGGCATCGTTTTGAACACCACGCGGCCGTACCAGATTGGCGACTCGATCTCCATCGACGGCACCGAGGGAAAGGTGCTGGATATCGACTGGCGCGCCACACGCCTGCTCACCGGCAGCGGCAGCCTGGCGGTGATCCCCAACTCCGTGGCGGCCAAGGCCAGGCTGCTTAACCACAGCCGGCCGGCGGATGTGCATGGCGTATCGATTACGGTGGTGGTTCCGGCCAAAGTACGCCCAAAACGGGTTTTCGATGCGCTGGAAAAGGCCCTGCAAGGCGTCAGCGCCATCCTTGCAACACCCAAACCGAAAGTAACGGTGAAGGCCTCGACACTGGAGTCGGTGGAGTACGAAGCCAGTGGTTTTGTGGCTGACGCGGGCACCAAGGGCGATGCCCGCAACCAGTTGTTCGACTTGGCCCACCGCCATCTGGAGGCCAGTGGGGTGATGTGGAACGTCGACCTGGCGATGCCGCCACGCAGCCGTCAGCGAGAGGTACTGGACGAGGTGCGGGTGTTCCGCTCATTGAGCGATGAAGAGCGCGATGCACTGAGCCAGCGTATGACTGCGGTGGAGTATCTGGCCGACCAGGTGATCCTGGAGATTGGCGAACATTCCGATCACTTGTTGGTGATTGGCAGCGGTGTGGTATCAGCGTCGATACGCGATGGTGACAAGCTGCTGGAGGCCGGGCGCATGGGGCCGGGCGAGGTGCTGGGGATCGAGGGCATCATCGATGAAGACAACTCGTTCGCCGAGTTCCGCACGCTGACCAGTTGTGTGCTGTATCGCATTGACAAGGAACAGGTGAAAAGCTGCCTGGTGCAACGTGGCGAGGTGCAGACGGCGCTGAGCAAGTTGCAGCGGTTCCGCCGGCAGAGCCGGGAGTCGTTGTTGTTGCAGAAGCCGGCGTTGATCAAGAAGGGCGGGTTTCTTAGCTGGTTGCACAAGTAAGCCTGTGCTGGCCTTTGCGCAGGTAAATCGCAGCGGCGATTTACCCGCGAAAAGGCCAGTTGTTACAACACAACCCTCAAGCACTGGCCTGCGTGATACAGCGAAAAACCTGACTCATAAAATGCAGTCCGCAACGAAGGTGCGCTCACCCCTGTCATCGGCGAGAACGGGATCGGTAAGCTATCCGCCTCCCCCTTCAGCAGAAACTCGGCAAACGCCCGGCCAATCACGGTGCCGGTGGTGTTGCCGCGCCCGTTATACCCCGTCACCGCCACCAACCCCGGCGCAGGCTCGAACAGCCGCATCAGGTGGTCGGGGGTGAAGTCGATACAGCCCGTCCAGTGCATCTCCCACTCGACCTTGCCCAGTTCCGGGTAGTAATGGCTCTGGATACGGTCGGCCCAGCTGCGCACGAACCACGACGGTTTGTTATCCACCCGGCCAAGGCTGCCGAGCAACAGGCGGCCCTGATCGTCACGACGGATGCTGCTGAGCACGGTGCGGGTGTCCCACGAGCCTTGGCCATGCGGCAGCACTTTGTCCGCAGCCGCGCCCTGCAAGGGTTTGGAGGCAACCTGGTAGTAGTAACCCCGGAAGAACTGCTTCTGCAGGTTGCTCCAGTCACCTTCGGTGTAGGCACCAGTGGAAATCACCACCTTTTCTGCCTGCACCGAGCCACGTGCCGTCTTCACCCGCCAGCCATCGCTCTCACGGGCAAGGCCTTCAACCGAGGATTGCTGGAACAGCTTGCCGCCAAGGCGCACAACCGCAGCAGCCAGGCCTTGCGTGTAACCCATGGGGTTGATAGTGCCAGCGCGGCGATCAAGCAGCGCGGCAGAAATCTTGTCGGTGCCACAGTACTCCTGGCACTCGGCGCCAGTCAGCAGCTCCACATCGGCACCCCGGCGGTGCCATTGTTGGTGGCGTGCTTCAAGGTCGGCAATGCCTGTGGCGTTGTGCGCCATGTGCAGGGTGCCTTTGTGCTGCGCCTGGCAATCGATACCGAGGCGTTCGATCATGGCGAACACTTCGCCCGGGGCCTCGCCCAATACCTTGTTCAGGCGGCTGCCCTGCTTCTGGCCCAGTGTTGCCTCGACATCGTCAGGGCGGATCCAGGTGCCGGCGTTGACCAGTCCAACGTTGCGCCCGGAGCCACCGTGGCCAATTTTCCAGGCTTCGAGCAAGATCACCGACTTGCCCTGCTCAAGCAAATGGATCGCGGCCGACAAGCCGGTAATGCCGCCACCAATAACGCAGACATCGGCCGTGTGTTCACCGGCCAGAGCCTGGTCGGGCACGGCCTGAGTGCTGACGAATTCCCACAAGCATTGTTGACGCAGTTCGGACATGGGCCGGCTCCAGCAAATTGTTCTTGTTGGGGCCGCAATGCGGCCCATCGCGGGTAAACCCGCTCCTACAGGTCCTTCAAACGCTGCGAAGGACCTGTAGGAGCGGGTTTACCCGCGAACCGGGGGCAACGCCCCCGGCCATCCAGCATCAATCGAACACGATACCCTGCGCCAGCGGCAGCTCACGCGAGTAGTTCACGGTGTTGGTCTGGCGGCGCATGTAGCCCTTCCAGGCATCCGAACCCGACTCACGGCCACCGCCAGTCTCTTTCTCACCACCAAACGCCCCGCCAATCTCCGCGCCACTGGTGCCGATGTTGACGTTGGCAATGCCGCAATCGCTGCCCGAGGCGCTCTGGAAGCGCTCAGCCTCACGAATGTCGGTGGTGAAGATGCACGACGACAGACCTTGCGGCACTTCATTGTTCAGGCGCAGGGCCTCTTCGAAGTCGTCATAGGCCAGCACGTACAGGATCGGGGCGAAGGTTTCGTGGCGCACCACGTCGCTCTGGGCCGGCATCTCGGCGATGGCTGGCGACACGTAGTAGGCGTTCGGGTACTGGTCGGCCAACTGGCGCTCACCGCCGAATACCTGGCCGCCTTCGTCGCGGGCCTTGGCCAGTGCACCTTGCATGGCGTCGAACGACAGCTTGTCGATCAGCGGGCCAACCAGGTTGTCCTTGCGTGGGTCGCCAATGCGAACCTTGCCGTAGGCCGCTTTGACACGGGCAACCACTTCGTCCTTGATCGAACGATGCACGATCAGGCGGCGCAGGGTGGTGCAGCGCTGGCCAGCGGTGCCGACAGCGGAGAACAGGATGCCGCGCACGGCCAGGTCCAGGTCTGCGCTTGGGGCCAGGATCATGGCGTTGTTGCCACCCAGTTCAAGGATGCTGCGGCCAAAGCGTGCAGCTACGCGCGGGCCGACTTCACGCCCCATGCGGGTGCTACCGGTCGCGCTGACCAGCGGAACGCGTGGGTCGTCAACCAGCGCTTCACCGGCTTCACGGCCACCAATCACCAGTTGCGACAGGCCAGCCGGGGCATCGCCGAAGGCTTTCAGGGCTTTTTCGAACAGCGCCTGGCAAGCCAAAGCGGTCAACGGGGTTTTCTCGGACGGTTTCCACACCACCGAGTTGCCGGCCACCAACGCCAGCGCCGTGTTCCATGCCCATACGGCAACCGGGAAGTTAAAGGCGCTGATCACACCGACCACACCCAGCGGATGCCAGGTTTCACGCATGTGGTGGCCAGGGCGCTCGGAAGCGATGGTCAGGCCGTACAGCTGGCGCGAAAGGCCAACGGCAAAGTCGCAGATGTCGATCATTTCCTGGACTTCGCCCAGCCCTTCCTGGGTGATCTTGCCAGCTTCGATCGAAACCAGCTCGCCAAGGTCAGCTTTGTGCTCACGCAGTACTTCGCCGAACAAACGCACCAGCTCGCCACGGCGCGGAGCCGGCACAGTGCGCCAGGCTTCGAAGGCTGCCTGGGCCTGGTCGATGCAGACGGTGGTTTCGGCCTTGCCGAGCAGCTTCACCGTAGCGATCTGGCTGCCGTCGATCGGCGTGTGAACAGGGTAGTCGCCCTGGGTGTAAGCCACGGCGGCAACGCCAAGGCGATCGAGCAATCCAGCAACCATTTGTGCTTCTCCTACATCGGGTGATGGGGTGGAAAAATGATGTGGATCAGTATTAATCCGATCACACCGGTGCAACAAACGACCTTTATTCCGCATATCATTCCGTCAGGTAATGATTTGAGCCACTGAGAACGCCATGACCAAACGCCTGGTGCCGTCCATGACCGCCCTGCAGTGCTTCGAAGCTGCAGCCCGCCACCTGAGCTTTACCCGTGCCGCCGAGGAGCTGCACCTGACCCAGAGTGCCGTCAGCAAGCAGGTGGCGCAGCTCGAAGAGATGCTGCGCCACCACTTGTTCCTGCGCATCCGCAGGCGCCTGCAGCTTACGCCTGCGGGCAGCTTGTACCTGGCCGAGGTCAACAAGATCCTCACGCAAGTGGACATGTCCAGCCGCTACGTCCTCACCTACGGCGAGCAGACCGAGATATTGAAGGTAGCCACTCAGCCGAGTTTTGGCGTGCGCTGGCTGATTCCGCACCTCAAGGGTTTTGGCAAACGCCACCCGAACATCCACCTGGACATTCGCAACGAGATGGAGCCATTCGCCTTGCTGCAGGGCTCGGCGGATGTGGTGTTCTTTTATGGGCAAGGCACCTGGCCGGGGGCAACGTGCGTGGAGTTGTTCCGTGAAGAAGTGGTGCCGGTGTGTGCACCAGAGTTGCTGGCGGGGCGTGAGCTGGCAGATGCCGCAGCGCTGGCAGAACTCGTGCTGTTGCAGAGCACATCGCGGCCAGAGGCTTGGCATGAATGGTTTTTGGAGTTGGGGCTGCACAGTGTAAGCGCCTACCATGGGCCGAGGTTCGACACCTTCTACATGGCATTGAGCGCCGCCCAGTCAGGGTGTGGGGTGGCGTTGGTGCCTCGGTATCTGGTGGCGAAGGAGTTGGCGGATGGGAGCTTGGTGGTTGCCTGGCCCCATGCAATGCGCAGTGCCGGCGCGCATTACCTTGCCTATGCCGAGCATGCGGCGGAGGTGCCGAAGGTGCGGGCGTTGGTGGGGTGGGTTCGCGAGCAGCTTATGGTTTGAGGGCCTCATCGCGGCGGTCCGACGTCTCGGTAAATCCGCTCCTACACCGGCCATGTAGGAGCGGATTTACCGAGACGTCGGACCGCCGCGAGAGGCCCTGAAGGTCGATCATAAAAGGAATGACAGTCCTACTTTTTTTCGCTTGTGGCCATAGTCCATTCCCAGCTTTCATGTAATCGTCCGAACCTAACCAGGAAGCTTGCGATGCCCGCCCACGATTTCGTCAGCCCCGACAGCATCCGCGCGCAGTTCTCTGCCGCCATGTCGCTCATGTACAAACAGGAAGTGCCACTGTACGGCACGCTGCTGGAGCTGGTGAGTGAAATCAACCAGCAGGTCATGACGCAACAGCCTGAAGTGGCCCAAGCCCTGCGCTGGACCGGGGAAGTCGAGCGCCTCGACCAGGAGCGCCACGGTGCCATCCGCGTCGGTACCGCCGAAGAACTGGCCACCATCGCCCGCCTGTTCGCGGTCATGGGCATGCAGCCAGTCGGCTACTACGACCTCAGTTCCGCCGGCGTGCCGGTGCACTCCACGGCGTTCCGAGCCGTGCACGAGCAGTCGCTGCACGTCAGCCCGTTCCGCGTGTTCACCTCGCTGCTGCGCCTGGAGCTGATCGACAACCCGCAACTGCGTGAGCTCGCACAAGGCATCCTGGCCAAGCGCAAGATATTCACCAACCGTGCCCTCGAACTGATTGCTCAATGCGAGCGCGACGGTGGCCTGAACGCAGCCGATGCCGACACATTCGTGCAAGAGGCACTGCACACCTTCCGCTGGCACCACGATGCCACGGTGACTGCCGATCAGTACCAGCAACTACACGATCAGCACCGCCTGATCGCCGATGTGGTGGCGTTCCAAGGCCCGCACATCAACCACCTGACCCCACGCACGCTGGACATTGATGCAATCCAGCTTGGCATGCCCGCCAAGGGCATCCCGCCGAAGGCCGTGGTCGAGGGCCCGCCCACCCGTCGCCACCCGATCCTGCTGCGCCAAACCAGCTTCAAGGCCCTGCAGGAAAAGGTCGCGTTCAGTGATCAAAATGCCAGCGAGGGCAGCCACACTGCACGCTTTGGCGAAATCGAGCAGCGTGGCGCGGCCCTTACCCCAAAGGGGCGCCAACTCTACGACAAGCTGCTGGACGCAACCCGCGCAGCACTGGGCAGCGCGCCAGCCGAGGCCAATGCCGAGCGCTACATGGCCCTGCTGCAGGAACACTTCGCCGCGTTCCCGGATGACCTGGCGCAAATGCGCGAACAGGGGCTGGCGTACTTCCGTTACTTCGCGACTGAAAAGGGGCTGGCCGCGCGCGATCAGCAAGGGCGGCCAACCACGCTTGAAGGGCTGATCGACGCAGGGCATGTGCATTTCGAAGCACTGGTTTACGAGGACTTCCTGCCCGTCAGCGCAGCGGGGATCTTCCAGTCCAACCTGGGTGATGATGCCCAGGCGGAATATGGCAGCAACGCCAACCGCGAGGCCTTCGAGGCGGCGTTGGGGTTGCAGGTGCAGGATGAGCTGGCGTTGTATGCGCAGACTGAGCAGCGGTCGTTGCAAGGGTGCGCGCAGGCGCTGAACCTGTCGGGTATTTGAAGGGGCCGCGGCGGCCCGACGCCTCAGAGAATCCGCTCCTGCACGGAGCGGATTTTTTTGCGATCAAACCCGGAACCGATCTACCTCTTGGCGCAACTGCGCCGCCAGCCCTTCCAGCTCCCGCGCGGTGAAGGCCAGCTCGTTGGCCACATCGCGCTGCTCGCTGTTGGCCTGGGCAATGCTCTGCAGGTTGCGGCTGAGCACGGTTGCGGTGCTGCTCTGCTCCTGAGTCGCGGTGCTGATCACGGCAAACTGCTCGCCTGCCGCCCGGCTTTGCTCATCGATGCGCGCCAGTGCCTCCGCCACTTTGCCGTTACGGTCCAGGCCTTCCTGCATCAGCTGGTTGCCCTGCTCCAGGGTGTTGATGGCATGGCCCGTCTGCTGCTGGATGCTGGTGATCATGCCGGAGATTTCATCCGTGGCTTGGCGGGTACGCGCCGCCAAACCCCGCACTTCATCGGCAACCACTGCAAAGCCGCGCCCTTGCTCACCGGCGCGAGCCGCTTCGATGGCAGCGTTCAGGGCCAGCAGGTTGGTCTGCTCGGCAATCGAGGTGATCACGCTGATAATGCCGCCGATTTCCTGAGAGCGTGCCCCCAGGGTATCCATTACGGTTGCAGTGCCGCCCAGCGCCTCGGCGATCTGACGCAGCGAACTCGACGCTTCGTCCATCGCAGTACGGCCGATGCGCGTCTGCTGCGCGTTGTCGCGCGCCATGCGCTCGGTGCCGGCCATATTGTCGGCGATGTTCATCGAGGTGGCGCTGAACTCCTCCACCGCACCGGCCATGCTGGTGATTTCACCTGACTGCTGCTCCATGCCTTCACAGGCTCCGGTCGAGAGGCCCGACAGCGAACGGGCGCGCCCGCTGACTTGCTCGGAGGCACCACGAATGTGCTCGACCATGGTTGCCAGCGCTTCGCCCATCTTGTTGAAACTGCGTGCAAGCTGGCCAATTTCGTCATGGCTGGTGATGGCCAGGCGTGCACTCAGGTCGCCCGCGCCCAGTGCTTCGGCCTGACGGACCAGATCGTCCAGTGGGCGCAGTTTGCGGCGCAGCAGCCACAAGGTGGCGACAACGGCCAACAGCATCGCCAGCAGGCTGCCAATGGCCAGGCGCAGGCCGACACTCCAGGTCACCTCGCGGATTTCCGCTTCGGGCATGCTGGCGACCACTGTCCAGGGGCCTTCGGCAAAGGGTGCGCTGGCGCTGAACAGTGGCTGGTCGGCATTGGCCGGCGGCACCAGCCATTCGCCCCGCTCATCGCGCAAGGCCAGCGAGCCGGTCTCGCCAATGCGGAAGCGTTTGAGGTTGTTGAACTGCGCGTTCTGCGCGTCGGTGTAATCGAAACCGACGAACAGCACGGCGATGACCCGGCCACTGCCGTCGCTCACGGGCACATAGCGGGTCATGTAGTTGCGCTCGAACAGCAACGCACGGCCCACGTAGGTTTGCCCGGCCAGCAGTTTCGCGTAGGCCGGGTGCTGGCGATCGAGCTGAGTACCAATGGCGCGGCTTCCATCCTGCTTCTTGAGGCTGGTGCTGATGCGCACGAAGTCGTCACCGCTGCGCACGAACAGGGTGGCTACGCCTGCGGTCATCTGCTGGAATTCGTCGACTTGCTGGAAGTCGTTGTTCAGCAGGTGCTCGCCCAGGTACAAGGCTGGCGTGGCTTGCCCGGCAACCTGTACGGTTTCGCCAGCGTGCAAGGCAAGGCCCGATGCGAATCGGCGCTCGAACAGGCCGCTCAGGCGCTGGGTGTTGTCCTTGAGCGAGCCATGGAACGTATCCAGCTGGTCGGCCAGTAAACGTGCCTCGCTGGCCAGGTGTTGCTGGCGCGTGGTGAAGTTGGCGTCATCCAGTGAGCGCAGGGCAAACAGGGTACTGCCGGTGATCACCAGCGCCAGCACAATGGCGAGGGCGACACCGAGTTGCGAGGCAATGCGGGCACGCGGTTGAGACATGGGGGGAAGCTCCGACGGTGAAACACGCCCTCTGGCGGGACGCTGGTGCCAATTAATCGGCTTCGCAGGGGAATACTTGAGTGTCGGGCACGGGTAAACGCAAACCTTTGCGTTGTGCCAGTACGGGCCTCATCGCGGATGAATCCGCTCCTACAGGTCTGCACACCTCTGTAGGAGCGGATTCATCCGCGATGAGGCCCGTACCGGCAATCAAACTGCCGGCAGTACTTGCACATCCGGCAAATCCACCGCCGCCGCCTCTTCCTGCAAAAATGCACTTAACCGCCGCAACCGCTCGCCCCCCGGCCGTGTGCGCGGCCACACCAGGTAATAATCCATGCCGCTGGGCACCGCCGTTGGCCATGGCAGGCTCAAACGGCCCTGGGCCACGTCCTCGGCAACCATCAGCAAGTCCCCCATGGAAATACCGTAACCACGGGCCGCCGCGATCATGCCCAGCTCCAGCGTGTCGAACACCTGCCCGCCCTTGAGCGATATCTTGTCTGCGAGGCCCATGCGCTCCAGCCAGGCACGCCAGTCGCGCTTGTCCGGGGTGGGGTGCAGCAATTCGATACCCGCCAGCCGCCGCTCATCCAAAGGCCCGTCTTCAAGCAGGTCCGGCGCCCCCACCGGGATCAACAGCTCGGAAAACAGCCGGCGTACTTCCCAGTCCTGCGGAAAAACGCCATCACTGAGCAGCACGGCGCAGTCAAAAGGCTCCTGGTTGAAATCCACATGGTCGACGTCCATCCACGCGCTGGTCAGCTGCACCTCGTTGCCCGGCTGCAGGTGGCGAAAGCGGCTCAGGCGTGCCAGCAACCAACGCATGGTCAGGGTCGAAGGGGCCTTCATGCGCAGCATGTCATCTTCACCGCGCAAGGTGTCGCAGGCACGCTCCAATGCGGTGAAACCCTCCCGTACGCCAGGCAGCAGCATCCGCGCGGCTTCGGTCAGTTGCAGGCTACGCCCGCTGCGCACGAACAGCCGGCAGGCAAAGTGATCCTCCAAGGTGCGGATGTGCCGACTGACCGCGCTCTGGGTAATCGACAGTTCTTCGCCGGCGCGGGTGAATGAAGTGAGCCGGGCGGCGGCTTCAAATGCGCGCAGCGCATAAAGCGGGGGCAGCTGACGGGACATGGTGCACCAATGTTTTTGGGGGCAATCAGGGAAACGTGGAAATCATACATGCATGAGTTCAACTCATGCCAACCATCGCTTTTATCCTTTTGTGCAAAGCTGACCAAAGCCTCAGAATCCACGCCTTGCTCACAGGATCTGGAAGAAGGACAGCCAACATGCACGTCGTGCCAACCAAAGAACTCAAGGCTTTGCTGCGCCTCGCCGGGCCGCTGATCGCCTCGCAGTTGGCGCACATGCTGATGGTGCTGACCGACACCCTGATGATGGCCCGCATCAGCCCGCAGGCGCTGGCCGGCGGTGGGCTGGGCGCGGCCAGCTATTCGTTCGTGTCGATTTTCTGCCTGGGCGTGATTGCCGCGGTAGGCACCTTGGTGGCAATTCGCAAAGGCGCCAACGATATTGAGGGCGCGACACGCCTGGCACAAAACGGCCTGTGGCTGGCCTGGGGCCTGGCACTGGTAGCGGCACTGGCGCTGTGGAACCTGGAGCCGGTGTTGCTGCTGTTTGGGCAAAAGCCTGAAAACGTCAGCGCCGCCGCCGAATTCCTCACCCTGCTGCCGTTGGCGCTGCCCGGCTACCTGACGTTCATGGCTTTGCGCGGCTTCACCAGTGCCCTGGGCCGCTCGACGCCCGTGATGGTCATCAGCCTGGTCGGCACCGTGCTGAATTACCTGTTCAACCATGCGCTGATCGAAGGTATGTTCGGCCTGCCCAAGCTTGGGCTGATGGGTATCGGCATGGTCACTGCCGTGGTCTCGATGGGCATGGCCATTGCCTTGGCGCTATACATACGCTGGCACTCGGCTTACGACGCCTATCCATTGCGCAAGGGGTTGTCGCGCCCGTCCCTGCCCGCGTTGCGTGAGCTGTGGCGGTTGGGCCTGCCGATTGGGGGCACCTACATGGTTGAAGTCGGCCTGTTCGCATTCGCCGCACTTTGCATGGGTGTACTTGGCAGCACCGAGCTTGCCGCGCACCAGATTGCCCTGCAGATCGTATCCACCGCCTTCATGGTGCCGACGGGGCTCTCTTACGCTGTGACCATGCGCGTAGGGCTTTACTACGGCGCGGGCAAACTGCTGGCTGCACGTAGCGCGGGGCGGGTTGGCATGGGCTTCGGCGCAGTGCTCATGTTCGGCTTCGCCGCGCTGTTCTGGTTGCTGCCCAACGAACTGGTAGGCCTGTTCATCGACCGCGACGACCCGGCGTTTGCGGCAATCTTCCAGTTGGCCGTTCAACTGCTGATGGTGGCAGCTTGGTTCGAGCTTTTCGATGGGGTGCAAACCATCGCCATGGGTTCGATACGTGGGTTGAAGGATGCCAAGACCACGTTCCTGATCGGGCTGTGCTGCTACTGGTTGGTGGGGGCGCCGAGCGCTTGGCTGTTCACGTTTACGCTGGGAGGCGGTGCGGTAGGCGTCTGGTGGGGCTTGGCGCTGGGGTTGGCCTGTGCTTCGGTGGCGCTGACGATTGGCTTTGAGTGGCGGATGCGGCGGTTGCTGGGGAAGGCGAAGGTGCGTGAGGGAGCGGCTGTTTCGGTTTGATTTGGGGGCCTCTCGCGGATGAATCCGCTCCTACAAAGGCCGTGTAGGAGCGGATTCATCCGCGATAATGCCTACAGGGCTTCGGCCAGCCTGCGCCCGGATGCCTGCATCAGGTAGTCCATCAACTCCCCCACCGGCAGGGGTTTGCTGACCAGGAACCCCTGCACCTGATCACACCCGAATTCGCGCAGCAAAGCCATCTGCTCATGGCTCTCTACGCCTTCGGCCACCACCTCAAGGTTGAGGTTGTGCGCCAGATTGATCATCGCGTGCACCAATTTACGGTTCTCTTCACGCATCTCCATTTCGGCAACGAAGCTGCGGTCTACCTTGAGCAACGTGATCGGCAGGCTGTTCAGGTGCACGAACGACGAAAAGCCAGTGCCGAAATCATCCAGCGAGAAACGCACGCCCAAGCGCCCGAGCGCATCCATGGTCTGGCGCACCAGTTCGTTGCGGCGCATCACTGCCGTTTCCGTCAGTTCGAACTCCAGCCAGCGGGCGTCCACGCCATGCTCGATGATCAAACGGCTCAAGGTGGCCAACAGTTGGCTGTCCTGAAACTGGCGGAAGCTCAGGTTTACCGCCATGTGCAAGGGCGCCAACCCACTTTCGCGCAACGCCTGCATGTCACGCAGAGCGCGGGAAATAACCCAGTAGCCCAGCGGCACAATCAACCCACTCTGTTCGGCCAACGGCACGAACTCGCTGGGCGGCAGCAGGCCGCGCTCGGCATGCCGCCAGCGCACCAAGGCCTCCAGGCCAACAATGCGGCCATCGGCCAGATTCAACCGTGGCTGGTAGTGCAACTCCAGCTCGTCACGACGCAGCGCCCGGCGTAGCTCACCCTCCAGGTCGGCCAAACTACGGGCATTGCGGTTGATGCGCTCGTTGAAGACATGAAAGGTGCAGCCCTGGCTGCTCTTGGCCTGGCGCATGGCGATGTGTGCATGCCACATCAATGGGTCGGCACCGCTCTGGGCGCGGGCATGGGCCAGGCCCAGGCTGCAACCGAGCAGCAGGCTTTCGCCGTCTATCCAGTAGGGCTCGGCCAAGGCTTCGACGATGCGCTCGGCTATCCACTCGGCGCGGTTGGGGTCGCGCCGGGTATCAATCAGCAAGGCAAATTCGTCACTGCCCAGGCGCGCCAGCTGATCACCCGCCTCCAGTTGCTGCTTTAGGCGCGATACCACCTGCAGAATAAGCCGATCACCACCCTGATGGCCCAAGGCGTCGTTAACGTGGCGGAAGTTGTCCAGGTCCAGATGGCCGAGTGCTACTCCACGGCCTTCATGTTCGGCAAGGCGTGCGGTCAGCAGTGCCTGAAAGCCCTGACGATTGGCGATGCCAGTCAGTGGGTCTTGCTCGGCCAGGCGCTGCAAGGTCGCAACCAGCACGCCACGCTCACGCACATGGCGCAGCGAGCGGCGCAACGAATCAGCATTGAGTTGGCTGCGTACCAGCCAGTCGCTCACGCCAGTCGGCGGCGCCGTGGGTTCATCATCCAGCAGCAGGATGGTCGGCAACTCACAACGCCCAGGTGCCGGCTGCAGGGCCGGGGTTGCCAGCACCACGGCCTGGCGGTCATGGCTGAACAGGCTGTCGACCGCAGCCCAGTTCGGCGCGGTCAGCAAAACCGCCGTGCCACCCAGCGGCATCAGGCATTCGCGCAACAGGGCGGCCCATTCCGGCTCATCAGCCAACAACAGCAAACGCAATGGTTCGACAGGCGTGGACAAGCGGGCTCCTTAGGCGTGGGCGGTCAAGCGAGAGGGGTCGGGTATGCTACTGCATAAATGAAAATGATTTTCACTTTTAGGCATATCCTTGCCAACACCGCTTCCCGACGCATTTTGACGTGCATCCTGCGCGAAAGTCGCTCAACCGGCAATTACGATTTTTTCCGTGAATAGCATTAGCCTCACTAATGATAAAGACGGGTAAAAGTCTGACTCAAACGTCAGACGGTCGCGCCACAACACGCTCTTGCCTGTTAGAATGCGCGGCTATTTTCTGGTGACCCCGGTTTCTAGCATGTCCCGACTCAACCCCAGGCAACAGGAAGCCCGTGATTACGTCGGCGGCCCTCTTTTGGTGCTCGCTGGTGCAGGCTCTGGCAAGACCAGCGTAATCACCCGCAAGATTGCCCACCTCATCCAGAACTGCGGCATCCGTGCCCAGTACATCGTGGCGATGACCTTTACCAACAAGGCCGCCCGCGAGATGAAGGAGCGGGTGGCAACCCTGCTGCGCCCTGGGGAAGGCCGTGGCCTCACAGTGTGCACATTCCACAACCTGGGCCTGAACATCATCCGCAAGGAGCACGAGCGCCTGGGCTACAAGCCGGGCTTCTCGATCTTCGACGAATCCGACATCAAGGCGCTGCTGTCGGACATCATGCAGAAGGAATATTCCGGCGACGACGGCATCGACGAGATCAAGAACATGATCGGTGCCTGGAAAAACGACCTGATCCTGCCCGCCGAAGCACTCGAAAAGGCGCGCAACCCCCGCGAACAGACGGCCGCCATCGTCTACACCCACTACCAGCGCACGCTCAAGGCGTTCAACGCGGTGGACTTCGACGACCTGATCCTGCTGCCGGTCAAGCTGTTTCAGGAGCACCCCGACGTGCTCGAACGCTGGCAGAACCGCGTGCGCTACCTGCTGGTGGACGAATACCAGGACACCAACGCCAGCCAGTATCTGCTGGTGAAAATGCTGATTGGCATGCGCAACCAGTTCACCGTGGTAGGCGACGATGACCAGTCGATCTACGCCTGGCGCGGCGCTCGGCCCGAAAACCTGATGCTGCTCAAAGAGGACTATCCCTCTTTGAAAGTGGTGATGCTGGAGCAGAACTACCGCTCCACCAGCCGCATTCTGCGCTGCGCCAACGTGCTGATCGCCAACAACCCGCACGATTTCGAGAAGCAGCTGTGGAGTGAGATGGGTGTTGGCGACGAGATTCGCGTCATACGCTGCAAGAACGAGGAAGCCGAGGCCGAACGCGTGGCCATGGAAATCCTCACCTTGCACTTGCGCACCAACCGCCCCTACAGCGATTTCGCCATCCTTTACCGCGGCAACTACCAGGCCAAGCTGATCGAACTGAAACTGCAGCACCACCAGGTGCCGTACCGTCTATCGGGCGGTAACAGCTTCTTCGGCCGTCAGGAGGTGAAGGACCTGATGGCCTACCTGCGCCTACTGGTGAACCCGGACGATGACAACGCCTACTTGCGGGTGATCAACGTGCCACGCCGGGAAATCGGCTCGACCACGCTGGAAAAGCTCGGCAACTACGCCACCGAGCGCGGCATTTCGATGTACGCCGCCAGCGAAGAGCTGGGCCTTGGCGAGCATCTGGACGCCCGCTACACCGAACGCTTGCAGCGCTTCAAGCACTGGCTCGACGGCGTGCGCCACAAAGTGGCCCTGGAAGACCCGATTGCCGCGCTGCACGAGATGATCCGCGACATCGACTACGAAAACTGGATTCGCCAGCAAACCGCCAGCGACAAGGCTGCCGAGTTCCGCATCAGCAACGTCTGGTTCCTGGTCGAAGCGCTGAAGAACACCCTCGAAAAAGACGAAGAGGGTGACATGACCATCGAAGACGCCATCGGCAAGCTGGTGCTGCGCGACATGCTTGAGCGCCAGCAAGAAGAGGAAGAGAACGCCGAAGGTGTGCAGATGATGACCCTGCACGCTTCCAAGGGCCTGGAATTCCCTTACGTGTTCATCATGGGCATGGAGGAGGAAATCCTCCCCCACCGCTCGAGCATCGAGGCCGACACCATCGAAGAAGAACGCCGCCTGGCTTACGTGGGCATCACCCGAGCCCGCCAGACCCTGGCGTTCACCTTTGCGGCCAAGCGCAAGCAGTACGGCGAAATCATCGACTGCACGCCCAGCCGCTTCCTCGACGAACTGCCACCGGACGACCTGGCCTGGGAAGGCCTGGACGATGCACCGGTCGAGGTGAAGGCCGCGCGCGGCAACAACGCGCTGGCCGATATCCGGGCAATGCTCAAACGCTGATCAACCATTACTCTTTAACATTGCCGCTTCTTGCGGCCACCTTTGCTACATCGGAGATACACAGTGGAAGCACTGCAGCAGAAGATTCGCGAAGAAGGCATCGTGCTTTCCGATCAGGTTCTCAAAGTCGACGCGTTTCTCAACCACCAGATCGACCCTGCACTGATGCAGCTGATCGGTGACGAGTTCGCCCGCCTGTTCGCTGACTCGGGCGTGACCAAGATCGTCACCATCGAAGCGTCGGGCATCGCCCCGGCAGTGATGACCGGCCTGAAGCTGGGTGTTCCGGTGATCTTCGCGCGTAAGCACCAGTCGCTGACCCTGACTGAAAACCTGCTGACTGCCTCGGTGTATTCCTTCACCAAGCAGACCGAGAACACCGTGGCCATCTCGCCGCGCCACCTCAACAGCAGTGACCGCGTGCTGGTAATTGACGACTTCCTCGCCAACGGCAAGGCGTCCCAGGCACTGATTTCGATCATCAAGCAGGCCGGCGCTACCGTGGCGGGCCTGGGTATCGTGATCGAGAAGTCGTTCCAGGGCGGCCGTGCCGAACTGGACAGCCAGGGTTACCGCGTTGAATCGCTGGCCCGGGTCAAATCGCTGGAAGGTGGCGTGGTCAGCTTCATCGATTGATCGTAGCGCCTGCATCGCGGATAAATCCGCTCCTACACGGCCTCTGTAGGAGCGGATTTATCCGCGATGACCGCTACGCGGTCGCAGCAAGCCCCGCTAGCAAAAGCCGTCGGTACATTTCCTCTTTCAACCCCTGCGGATCACCAAGCCGCATCCGCGCCAAGTGCGCCTCATACCCTCCCGGCCCTGGCGCATCGATTGCCGCCTTGCCTAATTCCAGCACCTCACTCAACCTGAACTTGCTCTTCAACCAGTTCAGCGCCCGCAGCAAATCACGCTCCTCTGGAGTGAAATCGGTCCCAAGCGGATATTCCGGGAACAACCTCGAATGCCGGGCATGAATCGCCTCCAGCCGCTCGGGCGTGTTGTCTGCGTAACGCGCATCAAGCTCGAAGCCCTTGGCCAGTTTGCCAGCATCCTTTGCCTGCTCGATCAGCCCAGCCTGGAACCTTGAGTCGGTGATGGCGAGCAAGCGCGCAATCACTTCACTGTCAGTTTGCCCTCGCAAGTCAGCAATGCCGTATTCGGTCACCACGATATCGCGCAGGTGCCGGGGGATCGTGCAGTGGCCGTACTGCCAAAGCAGGTTTGAGCTCACTTCCCCACCGGCCTCGCGCCAACTGCGCAGCAACAGGATGGAACGCCCACCTTCCAATGCATGGCCCTGGGCAACGAAGTTGTATTGCCCGCCCACGCCGCTGAGCACACGCCCGTCCTCCAGCTGGTCGGCCACCCCCGCACCCAGCAGGGTCATGCCGAAGGCCGTGTTGATGAAGCGTGCGTCGCGCCGCTGCCGGCGTTTCAGTTCCTCCTGCCCATACAGCTCGTTGATGAAGCTGATGCGCGTCATCATGAAATGCGCGCGCTGCTCAAGCGGCATCTCTCGCAGCCGTTGGTAGAACGCACGCGGCCCCAGGAAAAAGCCGCCATGCACCAGTACACCCTGTTCGTCAGCCGGGCGCCGCACCACACCGGCTTCGGCCAGCACCAGCAGGCCGTTGACGAACATTTCACTGCAGCCGTACAAGCCTTGGGCGAAGGCATCCAGCCCCCCTTCCCGCTCGATCATGTCGTGCCACGGGCCAGCGTCCAGCTCATCCATGAGCGCACGGTAGCCACCGTTATCGCCCTGCCTCGCCAGCAACGCTGCCGTAACGGCATCGCCCATTGCGCCAATGCCGATCTGCAGTGTGCCGCCATCGCGCACCAGCGTGCTCGCATAAAGGCCGATGCAGTGGTCCTGGGTGGTGACCGGCATGTTGGGCGTCGAGAACAAGCGGCGTTGCTCCGGCTCATCGAGCAACAGGTCGAAGGCATCGATCGCCAGCTCGGCATCGCCGGGCATGTAAGGCAGTTCAGCGTGGACCTGGCCGAGCATCAGGATGGTTTCGCCAGCGGCGCGGCGCTTGGTGATCATCGGCAACAGGTCGAGAGTGATGTCGGGGTTACAGGCGAGGCTCAGGTGATTCGGGCGCTCGGGCGTGGTGGCAACCAGTTGCGCGACCAGGTTCAAACCCTTGGCGTTGATATCGCGGGCTGCATGGCTGTAGTTGCTGCTGACGTAGTCCTGCTGCGCGGGCTCGCTGTGCATCAGGCTGCCGGGCTGCATGAAAAACTGCTCGACGCGGATGTTCGGCGGCAGGCTGTCATTGCGCAGGTCCGCGAGGTAGTCGAGCTCTTCGTAATCGGCAAATACGCGATCGATGAAGGGTTCGAGGAAGCGCCGTTGCAGGCCATCGCCCAGTGGCGGGCGACCGAGGCTGAGGGCGGTGTAGATGGTCAGACGGCGCTCAGGCAATTCGCGAACCCGTTTGTACAACGCATTCACGAACGCGTTGGGTTTGCCAAGGCCCAGCGGCAGGCCCATGTGTATATGGGCAGGCAGGCGCGCCAGGACTTGCTCGACAGCCAGTTCGGTGGAGCAGAGATGCATCTGGGCCTCCTGAGTCTTCCTTGGGGTCAGGGGTTGGACATGACTGGGAGCTGGTTTGTTGCCTGTACTGGCCTCTCGCGGATAAATCCGCTCCTACAGGCTGCGCGTTACCTGTAGGAGCGGATTCATCCGCGAAAGGCCAGCACTGACAACACAAAAACAAAGCCCGCCAAAAAAGACGGGCCTCATGCAATTCGTTTGCGGCTTACAACCCCGACATTTTCTTGATCGCCCCTTTCAGATCATCATCCGAACAATCGGCACAGGTGCCCTTCGGCGGCATCGCATTGATGCCGGTAATGGCCTTGGCCAGGATGCCGTCCAGGCCGCCCTGATGGTCGGCACGCTCCTTCCACGCCGCCGTGTCACCGATCTTCGGCGCACCCAGCAGCCCGCTGCCATGGCAGGCGTTGCAATGCTTGGCGATGATTTCATCCGGCGTCTTTGCACCACCGCCACCCGCCGAGGCAACCACTTCCATGCCCTTGCATTCCTGGCCTTGCACGCACACCTGGCCGACCGGCTCAAGGCGCTTGGCGATGTCGTCGTTGGTTGCAGCAGTTGCATGGAGTGCCCAGAGGGCGAATACGGCGGCTGGTACGGCCAGCATCTTCTTGATTTGGTTCACGCGAACACCCTCATGGTGGCTAATCACGCCCGCGGCCACGGTAATGCGAGCGTTGAAAAGTATAGCGGGAACCCGGAAGCCGTGAAACGACCCTACTCTGGAAAGGGGTATTAGCGAATCAATGCACTGCGCTGGATCAAAAATTCGATGGCGTGGCTGCACTGATCAGCCTGGCAGGCTGGTCGAACGGGTTGCGAAAACGGTGCGGGCGGGTGCTTTCGAAGTAGTAGCTGTCGCCTTCTTCGAGGATGAAGATCTCGTTGCCGACCACCAGTTCCAGGCGGCCTTCAAGCAAAATGCCGGTTTCTTCGCCGTCATGGGTGAGCATTTCTTCGCCGGTATCTGCACCCGGTGGGTATACCTCGTTGAGAAATGCAATCGCCCGGTTAGGGTGCGACTTGCCCACCAGTTTCATGGTGACCGCGCCATCGGAAATGTCGATCAGCTCGTGGGCCTTGTAAACGACCTGAGTGGGGCTTTCAGGCTCCAGCTCAACCGAGAAGAACTCCACCATCGACATCGGAATACCGCTCAGCACCTTGCGCAGCGAGCTGATGGAGGGGCTCACGCTGTTTTTCTCGATCATCGAGATGGTGCTGTTGGTTACGCCAGCGCGTTTGGCCAGCTCACGCTGGGAAAGGCCCTTGAGCTTGCGGATGGCTTGCAGTCGTTCGCCGACGTCCAAAGCTGGAGCCTCCTGAAACGGTGAGATGGCGGGGTGCATGTGAACGATATCATGGCAATGCCGTTCAGAATTTACAACACACCGCCCCTCAACCTGTCCGCTTCGGCGCCTTATTCGCCGTGATAGTCCAGCGGCACGCGCTTCAGGTTGCAGAATATTTCGTACGGAATGGTTTCAGCGTGCAGGGCCACGTCGCTGGCCAGTACTTGCTTGCCCCACAGTTCGACCGGGCTGCCGATGGTGGCTTCGGGTACGTCGGTGAGGTCGATGCACAGCATGTCCATGGAAACCCGGCCGATCAGCTGGCTGCGTTTGCCGGCCACCATCACCGGGGTACCGGTAGGCGCATGGCGTGGGTAGCCGTCGGCATAGCCCATTGCGACCACGCCAACCCGGGTCGGTCGCGAGCTGATGTATTTGGCGCCGTAGCCGACCGGCTCGCCGGCCGGCAACTCTCGCACGCTGATAACCCGGGATTGCAGGGTCATCACTGGCTGCAGGCGCGCGGCGTGGGGCTGTTGCACCTCGAACGGGGTAGCGCCGTACAGCATGATGCCAGGCCGTACCCAGTCGCTTGGCGCTTGTGGCCAAGCCAATACGCCCGGCGAATTGCGCAGGCTGCATTCGGCGGCCAGGCCTTGGCGTGCTGCTTCGAACACGGCGATTTGCTGGGCGGTGGCATCGGCCTCCGGCTCGTCAGCGCGGGCGAAGTGGCTCATCAGCACGATGCGCGAGACTTTGCCGCTGGCCAACAAGCGCTGGTAAGCCTCGTGGTAGTCCTTGGGATGCAAGCCGACACGATGCATGCCGCTGTCGAGTTTCAGCCAGAGGGTCAGAGGCTTGTGCACCGGAGTTTGTTCAATTGCTTCCAATTGCCACAGCGAATGCACCACGCACCACAGGTCATGTTCGGCGATCAACGCCAGTTCGCTGGCTTCGAAAAAGCCCTCAAGCAACAAGACCGGGGCTTTGATGCCAGCGGCGCGCAGCTCCAGCGCTTCTTCGATACAGGCCACGGCAAAGCCATCCGCTTCAGCCTCCAGGGCCAGGGCGCAGCGTACGGCTCCGTGGCCGTAGGCATCGGCCTTGATCACGGCTAAGGCTTTGGCACCGGTGAGCTCACGGGCGAGGCGGTAGTTGTGGCGGAGGGCTTGAAGGTCGATCAGGGCACGGGCGGGGCGCATGGCGGCTGCCTTATGGTGGTTCTGGTTAAAAACGGTGGTGGTTCCTTCGCGGCTAAAGCCGCTCCCTGCAGGAGCGGCTTTAGCCGCGGTAGGGCCAACCCTATTGCTGATGAACAGGCGCCGTCTGGCCATGCTTGGCCACTTCACGGCTGTTGCCATACCGGGAAATGTCCAACCCCTCGGCGCTGATCTGCGGCTTCTTGCGCGCAATCAGGTCCGCCAGCAAACGGCCGGAGCCGCATGCCATGGTCCAGCCCAGCGTTCCGTGGCCAGTGTTCAAGTACAGGTTGCGGAACTTGGTGGCACCCACAATCGGCGTACCGTCCGGTGTTGCCGGGCGCAGGCCGGTCCAGAAACTGGCTTGGCTCAGGTCGCCGCCACGAGGATAAAGGTCGTTGACGATCATCTCCAGCGTTTCACGTCGACGCGGGTTAAGTGACAAGTCAAAACCGGCAATTTCAGCCATGCCGCCAACGCGGATGCGGTTGTCGAAACGGGTAATGGCCACCTTGTAGGTTTCGTCCAGAATGGTCGAAGTCGGCGCCATGTCGGCATTGGTGATCGGTACGGTCAGCGAGTAGCCCTTGAGCGGGTAAACCGGTGCCTTGATGCCAAGCGGTTTTAGCATCTGCGGCGAATAGCTGCCCAGTGCCAGCACGTAACGGTCTGCTGTTTCCAGCTTGCCGTCGATCCACACGCCATTGATGCGGTCGCCCGCGAAGTCCAGGCGCTGGATGTCCTGACCAAAGCGGAATTCCACGCCCAGCTTGACCGCCATATCCGCGAGTTTGGTAGTGAAGAGCTG
This sequence comes from Pseudomonas sp. PSKL.D1, assembly GCF_028898945.1. Lineage (NCBI taxonomy): Bacteria > Pseudomonadati > Pseudomonadota > Gammaproteobacteria > Pseudomonadales > Pseudomonadaceae > Pseudomonas > Pseudomonas sp. PSKL.D1. Next base: position 5,758,442 of record NZ_CP118607.1, read on the forward strand.
GCAGTCGCCTGTCTGGTCGTTTGGCAGGCGCAGAGCGCCCGCCAGGATATCCTTGACGCCCGCCAGCGCGGGTTCAACGCGAGCAATGCCATCGCGGTCGAGCAGTTCGTAAGGCACCCCGGACTGTTCGAGCACGGCGATGTCCTTGGCCGCTGCGTCTACCTGGGCCTGGGTGCGGAACAATTGAGTGGTGCCCAAGGTACGGCTTTCGTAGGCAATGCCGGTTTCCGCGCGCAGCTCGTCCAGGCAATCACGGCTGTACTCGGACAAGCGCACCATGCGCTCCTTGTTCACCGCATAACGGCTTGCAGTGCAATTACGCAGCATCTGCGCCATCCACAGGTACTGGTCAACATCGCCGGTCAGCTTGATGGCCAAAGGCGCGTGGCGCTCCAGCAGCCACTTGATGGCTTTGAGCGGTACACCGGGGGCAGCCCAGGGCGAGGCGTACCCGGGCGAGATCTGGCCCGCGTTGGCGAAGCTGGTCTCCATGGCCACCGCCGGCTGGCGGTCAACCACGGTCACTTCAAAGCCTTGCCGGGCCAGGTAATAGGCACTGGCGGTACCGATCACACCACTACCAAGCACCAGAACTCGCATCGTTGAACCCTCGCACGCGGCGCACCGCATTTTTGTTGAAATGGCATGGATGCGCGCAGTATAAGAATTCAAGACCAGTGCAATTCACTGTATAAAAGCCTATATTTGGCGAGAATTCTCGGCAAAAACGCCTTTCACGGAGGGGCATCCCCTATGAGAACCCAGCACCAGAGCAAGCGTGAACTGGACAAGATCGACCGCAATATCCTGCGGATCCTGCAGAATGACGGGCGTATCTCGTTCACTGAACTGGGCGAGAAAGTCGGGTTGTCCACTACCCCTTGCACCGAGCGGGTCCGCCGCCTGGAGCGCGAAGGCATCATCATGGGCTACAACGCCCGGCTCAATCCGCAGCACTTGAAGGGCAGCCTGCTGGTGTTTGTGGAAATCAGCCTCGATTACAAGTCGGGCGATACCTTCGAGGAGTTCCGCCGCGCGGTGCTCAAGCTGCCGCATGTGCTGGAGTGCCATTTGGTATCGGGCGATTTCGACTACTTGGTAAAGGCGCGGATTTCGGAAATGGCGTCATACCGCAAGCTGCTGGGCGACATCCTGCTCAAGCTGCCGCACGTGCGCGAATCGAAGAGCTACATCGTGATGGAAGAGGTGAAAGAGAGCCTCTGCCTGCCCATCCCGGACTGAAACTAGACCAACACCTGGCGCGTACTGGCAATCAGTTGGTGGACCAACTGTTCGGTGGCGGGCTCAATCATCTGTTGAGGCCCTCGCCCGCGCGGGCAGGCCAGCTTCGGGGTTGTGCCAAACAGCCGGCAAATCAACGGCCGCTCACCGTAAACCGTGCAACCATCAGGCCCCAGGTGCACACAGTCGAGTCGCTCCAGCGCGGCATCCTGTTCAGCCCGGGTTTTGCGCGGCAGGCGAGCCATTTCCTCTGCCGAAGCAGTCACGGGGCCACAGCAATCGTGGCAGCCGGGCTCACATTCGAATGATGGGATGAGTTCGCGCAGGAACTGGGTCTTATGGAAGCTGCAGGACATGGCTGGGTGTTGGGCAAGTAAAGTGGCTGGATTATAGGCCCATTCGCGTTGCCCCACCGCAATGCCACAGCTTATCCTCGCCCCCTCCCCCATCTACCAGGGCCGCCCAGATGATTCACAGCGCGCAGCACGCCGCCTCCTATTACGCCGCCAGCAGCGCGCAGCACCCTGATCATCCTTTTCTGCAGGGCGAACACAGTGCCGATGTGTGCATTGTCGGCGGCGGCTATTCCGGCCTGAACACGGCCATTGAACTGGCCGAGCGAGGCCTGTCGGTCATTTTGCTCGAGGCCCGCAAACTAGGCTGGGGCGCCAGCGGCCGTAACGGTGGCCAACTGATCCGCGGCGTCGGCCATGGCCTGGAGCAGTTTCTACCGGTCATTGGTGAAGAGGGCGTACGCAGCATGAAGCTGATGGGGCTTGAGGCTGTTGAGATCGTCCGCGACCGCATCGAGCGCCATGCCATTGACTGCGATCTGACCTGGGGCTATTGCGACCTGGCCAACAAGCCCGGCGAGCTCGAAGGCTTTGCCGAGGATGCCGAAGAACTGCGCAGCCTGGGCTACCAGCACGAACTGCGCCTGGTGCAAAAGGAAGATATCCACAGCGTGGTGGGTTCGGACCGCTATGTCGGGGGCCTGATCGACATGGGCTCCGGGCACCTGCACCCTCTCAACCTGGCACTGGGTGAAGCGGCCGTGGCCAGCCGCCTGGGTGTACGGCTGTTTGAACAGTCGGAAGTCACACGGATTGAATACGGCCCGCAGGTCAAAGTGCACACTGCGCAAGGCCAAGTGCGCGCACAGACCCTGGTGCTGTGCTGCAACGCGTATCACAACGGCCTGAACCGTGAGTTGGGCGGCAAGGTGCTACCTGCCGGCAGCTACATCATCGCCACCGAGCCCTTGGGCGAAGAGCGTGCACGCCAACTGTTGCCACAGAACATGGCGGTTTGTGACCAGCGAGTGGCACTGGACTACTATCGCCTGTCCGCCGACCACCGCCTGCTGTTCGGCGGCGCATGCCACTATTCGGGCCGCGACCCGCAAGACATTGCCGCCTACATGCGGCCCAAAATGCTGAAGGTTTTCCCACAGTTGGCCGACGTGCGTATCAACTACCAATGGGGTGGCATGATCGGCATCGGCGCCAACCGCTTGCCGCAAATAGGCCGCCTGGCCAGCCAGCCGAATGTCTATTACGCCCAGGCGTACTCGGGTCACGGCCTGAATGCCACGCATCTGGCCGCCCGCCTGCTGGGAGAGGCGATCAGCGGCCAGCAAAGCGGGCGTTTTGACTTGTTTGCCAAAGTGCCACACATCACCTTCCCGGGTGGCAAACACTTACGCTCGCCGTTGCTGGCGCTGGGGATGCTCTGGCATCGGCTCAAAGAGTTGGTCTGAACCCGGTAGCGGGTTCAGTCCTTCCAAAAGGGTTTGACGCCCTCTTCCCTGGCCTGGTCCCTACTCAAACCAATATCGCGCAATTGCTCATCATCCAGTTGCAGCAACGCCCTGCGGGTGTGCCAGCGGTGCAGCATCAGCCCCCATCGGCCAAGCCCTGCCGGGGCATTGAAGACCTTGGCCTGCTCCCCCGCTTCCAGCTCCTTGGCCAACAGTTGCAAACGCACATCGCTCATGCCACCCATTACTGCGCTCTCCCATTCAGTTGATACCGCAGAGAAAGCATGCGCCCGGGCAATAGCGACAATACAGAACCAATACAGCCTTATTATTCCCATACAGAATTGGCTAAAAGCGAGCTGAATGGGGTATTTTCAGCACATCTGTACTGGTCGCCGACCGATAACTGCGCCGGAGTATGCCCGTGACCCTTTACCTGAACCTCGCCGAACTACTCGGCGCGCGCATCGAGCAGGGCCTCTATCGCCCGGGGCAGCGCCTGCCATCGGTGCGCGCCTTGAGCATTGAGCATGGTGTCAGCTTGAGTACCGTGCAGCAGGCCTACCGCACGCTGGAAGACAGCGGCATGGTTTCGCCCCGCCCCAAATCCGGCTATTTCGTCAGCGACCACCGCCAGCTGCCTGCCCTGCCCGCCGTCAGTCGCCCCGCTCAGCGCCCTGTGGATATCTCTCAGTGGGAGCAAGTACTGGAACTGGTACGCAGCACGCCGCGCCAGGATGTCATCCAGCTTGGTCGCGGCATGCCCGACATCGATACCCCTACCCTGAAGCCCTTGCTGCGCAGCCTCGCCCAGCTCAGCCGGCGTCAGGACATGCCCGGGCTTTATTACGAGAACATCCATGGCAACCTCGCCCTGCGCGAACAAATCGCCCGCCTGATGCTCGATTCTGGTTGCCGCGTTGGCCCTGCCGACCTGGTGGTGACCACAGGTTGCCATGAGGCGTTGTCGTGCAGCATCCGTGCTGTTTGCGAGCCAGGCGACATCGTTGCAGTCGACTCGCCCAGCTTTCATGGCGCCATGCAAACGCTGAAAGGGCTGGGCATGAAGGCGCTCGAGATACCTACCGATCCGGTCACCGGCATAAGCCTGGAGGCGCTGGAACTGGCGCTGGAGCAGTGGCCGATCAAGCTCATCCAGATCACCCCGAACTGCAACAATCCGCTCGGCTACATCATGCCCGAAGCACGCAAGAAGGCCTTGCTGAGCCTGGCTCAGCGCTACGACGTGGCCATTCTGGAAGACGACGTCTATGGCGACTTGGCCTATACCTATCCACGGCCACGTACCATCAAATCGTTCGACGACGATGGTCGCGTGCTGCTGTGCAGTTCGTTCTCGAAAACCCTGGCCCCAGGCCTTCGCGTCGGCTGGGTAGCACCGGGCCGCTACCTGGAACGGGTGCTGCACATGAAGTACATCAGCACTGGCAGCTCGGCCAGCCAACCGCAGTTGGCCATCGCCGACTTCATTGCCGCCGGGCACTACCACCCTCATGTGCGACGCATGCGTAGCCAGTACCAGCGTGCGCGTGATCAGATGAGCGACTGGGTGAACCGCTACTTCCCGGCGGGCACCCGCGTCAGCCGGCCTCAGGGCGGCTTCATGCTGTGGGTGGAATTACCCGAACATTTCGACACGCTTCAGCTAAACCGCGCTTTACTGGAACAGGGCGTACAGGTTGCCGTGGGCAGTATCTTTTCCGCCTCGGGCAAGTTCCGCCATTGCCTGCGCATGAACTTCGCAGCACGCGCAACACCGCAAATTGAGGAAGCGGTGCGCAAAGTAGGCGAAGCCGCCCTTCGTCTACTGGCAGAGGACGCAGTGCACACGTAACTTTGCGCCACCCTCTGGAGTCCAAACCTTAAAGCGATTGCTGAACAGGACGATTTGCCCTTGAGATTGCTGCGAGCTCTGCCTCTGCTGCTGGGTATGCTTGGCCTGGCAGGCTGTGCCAGTGTCGGCCCGCAGCGCGAAATCAGCCAGGCATTGCCTGCTCAGGATTCTGCCTTTGGCCGCTCCGTGCTGCGCCAGGCGGCACCATACGAAGGGCGCTCAGGCTTTCGCTTGCTGCCCAACAGCAACGAGGCTTTTAGAGCCCGAGCCGAGCTGATCCGCAATGCCCAGGCCAGCATCGACCTGCAGTACTACATCGTTCACGATGGCTTGAGCACCCGCGCGTTGGTCCATGAACTACTGCGGGCAGCCGACCGTGGCGTGCGTATACGCATTCTGCTCGACGACACTACCAGCGACGGGCTCGATACCATCATGGGCACGCTCGACGCCCATCCAAACATCCAGATTCGCCTGTTCAACCCGCTGCATCTGGGGCGCAGCACGGGCGTAACCCGTGCCGCAGGCCGACTGTTCAACCTGTCGCGCCAGCACCGGCGGATGCACAACAAGCTGTTTCTGGTGGACAACAGCATGGCCATCGTCGGTGGTCGCAACCTGGGTGATGAATACTTCGATGCCGAACCCAACCTGAACTTCACCGATATCGACCTGTTGGGTGTGGGCCCGGTGGCCGAACAGCTGGGGCACGGTTTTGATCAGTACTGGAACAGCGCCCTGAGCCGGCCCATTGGCGACTTCCTGTGGCGCCAGCCCAGTGCCAGCGACCTGCATGCCAGCCGCCAACGCCTGGAGGTTTCACTTGCCCAGGCAAGAGTGCAGCGCAAGGCGCTGTACGACCGCCTGATGTCCTATCAGTCGCAGCCACGCCTGGACGTTTGGCGCAATGAACTGATCTGGGCACATAGCCAGGCGCTGTGGGACGCACCGAGCAAAGTGCTGGCCGATGATGAACCCGACCCGCACTTGCTGATGAGCCAACAGTTGGCACCCGACTTGGCCAACGTGCACAACGAGTTGATTCTGGTTTCGGCCTACTTCGTACCGGGTGACCCGGGCCTGCTGTACCTGACTGGGCGCGCTGACGCCGGGGTATCGGTGAAACTGCTAACCAACTCACTGGAAGCCACCGATGTACCGGCCGTGCATGGCGGCTATGCCCCCTATCGCAGGGCGTTGCTGGAGCACGGCGTACAGCTTTACGAATTGCGTCGCCAGCCAGGTGACGCCATATCACGGCACGGATTGGGCTTCCACGGCAGCTCTGACTCGAGCCTGCACAGCAAGGCGATTGTCTTTGATCGGCGCAAGACCTTCATCGGCTCGTTCAACTTCGACCCACGATCCGTTCTGTGGAATACCGAAGTCGGAGTGCTGGTCGACAGCCCGGAGCTGGCCGAATACACCCGTGAACTGGCCCTGCAAGGTATGGCGCCAGCACTGAGCTATCGGCCCACGCTGATCGACGACAAACTGGTGTGGGTGACCGAGGACAATGGCCAGCGGCACGTGCTGACGTCCGAGCCTGGTGGCGCGTGGCGACGGCTCAATGCCTGGATCAGCAAGGCCGTGGGATTGGAAAAGATGCTGTAAGCGCGTCAGGCTGACAACGGCTCAAAAGCACCACGGCGTCGAGTCAGCAGCACCAACCCCGCCGCCCCCACGGCCATCAGCAATGGCAGTGCGTGGCCGCTGATCCACTGGCTACCGGCGCCTGCCAGCAATGGCCCGAGCAGGCAGCCAATACCCCATAGCTGCGCCACGTGGGCATTGGCACGGACCAGTTCATCATCCCTATACCGCTCGCCGATCAGCACCAGGGACAAGGTGAACAAGCCCCCGGCACTGGCACCGAACAGCACCCAAAGCGGCCATATCAACGGGGTCTGCAGCATCAATGGAATCGCCAGGCTGGAAACCAGCAGGGTAACCGCGCAGCCTGTGAACAAGGTACGCCGCGACATGTGATCCGCCAGCGCCCCGATGGGTAGCTGCAACACGGCATCCCCCACCACCACGGTGCTGACCATGAACAGTGCAACCTCGGTGGTAAAGCCTTGTTGCAGGCAATACACCGGCAACAGAGTCAGGATCATCGCCTCGAAAGCGGCGAAAAGTGCGATGGCCCAGGCGATCACCGGCAGCCGCCTGCAAAAGGTGAACAAATCGCGGAACGTTACGCTACAGGCCTCAGTACTTGGAGCGCCACCTCTGCCCAAAAGCAACAGTGGAGCGAATAGCAACAGACCCGTCGCGGCCCAGAAACCGAAGTCATCGTCCGCCCCCAGAAAACCCAACACCAACGGGCCAGCCAGTTGGCTCAAGGCATAGCTGCTGCCATACAAGGCAACCAGACGCCCCCGCCACTGCTCGACCACCAACTGGTTGATCCAGCTCTCGCCGAGGATGAAGACGACCGTGAGCGACATGCCGATCAGCAGTCGCAGCGCCAACCAAAGGGGGTAGCTGGGCAGCAGTGCCAACAGGCCAATCGACAACGCCCCGCCCCACAAGCACAGGCGCATGGCCGAGGGAACGCCGACCCAACCAGCCAGGCGGCTGGCCAGGCTGGCGCCCAGGAGTACGCCCAGGGCAGGCATCGCCGCCATGACGCCGATGGCGAAGCTGCCGTAACCCCAGGCTTCCAGGCGTAGCGACACCAGCGGCATGCTCACGCCCAGGGCAAGGCCGACGCTCAGCACCGAGGCCAGTACAGCAAAGTAGGTTGCCCAGCGCATGTGTACTCCCTGTTGGATTTTCATTGGCCCATTCGCGGGTAAACCCGCTCCCACAGGGACAGCGCCGGACTCAAAGCCGGCGCTGCCCCTGTGAGAGCGGGTTTACCCGCGAAAAAGACCTAAAGGATTACAGCTTGATCCAGGTCGCTTTCAGCTCGGTGTACTTCTCCAGCGCATGCAGCGACTTGTCACGGCCGTTGCCCGACTGCTTGAAGCCACCGAACGGCGCAGTCATGTCGCCGCCGTCGTACTGGTTGACCCAGACGCTGCCAGCGCGCACGGCACGGGCGGTCTTGTGGGCCTTGGAGATGTCCGAAGTCCAGATGCCGGCAGCCAGGCCATACGGGGTGTCGTTGGCGATGGCGATGGCTTCTTCGGCGGTATCGAAGGCGATTACCGACAGTACCGGGCCAAAAATCTCTTCTTGCGCGATTCTCATGGCGTTGGTCACGCCGTCGAAGATGGTCGGCTCAACGTAGGTTCCGCCGGTTTCCTCGAGGGTACGCTTACCACCGGCAAGCAGCTTGGCGCCGTCCTTGTGGCCGGCGTCGATGTACGACAGCACGGTGTTCATCTGCTGGGTATCGACCAGCGCGCCGACGGTGGTTTGCGGGTCCAGCGGGTTGCCTGGTTTCCAGCCTTTGAGGGCCTCGACCACCATTGGCAGGAATTTGTCCTTGATCGAGCGTTCCACCAACAAGCGGGAACCTGCCGTGCACACTTCACCCTGGTTGAAGGCGATGGCACTTGCGGCAGCTTCAGCGGCGGCCTGCAGGTCTGGGGCATCGGCAAAGACGATGTTGGGGCTCTTGCCGCCAGCTTCCAGCCAGATACGCTTCATGTTCGACTCGCCTGCGTACACCATCAGCTGCTTGGCGATCTTGGTCGAACCGGTGAACACCAGGGTGTCGACGTCCATGTGCAGGGCCAGGGCCTTGCCCACGGTGTGGCCGTAACCCGGCAGCACGTTCAGAACGCCGGCAGGAATACCAGCCTCAATGGCTAGTTGGGCGATACGGATGGCAGTCAACGGCGACTTTTCGGACGGCTTGAGCACCACGGAGTTGCCAGTGGCCAGCGCAGGGCCAAGTTTCCAGCAGGCCATCAGCAGGGGGAAGTTCCACGGTACGATGGCACCCACTACGCCAACAGGCTCGCGGGTGACCAGGCCGAGTTGATCGTGCGGGGTCGGCGCGACTTCGTCGTAGACCTTGTCGATGGCTTCTGCGGTCCAGTGGATGGCATTGGCCGCGCCCGGGATGTCGATGCTGGAGGAGTCGCCGATCGGCTTGCCCATGTCCAGTGTTTCCAGCAGGGCCAGTTCTTCGACGTTCTTGCGCAGCAAATCGGCAAAGCGGATCAGCTTGGCTTTGCGCTTGGCCGGTGCCAGTTGCGACCACACGCCAGAATCGAAGGTGGCGCGGGCGTTTTCAACGGCACGGTTGGCGTCGGCAAGGTCGCAGCTGGCAACCTTGGCCAGGAAGCGTCCGTCGACCGGGCTCAGGCAGTCGAAAGTCTCACCGGATGCGGCGTCGGTGTATTCGCCATTGATGAAGGCACGCCCTTCGATTTTCAGTTGCTGGGCGCGTTGTTCCCAATCTGCACGAGTCAGGGTGGTCATACGAAACTCCTCCTCTTGTTTAGGTGCAACGCCGCACTGAGGACTCACAGGCGTTGTCAGAATGCTGGCCCGGCGGCAAGCGCACACAGGCATGCGATACCCTAAACCAGCCAATGCAAACTATCAATATATTTGACACGAAAGGCTGAAAAGCCTACTGATGTTCATTTTATTAAACAACAACAGGAGCCGTACCATGAGTATCGCCAGCATCATTGATTTCGCCCAGGTACTGACCGAGGCAGAACGATACCGCCCGGCGGCGGAAAAAATCATCAAGGGTGAGCCTGACCAGGCAGTCTACAACCACTATTCCAGCCCCTGCGGGCAGTTTGCTGCAGGCGTGTGGGAAGGTGAGGTCGGGCAGTGGACAGTAAGTTACACCGAGCACGAGTACTGCGAGATCGTCCAGGGTGTTTCGGTGCTGCGCGACCAGGATGGCGGAGCCAAAACCCTGCGTGCCGGTGATCGTTTTGTGATTCCCGCGGGTTTCAAGGGCACTTGGGAGGTGCTGGAGCCGTGCCGCAAGATTTACGTAATGTTTGAGAACAAGTAATTATCTAAAGCATCCGCGATGTCCCGTTGCATGACGATGAGCCTGCCCGACCCGGGCTTCTCATCAGGAGACGCATCATGGACCAAGATGTTTTTATCAAGAAGATTGCACATTTGATCGGTACGCCCTACGAGGACGCCATCAAAGCGAAGATCTCGCAAGCAACCGGGATTGCAGTCGTAGCGGGCCCTAAAGACATCATCACCAGGGACATCCGTAATGATCGGGCAATCGTGTCGGTTGATGGGAAGGGCGTGATCACTGCCATAAGGATCGGCTGATTCTTCAGCACCGAACGGCACGCAAAAAACCCGCCTACGCAAGGAAGCGGGTTTTTTAAGGTCGTCGATCAATGACCTGAGCTTCTTTGTACAGAACAGAGCGCAGCCTCATACCAGACGATGAGGCTGCCAAAATCCTGCAGGCCGGAAATCGTTTTTTTGATTCCCGCAGGTTTCAAGAGCGTCCGGAAGGCGCTGGAGCCGAGCAACAAAATCTACGTAATGCCTGAACAGAAGTAATTATGTAGCGCTGTCATCTATCGATGCCTTTGGAGTATGAACCTGCCCAACCGGGCGTGAACATCAACCAAGGAGTGCATCATGACGATGAGCTTGATCGAAGAAATGAAGAAAAAGGTAATGGCTCAGGCTGCTGAAAAGGCCAAAGCACAAGAGTTGCTGCTGAAAAAGGTGCAGGAAATGACCGGCATCCAGATCGGCCTGCCCTTTCAGGAAGGCATCAAAGCGGAAATCCTCAAAGCCACTGGTTTGCCCGCAATCAAAGTGTGCGACATCAAACCGGGCGAAGAGCGAGATGACCGCATTGCCATCGAAACCGACGCGAAAGGCTTGATTACCCGCCTGATGATGCGTTGAGAACAGCCGCATTTTTGACATGCGGGCAAAAAAAAACCGCTTCCGTGAGGAAGCGGTTTTTTTGGTCGCCGATCAATTACTTGATCTTGGCTTCCTTGTACACCACGTGCTTGCGAACAACCGGATCATATTTCTTGATCTCGATTTTGTCCGGAGTGGTGCGCTTGTTCTTGTCGGTGGTGTAGAAGTGGCCGGTACCGGCACTCGAAACCAGACGGATCAATTCACGCATGATGTTCTCCTTAGACCTTGGCGCCAGCGCGACGGATGTCAACCAGAACGGCGTCGATGCCGCGCTTGTCGATGATACGCATGCCCTTGGCGGAAACGCGCAGACGCACGAAACGGTTCTCGGACTCAACCCAGAAACGGTGGTGCTGCAGGTTCGGCAGGAAACGACGACGGGTTTTGTTGTTTGCGTGGGAAATGTTGTTCCCGGTTACTGGACCCTTACCAGTAACTTGACAGACTCTCGACATGACTCAGCCCTCTAAAACCACATGCCCAACCCGGCATGGGTTGGCCGCTTAATCTCTCAGTCTTTGGCGCCAGGCGCCGTGATTCTGGAGGTCTTATCGACCGGATCCGCTGATGCGACAGGCCGAGCCCCTAGAAAAGAGCGCTGCTTTATACCAGAAAGACTACGCCACAACAACAGAAGATGAGCATCTGCTTGCTGCAAATCGTGCGCGAGCAGCATAGCGACTCGCCCGCCGCGCTGTCGACCGCTCGTCGCCAAACACCAGAAAAAGAGGGTGGTCATTTCTTGTTACGCGCACTAGGGTAGGACATTTCCAGACTGCAATGGCAGATGGGCCACTGATCAGCCAAGGAGCCACCATGCGTGCTGCCGCCCTTTCCTTATTGTTCACTTCCCTGCTTGCCGCAGGCATTGCCCAGGCCGCACCGCTGAGTGTCTGCACTGAAGCCAGCCCCGAAGGCTTTGACGTAGTGCAGTACAACTCGCTGACCACCACCAACGCATCAGCTGATGTGCTGATGAACCGCCTGGTCGAATTCGATGCAGCCCAGGGCAAGGTCGTCCCAAGCCTGGCGCAGAGCTGGACGGTATCGCCCGACGGGCTGGTCTACGATTTCAAGCTGCGTGAAGCGGTCAAGTTCCACTCCACACCGTATTTCAAGCCAACGCGCGAACTGAATGCCGAAGACGTGCTGTTCAGTTTCCAGCGCATGCTCTACCCGGCACACCCGTGGCACAAAACAGCGCCAGGTGGATATCCGCACGCCCAGTCGTTACAGCTCGGCAGCCTGATCAAGTCGATCGAGGCACCAGAACCAGGCATTGTGCGTTTTACCCTCACTCACGCAGATGCCACCTTCCTGGCAACCCTGAGCATGGGCTTTGCGTCCATCTATTCCGCCGAATACGCCGACAAGCTGCTCAAGGCCGGCACCCCGGAAAAACTCAACAGCCAACCGATAGGCACCGGCCCGTTCGTGTTCCAGCGCTTCCAGAAAGACGCGGTGGTGCGCTACCGCGCCAACCCGGACTATTTTGCCGGCAAGCCGGCAGTTGACCCGTTGATTTTCGCCATCACCACCGACGCCAACGTGCGCCTGCAGAAGCTCAAGCGCAACGAATGCCAGGTAGCGCTTTCACCCAAGCCACTGGATGTTGCCGAAGCGGGCAAGGACGGCAACCTCAAGGTAGCGACCACGCCAGCCTTCATGACCGCATTTGTGGCCATCAACAGTGAGCACCCGCCGCTGGACAAGCCTGAGGTACGCCAGGCGATCAACCTGGCCTTTGACAAGCAGGCCTACCTCAAGGCCGTGTTTGAAGACACTGCCACCGCCGCCAACGGCCCCTATCCGCCTAACACCTGGAGCTATGCCAAGGACCTGCCCGGTTACCCACTGGACCTGAAAAAGGCCAAGGCATTGCTGACAAAAGCTGGCCTGCCGGATGGGTTCAGCACCACGATCTGGACTCGCCCGTCGGGCAGCCTGCTCAACCCAAACCCCAGCCTTGGTGCACAAATGCTCCAGGCAGACCTGAGCAAAGTCGGCATCAAGGCAGAAATTCGCGTCATCGAGTGGGGCGAGCTGATTCGCCGGGCGAAGGCGGGCGAGCATGATCTGCTGTTCATGGGCTGGGCGGGCGACAACGGCGACCCGGACAACTTCCTCAGCCCGCAGTTTTCCTGTGCAGCGGTCAAATCCGGGACCAACTTTGCGCGGTTCTGCGATAACCGTCTGGACCAGTTGATCAGCGCCGGGCGCACCACCAACGACCAAAGCGTACGCAGCCGGCTGTATCAGCAGGCGCAAACGCTGATTCAGCAGCAGGCATTGTGGGTGCCGCTGGCCCATCCGACGGCCACGGCCTTGCTGCACCAAGGGGTTGAGGGCTATCAGGTGAGCCCATTCGGGCGCCTGGACTTCAGCAAGGTCTCGGTGGGTCGCTAATGCCCGCGCCCGCCCCTCTACAGGGGCGGGCTTGCCTAAGCAACAATCCACCCTTGTTCAACCATGGACAACGGTTCCCCATCACCGACGATGATGTGATCGATCACCCGCACATCGATCAATGCCAGCGCACGCTTGAGCGCCAGTGTCATCTGCACGTCGTCCTGGCTGGGTTCACTGTTCCCGGACGGGTGGTTGTGGCAAAGAATCAATGCTGCCGCATTGTGCAACAGCGAGCGGCGCACCACCTCACGCGGGTAGATACTGGCCCGGTCAATAGTGCCGCGAAACAGTATTTCGAAAGCAAGTGGTCGGTGTTTGGTATCGAGAAACAGGCAGCCGAACACTTCACTGGCCTCATGACGCAGCATTGCCTTGAGGTAACGCCGCACCGCTGACGGGCTTTCCATTGCTGGTGCACGCTCCATGCCTTCATCGAGGTATCGCCGACCAATTTCCAACAATGCCTGCAACTGAGCGTACTTGACCGGCCCCAGGCCCGGCTCGCGCAAAACGGCCGCGCGGTCGGCCTCCAGAAACTGCCTGAGCCCGCCAAATCGCACCAGCAGCCCGCGCGCCAGGTCCAGCACGTTACAGCCCGCAACACCCGAGCCCAGCAGTACGGCAACCAGTTCGGCGTCCGACAACACCCCTGCGCCTCGCAACAGCAATTTTTCCCTTGGCCGCTCTTCAACTGGCCATTCCCTGATGTTCATATGCCTCCTGGCAACCCACTACGGCCTGTTTCAGCCCTGTGTTAATCTATTTCGCTTCGTAAATGCGACGTTCTGCCGCAGGCAGATTACCGTCGCCGCCCGCTTTCACTGGAAAAAGGCAAGCCTATGCAGCGGCTGTATCGCAAGCGCATCGTTCTCGGCGTGGGTGGTGGCATTGCCGCCTACAAAAGTGCCGAACTGATTCGCCGACTCCTGGAGCACGGCGCGCAGGTGCGCGTCGTCATGACCCGTGGTGGTGCCGAGTTCATCACTCCGCTCACCCTGCAGGCGCTGTCCGGCCACCCGGTGCACATGGATTTGCTCGACCCCGCCGCAGAGGCGGCCATGGGCCATATCGAACTGGCCAAATGGGCCGACCTGGTGCTCATCGCCCCGGCAACCGCCGACCTCATGGCACGCATGGCACAGGGCATGGCTGACGACCTGCTGACCACCCTGGTGCTGGCCACCGATGCCACCGTGGCCGTTGCCCCGGCCATGAATCAGGCCATGTGGCGCGACCCAGCCACCCAAGCCAACCTCGCGCTGCTCAAAGACCGCGGCATTCAGGTATTCGGCCCTGCGTCCGGTAGCCAGGCCTGCGGCGACGTTGGGCTGGGCCGCATGCTCGAAGCCACCGACCTGGCCTGGTGCGCCGCCGAAAGCTTCAAACGCCAAGCGCTCACCGGCAAACACGTGCTGATTACCGCCGGCCCGACCCAGGAAAACATCGACCCGGTGCGCTACATCACCAATCATAGCTCCGGCAAGATGGGTTTCGCTCTGGCCGAGGCAGCCGCAGAAGCCGGTGCTCGGGTAACCCTCGTGACCGGCCCGGTGCACCTGCAAACGCCTGACCGGGTCAACCGGATTGACGTGGTGAGCGCGCGCGACATGCTTGCGGCCTGTGAAGCTGCCATGCCATGCGACCTGTTCATCGCCTCCGCTGCGGTCGCGGACTACCGCCCGGAAGTGGTTGCACCACAAAAATTGAAGAAAGACCCTACCACCGGCGACGGCATGCTGCTGCAGATGGTGCGCAATCCCGATATCCTTGCCACCATTGCTGGCCGCGATGACCGCCCGTTCAGCGTCGGCTTCGCTGCCGAAACCGAACACTTGCTCGATTACGCCACGCGCAAGCTCAAGGACAAGAACCTCGACCTGATCGTCGCCAATGATGTGGCCAACCCCAGCATCGGCTTCAACAGCGAAGAAAACGCCCTGACCGTGATCGACCGCCAGCAACACCAGACCCTCTTCGCGCAGACCAGCAAGGGCAAGATCGCCCGGCAACTGGTCGCCTTCATCGCCGAACGGCTCAATCAGGTTCAATAAGTTACATGCACGCTCTACAAGCCAAAATCCTCGACCCACGCCTGGGCAACGAATTCCCGCTGCCCCAGTACGCCACCCCAGGCTCCGCCGGCCTTGACCTGCGCGCCCTGCTCAAAGAAGACACCGTTCTTGAGCCAGGTCAGACCGTGCTCATCCCGACTGGCCTATCGATCTACATCGGCGACCCAGGTTTGGCGGCAATGATTCTGCCGCGCTCGGGCCTGGGCCATAAGCACGGCATCGTGCTCGGCAACCTGGTCGGCCTGATCGACTCGGATTACCAGGGCGAACTGATGGTGTCGTGCTGGAACCGTGGCAACACGCCGTTCACCATCGCCGTTGGCGAGCGCATTGCCCAACTGGTGCTCGTGCCTGTGGTACAAGCGCATTTCGACATCGTGGAAAGCTTCGACGAAAGCCAGCGCGGCACTGGCGGCTTCGGCCACTCCGGTACCAACTGAGCCCTTCAAGCGACCGCTCGGGCCATGGATGGCGAACTCTCCGGCGATTCCATCGTCCAAGCGTTCAGTTTGTGCCTGCCCGGCAAGCCTTTGACTAATGGAGCTTCCAGAGATGAACGACATGGCCCACCTGGTCCCCGCACTGCCTGACAGCATTTTCCGCGCCTATGACATCCGCGGCGTTGTCGGCAAAACCTTGCACGCCGAAACCGCCTACTGGATCGGCCGCGCCATCGGCGCACAAAGCCTGGCTCAGGGTGAACCGCAGGTTTCTGTCGGCCGCGATGGTCGCCTGTCCGGCCCGATGCTGGTCGAGCAATTGATCCAGGGCCTGGCCGATGCGGGCTGCCAGGTCACCGACGTTGGCCTGGTGCCTACCCCGGCGCTGTACTACGCCGCCAACGTGCTGGCCGGCAAGTCCGGCGTAATGCTCACCGGCAGTCACAACCCCTCTGACTACAACGGCTTCAAGATCATCATCGCCGGCGACACCCTGGCCAATGAGCAGATCCAGGCCCTGCTGACCCGCCTGAAAACCAACGACCTGACGCGTGCAGAAGGCAGCGTGCAGAAAGTCGAAATCCTTGACCGCTACTTCCAGCAAATCGTCGGCGACGTGAAGCTGGCCAAGAAGCTCAAGGTGGTCGTGGACTGCGGCAACGGTGCCGCTGGCGTCATCGCGCCGCAACTGATCGAGGCCTTGGGCTGCGAAGTCATCCCGTTGTTCTGCGAGGTGGACGGCAACTTCCCCAACCACCACCCGGACCCGGGCAAGCCTGAAAACCTCGAAGACCTGATCGCCAAGGTCAAGGAAACCGGCGCCGACATCGGCCTGGCCTTCGACGGCGACGGCGATCGCGTGGGCGTAGTGACCAACACAGGCAACATCGTCTACCCGGACCGCTTGCTGATGCTGTTTGCCCAGGACGTGCTGTCGCGCAACCCGGGCGCAGAAATCATCTTCGATGTGAAGTGCACCCGCCGCCTGACCCCGCTGATCGAGCAACACGGTGGCCGCCCGCTAATGTGGAAAACCGGTCATTCGTTGATCAAGAAGAAGATGAAGCAAACCGGTTCGCTGCTGGCCGGCGAAATGAGCGGGCACATCTTCATCAAGGAACGCTGGTATGGTTTTGACGATGGCATCTACAGTGCCGCGCGCCTGCTGGAGATCCTCAGCAAGGCCGGGCAGAGCGCAGAAACCCTGTTTGCCGCCTTCCCGGATGATATTTCCACGCCGGAAATCAACATTGATGTGACCGACGAGGGTAAATTCAGCATCATTGATGCACTGCAACGCGACGCCGACTGGGGCGAAGCCAACCTGACCACCATTGACGGTGTGCGGGTTGACTATGCCAAGGGCTGGGGCCTGGTGCGCGCCTCCAACACCACGCCGGTGCTGGTACTGCGCTTCGAAGCCGAAAGCGACGCCGAGTTGCAACGTATCAAGGATGTATTCCGCGCCCAGTTGCTGAGGGTTGCCCCTGAGCTGCAACTGCCGTTCTGACCGACTATCTGTTCCTTACAGGAGCCCTGCATGACCCTCGATCGCGATGCCGCTTCCCATGTAGCCGAGGTTTTGTCCGAAGCACTGCCTTACATTCGCCGCTTTGTCGGCAAGACCCTGGTCATCAAGTACGGCGGCAACGCGATGGAGAGCGAAGAGCTCAAGACCGGCTTTGCCCGCGACATCGTGCTGATGAAAGCCGTGGGCATCAACCCGGTGGTCGTGCACGGCGGTGGCCCCCAGATCGGCGACCTGCTCAAGCGCCTGTCGATCGAAAGCCACTTCATCGACGGCATGCGCGTGACTGACGCCGCAACCATGGATGTGGTGGAAATGGTGCTGGGCGGCCAGGTCAACAAGGACATCGTCAACCTGATCAACCGCCATGGCGGCAGCGCCATCGGCCTGACCGGCAAGGACGCGGAGCTGATCCGCGCCCGTAAACTGACCGTCTCCCGCCAGACGCCGGAGATGACCCAGCCGGAAATCATTGATATCGGCCACGTCGGCGAAGTGGTCAGCGTCAATACCGACCTCTTGAACATGCTGGTCAAAGGCGACTTCATCCCGGTGATCGCACCGATCGGCGTGGGCGCCAACGGCGAGTCGTACAACATCAACGCCGACCTGGTGGCAGGCAAGGTAGCTGAAGCACTGAAGGCTGAAAAGCTGATGCTGCTGACCAACATTGCCGGCCTGATGGACAAACAAGGCCAGGTCCTGACCGGGCTGACCACCGAACAGGTGAATGAACTGATCGCTGACGGCACCATCTACGGCGGCATGCTGCCAAAGATCAAATGCGCACTGGAAGCGGTACAGGGCGGCGTGAACAGCTCGCACATCATCGACGGCCGCGTGCCGAATGCCGTACTGCTGGAGATCTTCACCGACAGCGGCGTGGGCACCCTGATCACCAACCGTAAGCGTCACTGATAACCTGCCCGCGAAGAGGCCGGAACAGGCAGTACAAAAAAGGCGACCTTCACTAGAAGGTCGCCTTTTTCGTTACCAGGCCAGGATCAGATCCCGTATTGCGCCCGATACGCCTCGACGGCCGGCAGATGCTGCTTCAATTGCGGGTCATCGGCCAGGAATTCCAGTACCTGGGTCAGCGAAACGATGCTGACTACCGGAATACCAAAGTCACGCTCAACTTCCTGGATTGCCGACAGCTCGCCGTTGCCCCGCTCTTCGCGGTTCAATGCGATCAGCACACCAGCGGCTTTGGCCTGCTGAGCGTTGATGATCTGCATCACTTCGCGAATGGCGGTGCCAGCGGTGATCACGTCATCAATGATCAGCACTTCACCGGCCAGCGGTGCGCCGACCAGGCTGCCGCCCTCACCGTGATCCTTGGCTTCCTTGCGGTTGAAGCACCATGGCACATCGAGCTGATGCTGGTCAGCCAAGGCCACAGCGGTGGTGGCCGCCAGGGGAATGCCCTTGTAGGCAGGCCCGAACAGCACGTCGAACGGGATTTTGCTGTCGACGATGGCCGCCGCGTAGCAACGCCCCAGCTGGGCCAGTGCAGAACCCGTGTTAAACAGGCCGGCATTGAAGAAATACGGGCTGGTACGCCCCGATTTAAGAGTGAACTCACCGAAACGCAGGACCCCGCGATCGATGGCAAAACGGATAAAGTCGCGCTGATACGGCTGCATGGAAAGTCCCGGACACCACGGATTTAGCTAAATGGGTTGAGCTCGGGTATCATACACGCACGAGAAATTTGGGGCCATTTATGCGGATCATCAGTGTGAACGTGAATGGCATTCAGGCTGCAGCCGAGCGCGGATTGCTCAGCTGGCTGCAAGCCCAGAATGCCGACGTCATCTGCCTTCAGGATACCCGCGCCTCGGCCTTTGAACTCGACGACCCAGCTTTCCAGCTCGATGGCTATTTCCTTTATGCCTGCGACGCAGAAGTACCCGCCCAAGGTGGCGTGGCACTGTACTCGCGCATGCAGCCCAAGGCAGTCATCACCGGCCTGGGCTTCGAGACAGCCGACCGCTACGGGCGTTATCTGCAAGCAGATTTCGACAAAGTGAGTATTGCCACCTTGCTGCTGCCTTCGGGCATGAACGGCGACGAAGACTTGAACCAGAAATTCAAGTTGATGGACGACTTCGGCAAATACCTGGACAAGCAGCGCCGTAAACGTCGCGAATACATTTATTGCGGCTCGTTCTACGTGGCGCAGCAGAAGCTGGACATCAAAAACTGGCGTGACAGCCAGCAGTCTCCAGGCTTCCTGCCACCAGAGCGTGCCTGGATGGATGCAATTACCGGCGACATGGGCTATGTGGATGCCCTGCGCGAGGTCAGCCGTGAAGGCGACCAGTACAGCTGGTGGCCGGATAATGAACAAGCAGAAATGCTCAACCTGGGCTATCGGTTCGACTACCAGATCCTGACCCCAGGCCTGCGCCGCTTCGTGCGCAACGCCCGTCTGCCGCGCCAGCCGCGCTTCTCGCAGCATGCGCCGCTGATTGTCGACTACGATTGGACGTTGACGATCTGAATGCCGAGGGCCTCAAAGAGGCCCATCGCGGATAAATCCGCTCCTACAAGCGTAGGAGCGGATTTATCCGCGATGAAGGCAACACAAATCAATCAGCCAAAGCTGCCTGCTGCAATTCGAAGATCTCGTTCATGCCCTTCTGCGCCAATGCCAACATCGCATTGAAGTCTTCAGGCTGGAACGGCGCACCTTCAGCAGTACCCTGCACCTCGATGAAACCACCGGCACTGGTCATGACCACGTTCAGGTCGGTTTCGGCTGCGGAATCTTCCAGGTAGTCCAGGTCCAGCACTGCCTCGCCCTGATACATACCCACCGAAACAGCGGCAATCATGTGCTTGAGCGGGTTGCCAGCCTTCAGGCCGCCACGTTTCTTGATCACCGCCAGGGCGTCGCACAGGGCGACCATGGCACCGGTGATGGACGCCGTGCGGGTGCCGCCGTCGGCCTGGATCACGTCGCAATCGACGTACAAGGTGATGTCGCCCAGCTTGCTCATGTCCAGCGCGGCGCGCAGCGAGCGGCCGATCAGGCGCTGGATTTCCAGGGTACGGCCACCCTGCTTGCCACGGCTGGCTTCACGCTGGTTACGTTCGCCGGTGGAGCGCGGCAGCATGCCGTATTCGGCGGTCAGCCAGCCTTGGCCCTGGCCTTTGAGGAAGCGCGGCACACCGTTCTCGACACTGACCGTGCAGATGACCTTGGTGTCACCGAACTCGACCAGTACCGACCCTTCGGCGTGCTTGGTGTAGTTGCGGGTGAGGCGGATCGAGCGGAGCTGATCGGCGGCGCGACCACTTGGACGTTTCATCTGGGATACCTGTACTGGGACTTTGAATCTGCCCAGCATTATAGAGCCCGCAGTCCAATGAAGACATGCCTATTGTCGAGCGGTGGACGGCCTGTCGCCTTTTCCCACTGCCAGTGCGTGCGATCTGTAACATGGTCGGATTGGGCGGCAAGGCCGCACTGCGCTACAATCCTGCGCCTTGCAGCCGAAAGGCTTTTCGCTCATTTCATCTACGCGAGGTACTCTCCATGGTGCACAGCATGACCGCTTTTGCTCGTGTCGAGCGCGCAGGCAGCCAAGGCACCCTGGTTTGGGAGCTGCGCTCGGTCAACCACCGCTACCTTGAGCCCCACCTGCGCCTGCCCGACGCCCTGCGCGACCTAGAAGGCGCAGTGCGTGAGGGCCTGCGCCAAGGCCTGTCGCGCGGCAAGGTCGAATGCACCCTGCGCTTGCACGAAGACAGCAATGGCAAGCCATTGAAGGTCGACCACGAGCGGGCAGCGCAACTGGTCGCCGCGGCAGAACAAGTCGCAGGCCTGATCAAGCAGCCGGCAGCGCTCAACCCGCTGGAAGTGCTGTCCTGGCCGGGCGTACTGGTGGCTGATACCAGCGACCCTCAAGCACTGAACGCAGAAGCCGTGGCGCTGTTCGACGAGGCCCTGGCAGAGCTCAAGGCCGGGCGCCTGCGCGAAGGCCAGGAACTGGCCAGGCTGATCAATGAGCGCCTGGACAGCATCGCCACAGAGGTCACCACCCTGCGCGGCCTTGTCCCGCAGATGCTGGCCGCCCAACGGCAGAAGATTATCGACCGCTTTGGCGACCTCAAGGCAGAGCTCGACCCCCAACGCCTTGAGCAGGAAATGGTCTTGCTGGCCCAGAAGAGCGACGTCGCCGAAGAGCTCGACCGACTCAGCACCCACGTGAACGAAGTGCGGCGGGTGCTCAAGTCCGGCGGTGCTGCCGGGCGGCGCCTGGACTTCCTGATGCAGGAGCTGAACCGCGAGGCCAACACCCTGGGCTCCAAGGCCTTCGACCCACGCAGCACGCAAGCGGCGGTCAACCTGAAGGTGCTGATCGAACAGATGCGTGAACAAGTACAGAACATCGAGTAAGGCCACCCCCACCATGAATCACAGCAGCGGCACCCTTTACATCGTTTCGGCACCATCAGGCGCCGGCAAGACCAGCCTGGTCAATGCCCTGATCAAGGATGATGGGCACGTCAGCGTCTCGGTTTCGCACACCACCCGCAGCAAGCGCCCGGGCGAAGAGCATGGCGTGAACTACCACTTCGTCAGCCACGATGAGTTCAAGGCACTGATTGCCCAGAACGATTTCCTGGAGCATGCCGAAGTGTTCGGCAACTTCTACGGCACCTCGCGCAGCGCGCTGCAGCAGGTGCTGGACCAAGGCAATGACCTGATCCTGGAAATCGACTGGCAAGGTGCACGCCAGGTTCGCGAGCTGATGCCGGAAGCACGCTCGATCTTCATCTTGCCGCCCAGCCAGGAAGCCCTGCGCCACCGCTTGGACAACCGCGGGCAGGACAGTGAAGAAATCATTGCCGGCCGCATGAAGGAAGCGGTCAGCGAAATGGAGCACTACGACGAGTATGAGTACGTCATCATCAATGACAACTTTGCCGATGCGCTGGAGGAGTTGAAGGCGGTGTTCCGTTCGAACCGTCTGCTACTGAAGAAACAGCAACAGCGTAACGGTGAACTGCTGAAAGACTTGCTCTCCTGATAGAACGAGTGGGGCTGCGTTGCAGCCCTATCCGACCGGTCCGGCGCCCCCCAGCTTTACTCCTGCAATTGCAGGGTCGCTTGCTGCCGCAAGGTAGCCCCCAGGAAATACGCCGGCGCCCGCATCCGCGACAACATCATCAGCACAATACCCAGTGCCGAGATGATCGCCGCAATCACGAACACCAGCCCCAACCCACCCACATGCGAACCGCTGCCGAAATCCGGCGAGGCGCTGTCGATGGCCGTGCGCACGAATATCACCGACAAGATCACCCCACCCACCAGCGGGCACAGGCCGCGCATGAAGAAGTGGCGCAGGCTGTCAAACAGGCTGTGGCGGAAGTACCAGACACAGGCAAACGCCGTCAGCGAATAGTAGAAACAGATCATCATGCCCAGCGCCGTGATGGTGTCGGCCAGCACGTTCTCACTCAAGGTACGCATGGTCACGTAGAACAGGCCCGCTGCAATGCCGGCACAAATGGTCGCATAACGCGGTGTTTGTGAACGCGGGCAGACTTCGGCAAAGCGCTGCGGCACAGCACCGTAGTAACCCATGGCGAGCAGGGTGCGCGCAGGCGACACGAAGGTCGACTGCAGCGAGGCAGCGGTGCTGGCCAGCACGGCAATCGACATCAAAATGGCCAAAGGCCCCATTACCGGCCCTGCCAGGTGGGCAAAGACGTTTTCCTGAATGCGCGGGTTATTCAGGCCCAGGCCATCTTCGCTGATCCCGGCGAACTGCAGGGTGGCGATGGCAGTGAGCAGGTACAGCCCGAGGATCAACAGCACTGTCCAGGTTGCCGCCTTGCCCGGAACCTCCTCGCTGCCGATCGACTCTTCACTGACCGTCAGGCACACATCCCAACCCCAGAAGATGAAGATTGATAGCGACAGCCCCGCCGCAAAGGCGGAGAACGACTCGACGCCGAACGGGTTGAACCAGGCCAGGTCGAATGCCAACGGTGGTGGCGCGGTGGTTTCACTGAACGCCGCAAAGGCAAAACCGATCAGCACCAGCAACTGCAAGGCCACAAGCCCATACTGAACTGTCATGGTCGTGGTCATGCCCCGACAACAGATCCACACCGCCAGGGCAATAAACACGCAACAAGTGGTGATGTTGACCAGCAAATTGTCCGCAAGGGCTGCCAGTTCGTGGTTGCCGGTGATCTGCGCAAGGAAGAGGTAGAAGAAATCGACCGCCACGCCCGCCAGGTTGGATAGCACGATAGTGGTGGCGACCACCAAGCCCCAACCTCCGATCCAGCCAATCATCGGGCCGAATGCACGGGCCGACCAGGTAAAGGACGTACCGCTATCTGGCTCCGCCGAATTCAACTCGCGGTAGCCGAGGGCCACCAGCAGCATGGGCAGGAAACCAACGATGAAGACTGCAGGAAGGTGTGCACCGACCTCGCGCACGGTCGGACCCAGTGCGCCGGTCAAGGTATAGACCGGCGCGATGGTGGAAATGCCCAGGACTACGCTGGCCAGCAGTCCCAGGCGGCCTTTGGCCAACCCTTTGCTGCGCTGAGTACCGCCCGAGTCGGCCGCATCGGGTGGGCGGCCGGCTTCTGTGTAATTGCTCATGAGAAAACGCCGTAACTATTGGAATTGTTGTCACAGGCCTTGCAAGCAAGGCGCTTTCACTCATTGAAAGCTTGCGAATCGGTATGAGTCATCCAAGACCTTCGGGTAATAACCCTACCGTGCAGCACGGGCAATGCAGGCCTCGCGAAACGCCTCGAAAAGGCGCAAGGAGACCGGGTTTTCGGCGAAACGCCATTCCGGGTGCCACTGCACGCCAAGCACAAAGCCCGGCGCATCAGGCATGGACACCGCTTCGATCAGGCCATCCGGGGCCCGTGCTTCGACGCGCAGGCCCGGGGCCAGGCGGTCGATGCCCTGGCTGTGCAGCGAGTTGACCTCGAACTGCGCAGCCAGACCCAGGCGCTCGAACAACCCGCCAGGCGCAATGCTGACGGAATGACGAGGGCCATATTGCACTTCAAGAGGGGCGTCCTCAGGTTCGCGGTGGTCCAGATAGCCAGGTAGCTCTTGCACCCGCTGGTGCAGGCTGCCGCCCAGGGCCACATTAAGCTCCTGAAAACCTCGGCATACGCAGAACACCGGAACACCTGCGGCAATGGCTGCCTGCAACAGCGGCAAGGTCAGACGATCACGCGCAAGGTCATGCCGAGTGCCTTCCGCGCTGGGGGCGCCATTGTAATGATGCGGCTCGACATTTGAAGGCGAGCCGGTAAAAAGAATGCCATCGAGCCTGGCCAGCAACGCCTGAGCGTCGCTGCCCCCATCGCGGGCCGGCAAAATCAGCGGCAACCCGGCAAAACCGGCCGCCTCGACGTACTTGTCACCCACCGTGTGCGACGAGTTTTTCCCCACCTGCTGGCGGCAGGCACTGACACCGATCAAAGGGACCGCAGTTGCGCTCATGGGCTTACACCGTGTGCAGGTACCAGTTGTACTCAAGGTCGGAGATCGAGACTTCGAATTCGGCCAGCTCACTTTCCTTGCAGGCCACGAAGATATCGATGTAGTCCGGGCTGATGTATTGGTTAAGGACTTCGCTGTCGTCCAGCGCCCGCAGGGCATCGCGCAGGTTGTTCGGCAGGCTTTGTTCCAATTGCTCGTACGAATTGCCCTCGATTGGCGCCTCGGGCTCGACCTTGTTGGTCAGGCCGTGGTGGATGCCGGCGAGGATCGAGGCGAGCATCAGATAAGGGTTGGCATCGGCACCCGCCACACGGTGTTCGATACGCACGTTTTCACTGCTGTCGGTGGGGACGCGAACGGCCACGGTGCGGTTGTCCAACCCCCAGCTTGGTGCGTTGGGCACATAGAACTGTGCCCCGAAGCGGCGGTAAGAGTTGATGTTCGGGCACAGGAAGGCCATGGAAGCCGGCATGGTTTCCAGTACGCCGCCGATGGCATGGCGCAGGGTGTCGCTTTGCAGCGGGTCGTCGCAGGCAAAGATGTTCTTGCCGGTTTTCTTGTCCAGCAGCGAAATGTGCACGTGCAGGCCGTTACCCGCCTGGCCCGGGTAAGGCTTGGCCATGAAGGTTGTGTCCATTTCATGGTCATAGGCGACGTTTTTGATCAGGCGCTTGAGCAGGATCGCGTAGTCGCAGGCCTTCATCGGGTCGGCAACGTGGTGCAAGTTGACTTCAAACTGGGCGGGTGCGCTTTCCTTGACGATGGCATCGGCCGGCAAGCCCTGCTCTTTTGCCGCCTCAAGCATGTCTTGCAGGCAATCGGCGTATTCGTCGAGGTCGTCGATGAGGTACACCTGGGTCGACTGCGGGCGCTTGCCGGAAATCGGTGAGCGCGGAGGCTGTGGCCGACCGTTGAGGTTGTCCTGGTCAATCAGGTAGAACTCAAGCTCGAACGCGGCGCAGATATCCAGGCCCATGGCGTCGAACTTGCTCACCACCTGGCGCAGCACTTCGCGCGGGTCGGCGAAAAACGGCTGGCCATCCAGTTCGTGCATGGTCATCAACAGCTGGGCGGTCGGGCGCTTCTGCCATGGCTCGTCGGACAAGGTACCGGGGATCGGGTAGCAGATGCGGTCGGCATCACCGATGTCCAGGCCCAGGCCGGTGCTCTCGACGGTCGAACCGTTGATGTCCAGTGCAAACAACGACGCCGGCAGGTTGATCCCCTTTTCGTACACCTTGTGCAGGCTGGCCCGCTCGATGCGCTTGCCGCGCACCACGCCGTTCATGTCGGAGATCAGCAGATCCACGTACTGAGTGTCGGGATGAGCCTGAAGAAACTCATTCATCTCGCTGGAGGAACTGGCGCACGGGGTGACCGACGTCATGGTGTACATCCTTTGATGTGCTGCGGCGATGTGGGGATACGGCTGGCGCCACACGGGCGACGATGGTTGCAGCTGTTGTTTTTTTCACTATTCCCATCGTGGGGATTGTTACCCGACCGGGCGCATTGATTCCCGGGGGCGGTTCAACTATAAAATGGCCTAAACGCAACAGACATTGGCATTTCGGCAAGCAGAGCGTGCACCAATGCAATATCAGATTACTCACGCCGACCTCTCTCTGGTTCTGGCTCTGGAGCGCGGGCGCTCGCTGGCAAAGGCTGCCGAACTGCTCAAGGTGGACGTTTCAACCGTTTTCCGGTCAATTCGCCGGCTTGAATCGGCACTTGGCACGGCCCTGTTCGTGAAGAGCCGCAAGGGCTACCTGCCGACCGACACCGCCCAAGCCTTGGCCGAACAGGCCGAACGCGCCGAACAGGCGCTGGATGCGGCACGCATCGCAATGAGCAGCGGTGAGCAAGTGGTCAGCGGCACGGTACGCGTCACCTGCACCGAAGCGGTAATGCATAGCCTGCTTCTGCCGGCGCTGGCGGCTTTCATGCCGAACTACCCCGCCCTTTCACTGGAAATGGGCACCTCCAACACGTTTGCCAACCTTAGCCGCCGCGATGCCGACATCGCGCTGCGCTTGACCAACACGCCCCCCGAACACTTGGTCGGGCGCTGCCTGGGCTCTACGTCTTACGTGATCTGCGGCCAGCCACAGTGGCGTGAGCGGCTGGCCGAATCGGTCGGCAGTGTGCCCTGGATCGCTCCGGACGATTCGATGCAGGACCACCCTACTGTGGTCTGGCGTAACCAACAGCATCCGGGCCTGAGCCCGCGCTACCTGTGCAGCAGCATGTCTACCATCGCTCAGCTGGTAAGCACCGGCATGGGCGTTGCCGCGCTGCCTGACTACATGGTCGATGCCTTGCCGGGAGTTGATGCGCTCAGCGGGCCGCTGCCGGGGTGCGATACACAGCTATGGCTGCTGACCCGGCCGGATTGCCGGGCTTTGCGTTCGGTGCAGACGCTGTTCGAGGAACTGACGCCGCGGTTGCGGGACGCCATGTTGTGAGGGTGTTGTGTTTCATGGGTTTCGGAAGGTATCGTCAGGGTCAAGCATTTGGGGTGTCTGTTCCGGCCCTTTCGCGGCTAAAGCCGCTCCTACAGGGCATGCGATCTTTGTGGGAGCGGCTTCAGCCGCGAAGAATCAAACACAGGACCATCGGGCATGGCAAACAAAACAGCGCTTCCCTATTGGCTGGTGATTTTTTAAACTATCGAGTCCGCCTGCCCATATTGGGTTGCACGCCCACCGCATTTGCTACTGAGGAAGACCATGGCCCGCGTAACTGTTGAAGACTGCCTGGAACACGTGGATAACCGTTTTGAGCTGGTCATGCTCTCGACCAAGCGCGCCCGTCAGCTGGCTACCGGCGGCAAAGAGCCGCGCGTAGCGTGGGAAAACGACAAACCGACCGTGGTCGCCCTGCGCGAAATCGCCGAAGGTATCGTCACCCCTGAGTTCATCGCCGCCGAAGAGATCGTCACCGAGGATCCGGTCTTCGCCGCGTTCGAGGACGAGTCCAACGAGGCTGTCTGATTGATGCCCGGTCGACGTCGCGCGGCACCCGGCCCTCTTCCTCGGCAAGAGGTAAAACCATGCCGGGTATAGAAGCCTTAGCCGAACGGCTGTCGACCTATCTGGGCCCTGAACAGGTCAATCTGGTTCGCCGGGCCTATTTCTACGCTGAACAGGCACACGACGGGCAGCGCCGCCGCAGTGGCGAGCCCTACGTGACGCATCCGCTGGCCGTGGCCAGCATCCTCGCAGACATGCACATGGACCATCAGAGCCTGATGGCGGCCATGCTGCACGACGTGATCGAAGATACCGGCATCGCCAAGGAAGCCCTCTGCCAACAGTTTGGCGAGACGGTGGCCGAACTGGTGGACGGGGTCAGCAAACTGACCCAGATGAACTTCGAGACCAAGGCCGAGGCTCAGGCCGAAAACTTCCAGAAGATGGCCATGGCCATGGCACGCGACATCCGCGTGATCCTGGTCAAACTGGCCGACCGCCTGCACAACATGCGCACGCTGGAAGTGCTGTCTGGCGAAAAACGCCGACGCATCGCCAAGGAAACCCTCGAAATCTACGCCCCTATCGCCAACCGGCTGGGCATGCACACCGTGCGCGTGGAGTTCGAAGACCTTGGCTTCAAGGCCATGCACCCGATGCGTTCGTCGCTGATTCATCGCGCGGTGAAGAGTGCACGGGGCAACCGTAAAGAGATTGTCGCCAAGATCGAGCACTCGCTGGCCAACTGCCTGGCCGCCGACGGCATCGAAGGCGAAGTCAGCGGGCGTCAAAAACACCTCTATGGCATCTACAAGAAGATGCGCGGCAAGCGCCGTGCCTTCAACGAAATCATGGACGTGTACGCCTTCCGCATCATCGTCGACAAGGTAGACACCTGCTACCGCGTGCTGGGTGCGGTGCACAACCTGTACAAGCCGCTGCCCGGCCGCTTCAAGGATTACATCGCAATCCCCAAGGCCAACGGCTATCAGTCGCTGCACACCACGCTGTTCGGCATGCACGGCGTGCCCATCGAGATCCAGATCCGCACCCGCGAAATGGAAGAGATGGCCAACAACGGCATTGCCGCGCACTGGCTGTACAAATCCAACGACGATGAACAGCCCAAGGGCAACCATGCCCGTGCCCGCCAGTGGGTCAAGGGCATCCTCGAACTGCAGCAGCGTGCTGGCAACTCGCTGGAATTCATCGAGAGCGTGAAGATCGACCTGTTCCCGGACGAGGTTTATGTCTTTACGCCCAAAGGCCGGATCATGGAGCTGCCAAAAGGCTCCACCGCCGTGGACTTTGCTTATGCGGTGCATACCGACGTTGGCAACAGCTGCATCGCCTGCCGCATCAACCGCCGCCTGGCACCGCTGTCCGAACCGCTGCAAAGCGGCTCTACAGTCGAGATCGTCAGTGCCCCGGGCGCACGCCCAAACCCGGCCTGGCTCAACTTCGTGGTCACCGGCAAGGCACGTACCCATATTCGCCACGCGCTCAAACAGCAGCGTCGCTCCGAGTCGATCAGCCTGGGCGAGCGCCTGCTGAACAAGGTGCTGACCGGCTTCGACAGCAGCCTGGAGGTGATTCCACAGGAGCGTATTCAGGGCATCCTCGCCGAATACCGCCTGGAACTCATCGAAGACTTGCTCGAAGACATCGGCCTGGGCAACCGCATGGCTTATGTGGTCGCGCGACGCCTGCTGTCCGCAGAAGGCGAGCAGCTACCGGCACCGGAAGGCCCGCTGGCCATTCGCGGCACCGAAGGCTTGGTGCTCAGTTACGCCAAGTGCTGCACACCGATCCCTGGCGACCCGATCGTCGGCCACTTGTCGGCGGGCAAAGGCATGGTCGTGCACCTGGAAACCTGCCGCAACATCAGCGAAATCCGCCATAACCCGGAAAAATGCGTGCAGCTTTCCTGGGCCAAGGACATTTCCGGCGAATTCAATGTGGAGCTGCGCGTGGAGCTGGAGCACCAGCGCGGCCTCATCGCGCTGCTGGCCAGCAGCGTCAACGCCGCCGACGGCAACATCGAGAAGATCAGCATGGACGAACGCGACGGCCGTATCAGCGTTGTCCAACTGGTGGTCAGCGTGCACGACCGCGTGCACCTGGCTCGTGTGATCAAGAAGCTGCGTACGCTGACAGGTGTGGTTCGCATCACCCGCATGCGTACGTAGTCCGCCAACCGCAAGGAGTCATCATGAGCAAGACCGTCATCAACAGCGACAAGGCCCCTGCCGCTATCGGCACTTACTCTCAGGCGATCAAGGCCGGCAACACCGTGTACATGTCGGGCCAGATCCCGCTGGACCCGAAAACCATGGAGCTGGTTGAAGGTTTCGAAGCCCAGACTGTACAGGTGTTCGAAAACCTCAAGGCCGTGGCTGAAGCCGCTGGCGGTTCCTTCAAGGACATCGTCAAGCTGAACATCTTCCTCACTGACCTGAGCCACTTCGCCAAGGTCAACGAAGTGATGGCCCGCTACTTCGACCAGCCCTACCCAGCCCGCGCCGCCATTGGCGTTGCCGCACTGCCGAAAGGCGCCCAGGTAGAAATGGACGCCATCCTGGTCATCGAATGATGCCGCGGGTGGCGGGCGCCCTGCCCGCCACCTCTTTGTTCAAGGTTATTCCATCATGCGTCAAGCACTGCCCCTCGCGCTGGCAGCTCTGCTTCTAAGCGGCTGCGCCAGTCATAAACCTGAAGATTTCAACGGCACCTGGATCAACCAGGACGCCATCAAGGCCGCCATCAAAGGCGGCAGTCTGCGCCAGGCGTTGAACGAGCATGGCCCGGTGCTGGAGTGGAAGCTGGATGTGGCTAACCAGCAGGCCAGCTTCAGCAATGGCTTCGAAGCCGTTGATGGCCAGCTGACCAGCAATGAAAAGCAAATGCAGGCCAACTTCCAGGGCTCGCTGGTCGAGCAGCTTATGCTCGATGGCGACGAACTGAAGACCACCGACCAGTCCGGCTCCGAGCAGAATTTCGTCCGCTCCAAGCTGCCTGGCAATGCGCCGCTGGGCGGCAGCTTTGAGAAAGCCCTCTATCAAGCCTATCTTGGCGGTGACTGGAAGATCATTGACGGCGACGGCAAAGGTGGTGTGGTGCGCTTCGCTGACAACGGCAGTGTGACCGGCCTTCCCGGCCCTGATCGCTATGCTTTGTGCCTGGCCGGCGATTGTGCCGACATGGGTGGAAGCAATGACAGCATGTGGCTGGAGCGCAACCAACGCGGTGCACCTTTCATCTTCAAACGTGACGATGACCGACTGGAGATATTCCGGGCAGTTAACCGCGCCCAGCCAGATGAGAAGCCTCAACTGGCTGCCGGTGCGAGGCAGTGGGTGCTGGAGCGAGATTAAGTCAGCCCCCGGCTTGTAGGAGCGGCCTAGTGTCGCGAACGGGCCGCAAAGCGGCCCCGGCAATCTATGTTGCGAAGCTGAAAACCTGGGGCCGCTCCTACATGCTCAGCCTTTGCCCTGCAGGATGGCCGCATACCCTTCCTTGTAACTCGGATAAGCTGGCACCCAACCCAATGCCCGCACCCGGGCATTACTGCAACGCTTGCTCCCGGTTCGGCGTACCCGCTGCTCATCCGACCACTCGGTAACGCCCATGTACGCCCGCAACCAGGCCACCACATCGGCCAGTGGTGCCGGATCGTCATCGACACCGATGTAATAATCGTCCAGCGCCACACCTTCGGCATCAGCATTCAACAGGAAGGCCATCAGGCTTGCCGCGTCCTCGGCATGGATACGGTTGCCATACAGCGGCGGCTCTTCTGCCACTCGATAACCTTGGCGCACCTGGCTCAGCAGCAATTCACGCCCTGGCCCGTAGATACCTGTAAGCCGCACAACGCTCGCAGGAATACCGCTGCTCAACGCTAGCTGCTCAGCCTCGAGCATCACACGCCCGGAGTATCCCTCAGGTTCCGTGGCCGCCGTTTCGTCGATCCACTCCCCATCCTTTTGAGCAAACACGCTGCTGCTGGACACAAACAGCAAGCGACGCGGGCGCTGAGCACGCTCAGCCAGCCATGCCAATACATGGCGCAGGCCCAGGACATACGCCTCTTGATAGCCTGCCTCGTCATGCTGGCTGGCTGCCACGCAGTAAACCAGATAGTCCGGTGAACGTTGCGGCCATGCCTGGGGGATGGTGGGCTCTGAAAGGTCGGCAGCGACCGGAACCACCCCTTGGGGCAGTTGATCTATCGAGCGGCGCAAACCGCTGACACTCCAGCCACGGGCTAGCAGTTGCCGGGCCAGACGGCCACCCACATCACCGCAGCCTACGATCATCGCGGAAAGGTCTGACATCAAAAAATCCTCTAGACCATCGATTAGTACTTGAAGGATTACACGATAGGCGGCTAGACCGCAGGTGAAAAAAGCAACATCATTACTTTTGTTAACAAGAATTACTTGCAATAATGGCAACCCTTATCTGTTCTCGGCCTACATCGAGGCCTTGGAGAACGTTCACCTTTTTTCTTCATCAGGTCCGGCCAGCATGACACGCACTCAACCTTCCGCTTCGCCAACCCCGTCGCGCGCCTGGCGCGCCATCGCCGCGCTGATGTTCAGCCTGGTGCTGGCCCCGGTGGCCATGGCCGATGAGCCAGCTGCCAACGCCAGTGCACCAGCCGCTGTCAGCGCGCCATCAGCACCAGCAGCCGAAGGCCAGGCCCCGGCAGGCGAAGCACAGGCTGCTGCGCCGGCCGACTCCCAGGTTGTGGTAGACCCTGCCACCAACGCACTGGTCGAGGACACGACCCTGGGCATGGCACATGACCTGTCCCCGTGGGGCATGTACCAGAACGCCGACGTGGTGGTGAAGGCTGTGATGATCGGCCTGGTCATCGCCTCGATCATTACCTGGACCATCTGGATCGCCAAAGGCTTCGAACTGCTCGGCGCCAAACGTCGCCTGCGCGGTGAAATCGCTCAGCTGAAGAAGTCCGCCAGCCTCAAGGAAGCCAGTGACGTTTCCAACAAGGAAGGCACCCTGGCCCACACCCTGGTCCATGATGCCCTCGAAGAAATGCGCCTGTCGGCCAATGCCCGTGAAAAAGAAGGCATCAAGGAGCGCGTCAGCTTCCGTCTGGAGCGCCTGGTTCACGCCAGCGGCCGCAACATGAGCAATGGCACCGGCGTGCTCGCCACCATCGGCTCCACTGCGCCGTTCGTGGGCCTGTTCGGTACTGTTTGGGGCATCATGAACAGCTTCATCGGCATCGCCAAAACCCAGACCACCAACCTGGCCGTCGTTGCCCCCGGTATTGCTGAAGCGCTGCTCGCTACCGCGCTGGGCCTGGTTGCCGCAATCCCGGCCGTAGTCATCTACAACGTCTTCGCCCGCTCGATTGCTGGCTACAAGGCGCAGGTGTCGGACGCTTCGGCACAGGTTCTGCTGCTGGTCAGCCGTGACCTCGACCACCAGGGTGGCGAACGCGCCGCCCCGCACATGGTGAAAGTGGGGTAAGCCATGGGCCTGCATCTCAATGAAGGTGGCGACGACCTCGCCGAAAACCACGAAATCAACGTTACGCCGTTCATCGACGTAATGCTGGTGCTGCTGATCATTTTCATGGTCGCAGCCCCCTTGGCCACCGTCGACATCAAAGTCGACCTGCCGGCCTCGACCGCCAAACCGGCGCCGAGGCCCGAGAAACCGGTGTTCGTCAGCGTCAAGGCCGACCAGAAGCTGTATGTCGGTGACGATCAGGTGCCTGCCCCCGACCAGCTTGGCCCGATGCTCGATGCCAAGACCAAGGGCGACAAGGAAACCACCATCTTCTTCCAGGCCGATAAAGGTGTGGATTACGGTGACCTGATGGAAGTGATGAACAACATGCGCGCGGCCGGCTACCTCAAAGTCGGTCTGGTAGGTCTTGAGACGGCAGCGAAGAAATGACGAAGACGCGGCACAATCTGGCGCGTTACAGCGGCAGCCTGGCCATCGTGCTGGGTGTCCATGCCGTCGCTGTGCTGCTGACGCTCAACTGGTCGGTGCCTCAAGCCGTCGAGCTGCCTCCGGCAGCCATGATGGTCGAGCTGGCACCGCTGCCTGAGCCCGCGCCGCCACCACCTCCGAAGGTCGCCCCGCAGCCGCCGGCAGAGGTTGAAGAACCACCGCTGCCAAAGCTGGTCGAGGCGCCGAAACCCAAAATCGCCATTGCCAAGCCACCCAAGCCGAAGCCCAAGCCGCAGCCGCCCAAGCCCGAGAAAAAGCCTGAGCCGCCAAAGGATGAGCCACCGGCCAAGGAAGAAGTCGTCGATACACCGCCAAGCAACACGCCACCGCAAAAGTCGGCGGCACCAGCGCCAAGTATCGCGTCAAACAGCAAGGCATTGCCGACCTGGCAGAGTGATCTGCTGCGTCACCTGGCAAAGTACAAGCGCTACCCGGAAGACGCTCGCCGCCGTGGCCTGCAGGGCATCAACCGCCTGCGGTTCGTGGTCGACGCCGAAGGCAAGGTGGTCTCGTACGCCATGGCAGGCGGTTCCGGCAGTGCAGCACTGGACCGCGCAACATTGGAGATGATCCGCCGGGCTGGCACGGTACCCAAGCCACCTGCTGAGTTGCTGACCAATGGCACGATCGAAGTCGTGGCACCGTTCGTCTACTCGCTGGACCGTCGCTGATACTTTTGTTTCTGTCACAATTCGGCAAGTCTGATAACGTGCGTCTATCGATTGCAGCCGCTATGCTGGGGCCGCAACTTCATGGACGCACGTTATGACCCTCACAGAACTCCGCTACATCGTCACACTCGCCCAGGAGCAGCACTTCGGCCACGCCGCCGAGCGCTGCCATGTCAGCCAGCCGACCCTGTCAGTGGGTGTGAAGAAGCTGGAAGACGAGCTTGGCGTCCTGATTTTCGAGCGCAGCAAGAGCGCGGTGCGGCTGACCCCCGTCGGTGAAAGCATCGTTGCCCAGGCGCAGAAGGTGCTGGAGCAGGCCCAAGGCATTCGCGAACTGGCTCAGGCTGGCAAAAACCAGCTGACGGCTCCCCTCAAGGTTGGCGCCATCTATACAGTCGGCCCGTACCTCTTCCCGCACCTGATTCCGCAACTGCATCGCGTGGCACCGCAAATGCCGCTGTACATCGAAGAAAACTTCACCCATGTACTGCGAGAAAAGCTGCGCAATGGTGAACTGGACGCCGTGATCATCGCGCTGCCGTTCAACGAAGCTGACGTGCTGACACTGCCGCTTTATGACGAGCCGTTCTGCGCCCTGATGCCGGCCGATCACCCGTGGACCGCGAAAAAGACCATCGATACAGCGATGCTCAACGACAAGAGCCTGCTGTTGCTCGGCGAGGGCCACTGCTTCCGTGACCAGGTGCTGGAAGCCTGCCCGACCCTGAACAAAGGGGGAGACGGCGCCAAGCACACCACCGTGGAGTCCAGTTCTCTGGAAACCATCCGTCATATGGTCGCCTCGGGCCTGGGTGTGTCGATCCTGCCGTTGTCGGCAGTGCACAGCCATCACTATGCACCGGGGGTCATCGAAGTGCGCCCACTCACGGCACCTGCACCGTTCCGTACAGTGGCAATTGCATGGCGTGCCAGCTTCCCGCGGCCAAAGGCCATCGAGATCCTAGCCGACTCGATCCGCCTTTGCTCGGTAGCCAAGGCGCCCGTGGAACAACCGGCCTGATCCATGACTGAGCTGTCGAAGGTCTCGGTCACCGCGCTCAAGGGCGTAGGCGAAGCCATGGCGGAAAAGCTCGCCAAGGTTGGCCTGGAGAACCTGCAGGATTTGCTGTTCCACCTGCCCCTGCGTTATCAAGACCGCACTCGCGTGGTGCCCATCGGCCAATTGCGCCCTGGGCAGGATGCAGTCATCGAAGGTGTGGTCAGCGGTGCCGACGTGACCATGGGCAAGCGCCGCAGCCTGGTCGTGCGCCTGGGTGACGGCAGTGGCGTGTTGAGCCTGCGCTTCTACCACTTCAGCAATGCACAGAAGGAAGGCCTCAAACGGGGTACGCACCTGCGCTGCTACGGCGAGGCGCGCCCAGGCGCTTCAGGCCTGGAGATCTACCACCCGGAATACCGGGCCCTTAACGGCGATGAGCCGCCGCCACCCGTCGAACAGACGCTGACGCCCATTTACCCGTCCACAGAAGGCCTGACCCAGCAGCGTTTGCGCCTGCTATGCCAGCAAAGCCTGGGTATGCTCGGCCCGCGCAGCTTGCCGGACTGGCTGCCCGATGAACTGGCTCGGGATTACCAATTGGCGCCACTGGACGATGCCATCCGCTACCTGCACAACCCACCCGCCGATGCAGACCTCGACGAGCTTGCAGAAGGCCAGCACTGGGCCCAGCACCGCTTGGCGTTCGAAGAGCTGCTGACCCATCAGCTGTCCCAGCAACGCCTGCGCGAGAGCCAACGTAGCTTGCGGGCGCCAGTGTTGCCCAAAGCCAACCGCCTGCAGGCACAGTACCTGGCCAACTTGGGTTTCAAGCCAACCGGCGCTCAGCAGCGGGTTGCCAACGAGATTGCCTACGACTTGAGCCAGCATGAGCCAATGATGCGCCTGGTCCAGGGCGATGTCGGTGCAGGCAAGACCGTTGTGGCTGCCCTTGCCGCCTTGCAGGCCCTGGAGGCCGGCTACCAAGTGGCATTGATGGCACCCACCGAGATTCTTGCCGAGCAGCACTACATCACATTCAAGCGATGGCTGGAGCCACTCGGTATCGAAGTCGCCTGGCTGGCCGGCAAGCTCAAGGGCAAAGCCCGCGCCAGCGCGCTGGAACAGATCGCGAGCGGCGCACCAATGGTGGTCGGCACCCACGCACTGTTCCAGGACGAAGTGCAGTTCAAGCACCTGGCCCTGGCAATCATCGATGAGCAACACCGTTTCGGCGTGCAGCAGCGCCTGGCGTTGCGCAAAAAAGGCGTCGCAGGCGAACTGTGCCCGCACCAGCTGATCATGACCGCCACACCCATCCCGCGCACATTGGCCATGAGTGCCTATGCCGACCTCGACACTTCAGTACTGGACGAGCTGCCGCCGGGGCGTACTCCGGTTAACACCGTGCTGGTCGCCGACAGCCGCCGCTTCGAAGTGGTCGAACGCGTACGTGCCGCCTGCGCCGAAGGCCGCCAAGCCTACTGGGTGTGCACGTTGATCGAAGAGTCCGAAGAACTCACCTGCCAGGCGGCAGAAAGCACCTACGAAGAGCTCGGCAGTGCCTTGGGCGAACTGCGCGTTGGCCTGATCCACGGGCGCATGAAGCCTGCGGAAAAAGCCGCCGTCATGGCAGAGTTCAAGGCGGGCAACCTGCAATTGCTGGTTGCCACCACGGTAATCGAAGTCGGTGTGGACGTCCCCAACGCCAGCCTCATGATCATCGAAAACCCCGAGCGTCTGGGCCTGGCCCAATTGCACCAGTTGCGCGGCCGGGTTGGCCGGGGCAGCGCAGTCAGCCATTGCGTGCTGCTGTACCACCCCCCATTGTCACAAATCGGCCGCGAGCGGTTGGGCATCATGCGCGAGACCAATGACGGGTTCGTCATCGCCGAGAAGGACCTGGAGCTACGTGGCCCGGGCGAAATGCTCGGGACACGGCAAACCGGCCTGCTACAGTTCAAGGTCGCTGACCTGATGCGCGACGCCGACCTGCTGCCTGCCGTGCGCGATGCCGCGCAAGCCCTGCTGGTGCGTTGGCCAGAACATGTCAGCCCGCTTCTCGACCGCTGGCTGCGCCATGGCCAGCAATATGGCCAAGTGTGACGACTGTCCCAGAATGGATCCAGATTTGAGACCAGACTGGTTATACTTCGCGTTTAAAAGAATCAGTGGATACGGACCATGACTGAAGTTGCCCTGGACACCGCAACCCCACACGCGCCCTCGGTGATCAAGTTGCTGCTGGAGAAACTCGGCGTGGCTTATCGCGAGGTGCCTGAGCATCCGGCGCAGCCGGCGGCTTCGCGGGTACAGGCGATTCTGCTCGACGACGAGATCGGTGCCTTGATGGTGCTGTTCCCCCAGAGCAAGCTGCTCGACCTCAATCGCCTTGAAGAACTGACCGGGCGTAAGCTCAAGGCAGTGCCTGTTGCGCGCCTCAAGCAAATGCTCGACAAACATGGCCTGAAGGCGCTGCCCGCTATCCCGGCCTTGACCAGCTCACCTTGCCTTTACGAAGAGAAGCTGCTCAGCAACGACACGCTGCTGGTTCAGTCGGGTGAAGCTGGCCTTTTGCTGGAAATCGAGCGCGATGATTTCAGGCGCATGCTGAAAAAGGCCAGCGCCGGCAGCTTCGGCCAGCCAGTGAGGGAAATCCGCCCCAACCTCGACCGCCCGGATGACGACCCCAAAGAAATCACCCTGGCCGTGCAGGCTTTCACCGCGCGACGTATTCAGAAGCGCCTGGAAGAAACCATTGAAATTCCACCGCTGGCCGATACCGCGCAAAAGATCATCAAACTGCGCGTGGACCCCAATGCCACCATCGATGACATTACCGGCGTAGTCGAAACCGACCCGGCCCTGGCCGCCCAGGTCGTGAGCTGGGCGGCTTCGCCCTACTACGCCTCGCCCGGCAGGATCCGCTCGGTGGAAGATGCCATCGTGCGCGTGCTGGGCTTCGACCTGGTGATCAATCTCGCCCTGGGCCTGGCGCTGGGCAAGACCCTGAGCCTACCCAAGGATCAGCCGCAGGAAGCGACCCCCTACTGGCAGCAATCCATCTACACGGCAGCCATCATCGAGGGGCTGACCCGTGCCATGCCGCGCGCCGAACGCCCTGAAGCAGGCCTTACCTATCTGGCAGGGCTGCTGCACAACTTTGGCTACTTGCTGCTGGCGCACGTGTTCCCGCCTCACTTCTCGCTGATCTGTCGTCACCTTGAGATCAACCCGCACCTGAACCACACCTACGTGGAACAGCACCTGCTGGGCATCAGCCGTGAGCAGATTGGTGCCTGGCTGATGAAGCTGTGGGACATGCCCGAGGAGCTCTCCACCGCGCTGCGCTTCCAGCATGACCCGTCCTATGCAGGCGAAAATTCGGCCTATCCCAACCTGGTCTGCCTGGCGACCCGACTGCTGCGTTCGCGGGGCATTGGCTCGGGGCCACAGGAAGAGATCCCGGATGAACTGCTGGAGCGGTTGGGGATTACCCGGGACAAGGCCCTGGATGTGGTGAACAAGGTGCTGGAGGCCGAGTCCTTGCTGCGCGAGCTGGCCTCGCAGTTCAACGCCCCGCATTGAGGTACCTGTAGGAGCGGCTTTAGCCGCG
This sequence comes from Pseudomonas sp. PSKL.D1, assembly GCF_028898945.1. Classification (NCBI taxonomy): domain Bacteria; kingdom Pseudomonadati; phylum Pseudomonadota; class Gammaproteobacteria; order Pseudomonadales; family Pseudomonadaceae; genus Pseudomonas; species Pseudomonas sp. PSKL.D1. The sequence continues at coordinate 5,797,336 of NZ_CP118607.1, forward strand.
AACACCGGCGAAGCCGGTGCCAGGCACCGCGTCGCTTGCTTCGCGGCTGAAGCCGCTCCCACAGGATACGTGCCACATTTGCGGCCCCAGCTCTTTCTGCGACAGCGCAGCCCGGATGGGCTGGGTAATCTCCTACAGGATTTGCGAAGGTCGCTCGACTCAGCTTTTCTTCTTCGGTTTCAGGTACTTCATCAAGCCCTGAAACCACATCACCAGCGCCGGGTTGCCCTTGATCTGGATGTTCTTGTCCTGAATGCCCTGCATGAACGCCAATTGCTTGTTGCCCGCCTGCAGCGTGGCAAAGCCATAGGCCGCATCCTTGAAAGCGATTGCAAAGGCAGGTTGTGGGTGAGTGCCTCCCTTGCTGCTGATGCGCTCACCGCTGACCAAAAAATGCCGGGCGATCTTGCCGTCCAGCGTCTGCATCTGGAACACCAGGTCGCGATCCTTGAGTTGCTGCTGGAATGCCGGGTTATTGCGGCTGGCCCTGGCCATCAACAGCCCCATGGCCCAGAGAAGAAAGCGGAACTTCATCAACGCGCCTCGAACGTAAAGTGACTAAGGTACGCAGTTTATCCTTTTCCTGAACGGTTTATGCAAGTTCGCAACACGTTGTCGCCAAAATGCACAACGGGCGCCTTCAGGCGCCCGTTTTACTGACACTGGGGTTGTCAGGTGTCGATCACTTTTTCTTGGCGGGCTTGGCTGGCGTGTTAACGCTATCGCGCAGGTTTTTGCCCGGCTTGAAGGCTACGGTATTGCTGGCCTTGATTTTTACCGGCTGACCGGTTTGCGGGTTCTTGCCAGTGCGGGCACCACGATGGCGTTTTTCAAAGGTGCCGAAACCGACCAGGGTAACCGTGTCCTTGTCCAGAGCACCGGTGATGCTGTCGAGGATCGCGTTCAACACCTGGTTGGCCTTTTCCTTGGTCAGGTCGGCCTTTTCGGCGATGACGGCGGCGAGTTCTGGTTTGCGCATAGTGAAGCCTCTTTGACGGGATTTCTTGTTGTTATGCCGTGCTGCCATGAAGCAGCGTTCAAGGCACCGCAGGCTCTAATCTGCGGCAGACGGAAGTGAGAATGGCACGGCCTCAGAGGCCGCGCCAGTATCCGGACGGCCATTGTGCTGGCAACAACAGGATAAATCCGACAGAACGCATGCTATTTATGCCATGAGGGGTGGAAGCTGCCGGTTGAGGGCCAGTTTTTCCATGACCGCCGCGCCGGTCAGGGCATACCCCAACAGCTGGCCGTCGGCTGCATGGCAGAGCACTTTGAGGTCGCTCCCCTGCCCTTCCACTTGCCAGCTGCCATCACTACCCATGGGCGGTGGCGAAACCACCAACGGGCACGCGGGTGTTTTCACGGTAATCGGCATCGGCCCGTAGCTGACCGCTGTTGGTTTGCCCGCCAATGTCTGGGCCAACGCCCGGGCACAGGCCATCAGCGGCATCACATAAAGCAGGTTGATACCGTCGACTTCGGCACAATCGCCCAGCGCAAAAATGTTGCCATGTGAGGTGCGCAGCTGACGGTCCACCACCACACCGTGGTTTGTCTGCAGCCCGGCTGCAGCAGCCAGGTCGATACGCGGGCGCAGGCCAACGGCCGACACCACCAAGTCACAAGGGATCACGCTGCCATCGGAAAGATGGGCTTCAAGGCCCTCATTCACTTGCTGCAAACGTGTCAGCACCGGGCCAAGATGGAACCGTACGCCCAAACGCTCGAGGCCAGCCTGCACAGCAGCTGCAGCGGCCGGGTGCAGCAAGGTCGGCATGACTTGCTCACAGGGAGCCACCACTTCCACGTGGAAACCACCCTGGCTCATGTCGTTGGCAAACTCGCAGCCGATCAAGCCGGCCCCCAGGATCAAAACACGCTGCTTGCCCGCGGCGGCGGCACGAAAGCGTGCGTAATCCTCCAGATCGTTGATCGGAAAGACCTGATCGGCGCCATTCCCTTCAATCGGCACCTGTACGGTCTGCGCGCCCCATGCCAGCACCAGATCGCGATAGGCAACCGCCTCTTCACCGATCCACAGGCGTTTGTGGCCGGGGTCGATACCGCTGATGCGCGTGTGGGTACGGATCTCGGCATTGAGTTGCTCTGCCATGGCGCCCGGCTCAGCCATGCACAAACCATCGGCATCCTTCTGCTTGGCAAACCCCAGCGAGAGCATTGGCTTGGAATAGGAGCGGCCATCGTCAGCCGTGATCAACAGCAGGGGTGTCTGGCTGTCCAGCTTGCGAAATTCGCGGGCCAGGTTATAGCCGGCCAGGCCGGTACCGATGATTACCACGGGGGACGTCATGTCGCGCATTCCTCACATTCAGACAGGTTGAAACTTAGCCAATGGCGATCATTTCGAAGTCGCTCTTGCCCACGCCGCAGTCGGGGCAAAGCCAGTCTTCAGGCACATCTTCCCAGCGAGTCCCAGGGGGGATGCCCTCATCCGGACAACCTTCGGCTTCGTCATAGATGAAGCCACACACAATGCATTGCCACTTTTTCATCAGGCTTGTTCCTCATTCAGGCTGCGGGCTTTGTAATGGCCCTGCCCTCAGTATGCAAGCAGTCAGGGCAATCATGCTAAGCTCGCCGCCTCTCTGGCTGTAACAAAGCATACCGACGTGTCGCACGAATCCCCGCAAGCAGCCGCTGCCGTGTGGCTGCCGTTTTCACAGCTGGCCACCGATGTCGACCAGCACACCTTGGGCTGGCTGTTCGATGAAGGCTCCCTGACGCGCCGTCTCACCCACCTTTCCCACGACCACTTCAGCGTTACGCCCTTGTACGAAGGCTGGCAAGCCCTGCGCGCAGATGAATGCCTGGCACTCGGCATTGCAGTGGGTGCAGAAGGTTGGGTGCGCGAGGTGTACCTGCGTGGCCATGGCCAGCCATGGGTGTTCGCGCGCAGTGTGGCCAGCCGTGTAGCCCTTGAGCGCGGCGGCCTGGACCTGGAAACCCTCGGTAGTCGGTCGCTTGGCGAGCTGCTGTTCTGCGACCAGGCGTTCATCCGCCACCCGATCGAAGTCTGCACTTATCCAACGGCGTGGCTGCCCACCGAGATGGCTTGCGCAGGGCTGTGGGGCCGCCGCTCGCGCTTTGCCCGCAACGGCCTCGACTTGCTGGTGGCCGAAGTGTTCCTGCCAACCCTGTGGCAAGCGGCCAAGGAGGAAACCCGCTGATGTACCTGCAACTGCTCAAGTCGCTCAACCGCCTGCACCCGCGTGCCTGGGACTTCGTTCAGTTAAGCCGCATGGATCGGCCTATCGGCATCTACCTATTGCTATGGCCTACCCTGACGGCGGTGTGGATTGCTGGCAATGGTGCGCCTACCCTGGCGAACGTGCTTATCTTTGGCCTTGGCGTGGTGTTGATGCGTGCGGCTGGCTGCTGCATCAACGATTTTGCCGACCGCAAAGTCGACGGGCACGTCAAGCGCACGGCCGATCGGCCACTGGCAAGTGGCCGGGTGAAGCCCATAGAAGCGTTGGCGCTGTTCGCCATCCTGGTTGCCGTCAGTTTCCTCCTGGTGCTGTGCACAAACAGCCAGACGGTTTGGTTGTCATTTGGCGCTGTCGCCCTGGCGTTCTGCTATCCGTTCATGAAGCGCTACACCTACTACCCGCAGGTGGTTCTGGGTGCGGCCTATTCCTGGGGCATCCCCATGGCATTCACCGCAGCGGGTGGGGATCTGCCAGCCAGCGCCTGGCTGTTGTACATCGCCAACTTACTGTGGACCGTGGGTTACGACACCTACTACGCCATGGTCGACCGCGATGACGACCTGAAGATAGGCGTGAAATCGACCGCCATCCTGTTTGGCGAAGCTGACCGGGTGATCATCCTCACCCTGCAACTGCTGTCACTCGGGTGCCTGTTGCTCGCGGGCAGCCGCTTTGAGTTGGGTGGGTGGTTCCACTTGGGCCTGCTTGGCGCCGTGGCGTGCTTTGCCTGGGAATACTGGTCGACGCGCAAGCTGGACCGGGAGTCGTGCTTCAAGGCGTTTTTGCACAATCACTGGGCGGGGATGCTGATTTTCATCGGGGTCGTGCTGAATTACGCGCTGCGTTGAATTCTGGGGCCGCAAAGCGGCCCCAGCAATTTCAGGGCTTGGCAACGTGCCAGACGTCCTTCATGCCATCACCGGTCATCTCTCCGGCTTTCTTGTCCTTGATGAACGTGTACAGCGGCTTGCCGTCATACGCCCACTGCATCGAACCGTCATCACGCTTGATTTGTGACCACTTGCCTTCAGCCTTTTCCCCGTCCTTGACCATCAGCGGCGGCCAGTTAGTCGCACAATCGCCATTACACATCGACTTGCCACCGGCATCTTTGTCGAAGGTGTACAGCGTCATGCCGTTGTGATCGACCCACATGCCGTCCTTCTCCATGGCATGGTGGGCCGACGCTACCCCGGGCAGCGCCAGTGCAGTGAATAGGGCCATCCAGCTCAGCGTGTGTCGTGTCATTGGAATCACCGTAAATTCGGGGTGGATTGCATTGTGTTTGCCGTCGCAGCGGCCCTCTGAAGCCTAGTCCAGTCATGGAATGTCGCCATAACGGCCAACGCCCTGTCACACAGCTGCAATAATTCCGTTATCTAATGCGGGCCAGACACGATTATCCAGGAGAGGTTTTGAGCATGGTTGGCAGAAACATTCTGATCGTCGACGACGAAGCACCCATTCGCGAGATGATCGCCGTTGCCCTGGAAATGGCCGGCTATGACTGCCTGGAAGCCGAAAACTCCCAACAGGCCCACGCGATCATCGTCGACCGCAAGCCGGACCTGATCCTGCTCGACTGGATGCTGCCGGGCACTTCCGGCATCGAGTTGGCCCGCCGCCTCAAGCGCGACGAGCTGACTGGCGACATCCCGATCATCATGCTCACCGCCAAAGGTGAAGAAGACAACAAGATCCAGGGTCTGGAAGTGGGCGCTGACGACTACATTACCAAGCCCTTCTCGCCCCGCGAGCTGGTGGCCCGGCTGAAGGCCGTATTGCGCCGCACCGGCCCGAACGACAGCGAGGCACCGATCGAAGTGGGCGGGCTGCTGCTGGACCCAATCAGCCACCGCGTGACCATCGATGGCAAGCCGGCCGAGATGGGCCCCACCGAATACCGCCTGCTGCAGTTCTTCATGACCCATCAGGAGCGCGCCTACACCCGTGGCCAGTTGCTCGACCAGGTCTGGGGCGGCAACGTATATGTCGAGGAGCGCACTGTCGATGTGCACATCCGCCGGCTGCGCAAGGCACTGGGTGAAGCCTACGAAAATCTGGTACAAACCGTCCGGGGCACTGGCTATCGCTTCTCGACCAAAAGCTGATCGAGCACCAAAGCGCCACGCCGCACGTCGTTGTACAAGGACCGTCACTTGAACCAGAACTGGCACGCGACCCTGATTCGCCACCTGTTGCTGCTGATCACCGTCTGCCTGATCGGCGGCCTGGTCAGCGGCTACTACGGCTGGAGCCTGGCCATCGGCCTGGCACTGTATCTGGGCTGGACCCTCAAGCAACTGCTGCGCCTGCATGACTGGCTGCGCAATCACCAACCCGATGAAGCACCGCCGGACGGTTACGGCCTGTGGGGCGAGGTGTTTGACAGCATCTACCACCTGCAACGCCGCGACCAGCGCGTGCGAGGCCGCCTGCAGGCGGTGATCGACCGGGTTCAGGAATCCACTGCCGCCCTGCGCGATGCAGTGATCATGCTCGACAGCGACGGCAACCTGGAATGGTGGAACCGCGCCGCAGAAACCCTGCTGGGGTTCAAAACCCCACAGGATGGCGGGCAGCCGGTCACCAACCTGGTGCGCCACCCCCGTTTCAAGGAGTACTTCGAGTCGGAAAACTACGCGGAACCGCTGGAGATCCCCTCCCCGATCAACGACCGCCTGCGCGTTCAGTTGCACCTGACCCGCTACGGCAACAATGAACACCTGATGCTGGTGCGCGATGTCACCCGCATCCACCAGCTGGAGCAGATGCGCAAGGACTTCGTGGCCAACGTATCGCATGAGTTGCGCACGCCGCTAACGGTAATCACCGGCTACCTGGAAACCCTGCTGGACAACGTCGAGGACGTGAACCCCCGCTGGGCCCGTGCACTGCAGCAGATGAGCCAGCAAGGCTCGCGCATGCAAACCCTGCTTAACGACTTGCTGCTGCTGGCCAAGCTGGAGGCCACCGATTACCCGTCGGACAACCAGCCGGTGGCGGTCGATGCAATGCTGGCCGCCATCAAAAACGACGCTCAGGCGCTGTCGGGGCCGCGCAATCAACGCATTAGCCTGGATGCAACACCCGGGATAAAGCTCAAAGGCAGTGAATCCGAACTACGCAGCGCCTTTTCCAACCTGGTGTTCAACGCGGTCAAGTACACCCAGGATGAAGGCAACATCCGGATCCGCCTGTGGGCGGATGATCAAGGCGTGCACCTTTCGGTGCAGGATTCCGGCGTGGGTATCGATGCCAAGCATCTGCCGCGCCTGACCGAGCGGTTTTACCGGGTCGACTCCAGCCGCGCCTCCAACACCGGGGGCACGGGGCTTGGGCTGGCGATCGTCAAGCATGTGCTGATGCGCCATCGCGGCAAGCTGGAGATCAGCAGTGTGCCGGGGCATGGCAGCACCTTTACCTGTCATTTTGCACCGGCACAATTGGCCAGCAACCGGGGCTGATGGCACCGGCACCCTTTGCTTTTGTAGCTTCAGCCGCTACATTGGACCCCCTGTGCCAGCAAAAGCTGGCACTTTATTTTCTATTTCCCCAAAGACGGACCCCGTAAAAACTCCATCATGGACCCTTCCCCTGGTATCAGCCTCACCTCGTTATTCGCCGATTTCGGCATGATCATCTTTGCCTTCTTCCTGGTGCTGCTCAACGGCTTCTTCGTTGCCGCCGAGTTCGCCATGGTCAAGCTGCGCTCCACTCGCGTCGAGTCCATTGCCGAACTGCACGGCTGGCGCGGCAGCATCTTGCGCAAGGTTCACAACCAGCTCGACGCCTACCTGTCCGCCTGCCAGCTGGGTATCACCCTTGCCTCGCTGGGCCTGGGCTGGGTCGGCGAGCCGGCATTCGCGCACCTGCTCGAACCGCTGCTGGCCTACCTGGGCGTGGACTCGCCCGAGCTGATCAAGGGTGTGTCGTTCTTCGTTGCGTTCTTCGTCATCTCGTACCTGCACATCGTGGTCGGTGAACTGGCGCCCAAGTCGTGGGCGATCCGCAAACCCGAGCTGCTGTCGCTGTGGACGGCCGTGCCGTTGTACACGTTCTACTGGCTGATGTACCCGGCCATCTACCTGCTCAACGCCAGCGCCAACACCATTTTGCGTATTGCCGGCCAGGGCGAGCCGGGCCCGCACCATGAGCACCATTACAGCCGCGAAGAGCTGAAACTGATCCTGCACTCCAGCCGCGGCCAGGACCCAAGCGACCAAGGCATGCGCGTGCTGGCCTCGGCCGTGGAAATGGGCGAGCTGGAAGTGGTCGACTGGGCCAACTCGCGTGAAGACATGGTCAGCATTGATGCCCATGCGCCACTGAAGGAAATCCTCGCCCTGGTGCGGCGCCACAAGTTCAGCCGCTACCCGCTGTACGACGCCGAGCGCGAAGAGTTCACCGGGCTGCTGCACATCAAAGACCTGTTGCTGGAACTGGCCGAGCTGGAGCACCTGCCCGAAACGGTTGACCTCGAAGACCTGGCCCGGCCGCTGGAGCGGGTATCGCGGCACATGCCACTGGCCCAGCTGCTGGAGCAGTTCCGCAAGGGTGGCGCGCACTTTGTGCTGGTCGAAGAAGCCGATGGCAAGGTCATCGGCTACCTGACCATGGAAGACGTGCTGGAAGTGCTGGTGGGCGACATTCAGGACGAACACCGCAAGACCGAGCGCGGCATCCTGGCCTACCAGCCTGGCAAGTTGCTGGTACGCGGTGACACGCCACTGTTCAAGGTCGAGCGCCTGCTGGGCGTTGACCTTGACCATATCGAAGCCGAAACCCTGGCCGGTCTCATCTACGAAACGCTCAAGCGCGTGCCCGAAGAAGAGGAAGTGCTGGAAGTCGAAGGCCTGCGCATCATCATCAAGAAGATGAAAGGGCCGAAGATCGTGCTGGCCAAGGTGCTCAAACTGGATTGAGCACTTGGCTCATGGGTTGCCGGCGGTAAAGTCCGGCAGCCCGCCGATTGGCCGGTCGAACTGGAACGGTATCGACTCCAGCGCAAAGCCCACATTGCGCTGAACCACGAAATGCAGGTGCGGGCCGGTGCTGTTGCCGGTGTTGCCCGATTTGGCCAGTGCCTGGCCCAGCCCCACTTGCTGCCCCTCCCTCACCACCACCGAACCGCGCATCAGGTGCAGGTACACGCCCATGGTGCCGTCCGGGTGCAGGATGCGCACAAAGTTGCCTGCGGGGTTGGTGCCCCGGCCAGTCTGGTTGTTCTCGATTTTTACCACCACGCCGGCCCGCGCCGCGATGATCGGCGTGCCCTCAGGCATGGCTATGTCCATGGCATAGCGCCCCTTGGCGCCAAAATGGCTGAAGCGCCCATTGGGCCCTTGGGTGAGCCGGAATGGCCCGCCTTTCCACGGGAATGGATACCGATAGCCTTGGGAGCGCTGAACAGGGTCACCCATGGCGTACTGAAACTTGCTGGCGTACTTCAAAGGCCCGCCCGGAGCGGCCAGCACCGAGCTGAGCACCTTGGTAGAACGCGGCCCCACCACACTGCGTACAATACGCGGGGCATTGCCGCCAAAGGCGTTGGCAAGCTTGTCGATGCGCAACTCGACCTCCATCGGTACGTACAGGTCGTTACGCACAAAAAAACGCACACCACCGGGGAACGGCTCGGTTTGCAGGCGCACCTGGCCATCAACCCGCTCCAACATGGGCTCGCGTAGCGTGAACGTCTTGGCACCGGGGCTGGGGCGGTCCGAGTAGGACACCACACCAAAATCATCGGTGGTTCTGTAGAGGGTCATGCCGAAGCTCGACACCGAGGCCGAAAGCAAGGCACAGCACAGCAGCAAGCGGGCGGCGGCGGGCATGATAGTGGCTTTTTGACAGTTGTGATCTGTCGAAGCCTAGCAGCCCGTTTTGAGAGCGGTACGACAGTTGGTCGGGTCGCCGCACCATCACTCAAACAGCTGGATAATCAGGCGCCAGGGGTAAAGTGCTTTTGCGCGGTGCCGCGGGCGATCAGGCGCGACAGGTAATCCAGCTTCTGGGCATCCTGGTCGACGAACTTGAACGTCAGTTGCAGCCAGTCGCTTTCAGGCTTGGGCTCCAGTGCCGCAACGGCATGCAGGTAGCCGTTGAGCCGTGCGACCTCCGCGTTCTCGCCTTGCTCCAGGTCCAGCACAGCGCCTTCAAGCACCTGCGGCAGTGCTGCACTGCGACGCACCACCAGCAACGCTTCCTTCAGGCTCAGCGCCTTGATCACGCAGGCTTGGGTGCCACTGGCCAGGCGCAGCTGGCCCTGGCCACGGCCAGTCTGGGCAGCGGCTGCAGCGGCTGATTGCGGGGGCGGTGCATTGAGCAAAGGCTTGGCAACTGCGGCGGCAGGCGCCACTTTGACGGCCTCGGGCTTACCGCCGGTCAAAGCGCTCAACGAATCATTGGCAAACGCCGAGTTTACCCGCGCCGGGCCACCTGCCATCAGGCTTTCCAGCTTGCCGATCTTGGTCAGGGCCTTCTTCACCTTGGTCAGCAACTGCTCATTGGTGAATGGCTTGCCGACGAAGTCGGAAACGCCGGCCTGGATGGCCTGGATCACGTTCTCCTTGTCACCACGGCTGGTGACCATGATGAACTGCATGCTCTTCATTTCAGGTTGCTGGCGGCACCAGGTAAGCAATTCCAGGCCCGTCATTTCAGGCATTTCCCAGTCGCACAGAACCAGGTCGAACGCCTCCTTACTCAGCATGGCCATCGCCTTACGGCCGTTTACGGCATCTTCGATGACCATGCCCGGGAAGGCATTGCGCAGGCACTTCCTGACCAGGTCACGGATGAACGGGGCGTCATCCACAACCAGCACATTCACTTTACTCATCGATACTCCTCTTGAATCCCGACTGGCCAACCGCTCAACGGTGGCCACTTGCCAATGCCTGGGTCACGCCGGGACTGCTTCGCATCGTTCGCGGGTGCCTGCTGGTTGCTCTGCCACAAACGAAAACGCCCGGCCAAAGCCGGGCGTTAAAGCTCGGGAGCAAACTTATTTATCGTCCGGTTCGGCAGGAACATTAGCCTTTTCAGCAGTGCCTTCGACTTCCGCCTTCATACGCTTGAGGCCCATGTGGCGCACGTCTGTACCGCGCACCAGATAAATCACCAGCTCGGAGATGTTGCGCGCGTGGTCGCCGATGCGCTCCAGCGAGCGCAGGGCCCAAATCACGCTCAGTACCCGCGAGATCGAACGCGGGTCTTCCATCATGTAGGTCACCAGCTCGCGCAGGGCGGTTTTGTACTCACGGTCGATGGTCTTGTCGTACTGGGCCACCGACAACGCCAGGTCCGCGTCGAAGCGGGCAAAGGCGTCAAGGGCATCACGCACCATGTTGCGCACCTGGTCGCCGATGTGGCGCACTTCCACGTAGCCACGTGGCGACTCGCCTTCCTCGCACAGCTGGATGGCCCGGCGGGCAATCTTGGTCGACTCGTCGCCAATGCGCTCCAGGTCGATCACCGACTTGGAAATACTGATGATCAAGCGCAGGTCGGAAGCCGCCGGCTGGCGACGCGCGAGGATGCGCACGCATTCCTCGTCGATGTTGCGCTCCATCTGGTTGATTTGCTCGTCGACCTCGCGTACCTGCTGAGCCAGGCCCGAATCGGCCTCGATCAAGGCGGTAACAGCGTCGTTCACCTGTTTCTCGACCAGGCCACCCATCGCCAACAAGTGGCTGCGGACCTCTTCGAGTTCGGCGTTGAATTGCTGTGAAATATGGTGCGTAAGGCTTTCTTTGTTGATCATCGTTTCGCTCCGCGAAGCAGCTGCAAGCTTCAAATGGTTCGTGTCTGTCCCTGGCTTGTGCTTAGCCGTAGCGACCGGTGATGTAATCCTCGGTCTGCTTCTTCGCCGGGTTGGTGAACAGGGTGTCGGTATCACCGAATTCGACCAGTTTGCCCATGTACATGAACGCCGTGTAGTCCGAAACACGGGCGGCCTGCTGCATGTTGTGGGTCACGATAACGATGGTGTACTTGGATTTCAGTTCGTAGATCAGCTCTTCGACTTTCAGCGTCGAGATCGGGTCCAGTGCCGAGCACGGCTCGTCGAGCAGCAGTACTTCCGGCTCAACGGCGATGGTACGGGCGATCACCAGGCGCTGTTGCTGGCCACCGGACAGGCCAAGCGCCGACTCGTGCAAGCGGTCCTTGACCTCATCCCACAACGCAGCCCCCTTCAATGCCCACTCCACGGCTTCGTCCAGCGTGCGCTTCTTGTTGATGCCCTGAATCCGCAGGCCATAAACCACGTTCTCGTAGATGGTCTTGGGGAACGGGTTGGGTTTCTGGAACACCATGCCCACGCGGCGACGCAGCTCGGCCACGTCTTCGCCTTTGCGGTAGATGTTGTTGCCGTAAAGGTTGATGGCGCCTTCCACACGGCAACCGTCAACCAGGTCGTTCATGCGGTTGAAAGTACGCAGCAGGGTGGACTTGCCGCAGCCAGACGGGCCGATGAAGGCGGTCACGCGCTGCTTGGGGATGTTCATGCTGACATCGAACAAGGCCTGCTTGTCGCCGTAGAACAGGCTCAGGCCAGGCACTTCGATGGCCACGGTTTCTTCTGCCAGGCGCAGGCTTTGCTTGTCGCGACCCAGGGCAGACATGTCGATGCCGTGAGTATGGGATTCTTGCTGCATGGTCAACTCCATACGCTATCAAGTCGTTTCAAAGGGCCGCCCGGCTCACGGGCGGCACGCTTGTAATCAGGGTCAGCTGTCGAGGGCCTTGTACTTCTCGCGCAGGTGGTTACGGATCCACACCGCCGAGAGGTTAAGGGTGGCGATTACCATCACCAGCAGCAATGCGGTGGCGTACACCAGCGGCCGCGCAGCCTCGACGTTCGGGCTCTGGAAGCCGACATCGTAGATGTGGAAGCCCAGGTGCATGATCTTCTGGTCCAGGTGCAGGTACGGGTAGTTACCGTCCACCGGCAGCGACGGGGCCAGCTTGACCACACCCACCAGCATCAACGGCGCCACTTCACCGGCGGCGCGTGCCACGGCGAGGATCATGCCGGTCATCATGGCCGGGCTGGCCATCGGCAGTACAATCTTCCACAAGGTCTCGGCCTTGGTCGCACCCAGCGCCAGCGAGCCCTCACGCACAGTGCGCGGAATACGCGCCAGGCCTTCCTCGGTCGCAACGATCACCACAGGCACGGCCAGCAGGGCCAGGGTCAGCGAAGCCCACAGCAGGCCAGGCGTACCCAAGGTAGGCGCCGGCAGCGACTCCGGGAAGAACAAGCGGTCGATTGAGCCGCCCAACACGTAGACGAAGAAGCCCAGGCCGAACACGCCATACACGATCGCCGGAACACCGGCCAGGTTGTTCACCGCAATACGGATCAGGCGAGTCACCGGGCCCTGCCTGGCGTATTCGCGCAGGTAAACCGCTGCCAGTACACCGAACGGGGTAACGATCACGGCCATGATCAGGGTCATCATCACGGTACCGAAGATGGCCGGGAAGATACCGCCCTCGGTATTGGCTTCACGCGGGTCGTCGCTGAGGAACTCCCACACCTTGGCAACGTAGGCCCCCATCTTGGCGAACCCGGACATGGCGTTCGGCTGGATGGCGTGTACTACCTTGCTCAGGTTGACCTCGGTTTCACGCCCGTTACCGTCGCGAACCACGATGCTGTCACGGGCAAACGCCTGGTGCAGGCCGGTCAGTCGATCTTCGATAGCCTTGTAACGGCTGTTCAGCTCTGCACGTTCAGCGTCCATGTCAGCCTGGGCGGCGGCGTCCAGCTTGCCTTCCAGTTCCAGCTTGCGGCCGTGCAGGCGCAGGCGCTCAAGGCCATGGTTGATGGCACCGATGTCCTTTTTCTCGAGGCTCTGCAGTTCGCTGTTGAACTGGTTGGCGCGCTTGAGGCGGGCCTGCAGTTCGTTCCAGGCGGCCGGCCCTGTTGCTACTACGCGGCCTTCTTCCTTGATGCTGACCAGGTAGCCGTAGAAGTTGCCCCATTCACGGCGCTCCAGGGCAATCAGGTCTGCCGGGCGCTGTTCATCGACCAGCCAGTCGCCAACCACCCAGGTGAAATCGCTACCGTTAAGGTCGCGGTTACCCACCTTGATCAGCTCACGGGTCATGAACTCCGGGCCTTCATCAGGTACTGGCAAGCCAGCACCTTTCAAGCGCGCCCGAGGTACCTCTTCCTTCTGTACCACTTCACCGACCACAACATGGTCTGCCTGGCCCGGAACCTTGTAGGTGGCCTGGATCAGGTCGGCGGGCCAGAAGTGGCCCAGGCCGCGTACAGCAATCACTGCCAGCAGGCCGACGGTCATGATGACCGCCATGGCCACCGCGCCACCGCTGATCCAGACGCCTGGTGCGCCGCTCTTGAACCAGCCTTTGAGGGAATCCTTTTTCACGGATCTCTACCTTTCTATCAAAGCGACGAGTATTTCTTGCGCAGACGCTGGCGAATCAGCTCGGCCAAGGTGTTCATGATGAAGGTGAACATCAGCAGCACGAGGGCGGCGAGGAACAACACACGGTAATGGCTGCCGCCGACTTCGGATTCGGGCATTTCCACCGCCACGTTGGCAGCCAGGGTGCGCATACCTTCGAACAGGTTCATCTCCATTACCGGGGTGTTGCCAGTGGCCATGAGCACGATCATGGTCTCGCCCACTGCTCGGCCCATGCCGATCATCAGCGCCGAGAAGATGCCCGGGCTGGCAGTCAGGATGACTACGCGGGTGAGGGTCTGCCAAGGCGTGGCACCCAGAGCCAGCGAGCCCAGTGTCAGGCTGCGCGGCACGCTGAACACGGCATCTTCGGCGATCGAGTAGATGTTCGGGATGACCGCGAAGCCCATGGCAATCCCCACCACCAGAGCGTTGCGCTGGTCGTAGGTGATGCCCAGGTCGTTGGTGATCCACAAACGCATATCGCCGTCGAAGAACCAGCTTTCCAGATGCGGGCTCATGGTCAAGGCGCCCCAGCCGATCACCAGAATCACCGGGATCAGGATCGCTGCTTCCCAGCCATCCGGGATGCGCAGGCGGATCGACTCCGGCAGGCGGCTCCAGCCGAAGCCCGCAAGCAGGATGCCCACCGGCATGATGACGAACAGGCTGAACACACCCGGCAGGTGGCCTTCGAGGTACGGGGCCAGGAACAAGCCGGCAAAGAAGCCGAGGATGACCGTCGGCATCGCTTCCATGAGTTCGATCACCGGTTTGACCTTGCGGCGCATGCCGGGTGCCATGAAGTACGCAGTATAGATAGCGGCGGCAATGGCCAGCGGCGCCGCCAGGATCATCGCGTAGAACGCGGCCTTGAGGGTACCGAAGGTCAACGGCGACAGGCTCAGCTTGGGCTCGAAGTCGGTGTTCGACGCAGTCGACTGCCACACGTATTTGGGCTCGTCGTAGTTCTCGTACCACACCTTGCCCCACAACGCGCTGAAGGAAACTTCCGGGTGGGGGTTTTTCAGGCTAAGTGGCAGCAGCTTGCCGCCTTCTTCGATGATGATGCGGTTGGCACGTGGCGACAGGGCCAGGATACCCGGGCCTTCGGCAACAGGCTCGACCAGCAGGGTGCGGTGCGCGGTGCTGTGGAACACGCCCAGCTTGCCCTCGGCGTCCAGGGCGATGAAACCCTTGCGGCGCTCTTCGGCATCGATTTGCACGATGGGCGCCTTGCCCATCTGGAAGGTCCGGATTTGCTTGAAGCGCGACTCGCCATCCGGGTCTCGGGCCATGAACCACTGGGCCAGCCCGCCCTTGGAGTCACCGATAATCAGCGAAATGCCACCGACCAGTTGGCCTGTGGCGGTGATTTCGGTATCGGCGCTTTCCGTCAGCTTGTACCGGCCATTGAGGCTCTTGTCACGCAGGCTGAAGACATCAGCCGTGGCGCGGCCGTTGATCACATACAGCCACTGCTGGCGCGGGTCGATGAAGATGTTCTTCACCACCTCGGTCATTTGCGGCAGTTCGATGCGGTTCTGCTCGGTGGTGACCTCGCCGGTCATCATGTTTTCGGTGCGCGAGAGCTCGATCACTTGCAGATGCGCACCCGTGGAGCCAGCCAACATCAAGGTTTCACCGTTGATGTTGACGCTCACGTGCTCCAGCGGGCGGCCTTGGTCGTCGAGCACGAGCGGCTCTTTACCGTAGGGGAAGTCCACACCTGGGGTGATGGTCTTCTTGTTGTCCGGGTACGTGATCTTGTACGTGTGATGGAAGGTCAGCGCCTGGCCATTGGACAGCCCCAGCACCACCATCGGGCTGCCGGGCTGGTCGGTACTGATCGAGGTAACCTGGGTGCCTGCCGGCAGTGGCAGGTCGACACGGCTCAGTTCGCTGCCGGTCTTGGTATCGAAGAACAGAGCCTGGCCCTTGTCCGAAACCCGCATACCCACCAGGTTCTGCTCTTCAAGCGCGATCAACAGCGGCTTGCCGGCATCCTGCTGCAGCCAGGTAGGCTCCAGAGCTTTCTTGCTGGTCAACGTAGCGCCTTGGAACAGCGGCAACACAACGTAGGCCAGGTAGAAGAAGATCAGGGTAATGGCTGCCAACACAGCAAGCCCGCCCACCAGTACATACCAACGGGTCAGGCGATCCTTGAGGGCACGCATGCGGCGCTTGCGCTGCAACTCGGGCGTATTGAAATCAATGCGCACGGGGGGGGAGTTGGGAGTCATTGTGGAATTGGCCAGATCATTCATGCGCACACCCTAGCGGTCCCGTATGACAAAAACATGACAGTGCGATGACGCACGAAAGCCCGCCGCTCAGGAACCCTGGCTTCGGGCTGGGAAGTCGGGGAAAAGGCCGGGCGGCAGCGCCCGGCCTCCTCCTCAGTTACTTACTTCTTTGCAACGTTACCGGCGTGGTTCAGGCCCAGGTCAGCCAGGGTCTTCTCAACCACTTTGGCCGGCAGCGGGATGTAACCATCCTTCACCACGACCTGCTGGCCAGCTTGCGACAGCACCAGCTTGATGAATTCGGCATCCAACGGAGCCAGAGGCTTGTTCGGGGCCTTGTTCACGTAAACATACAGGAAGCGCGACAGCGGGTAGGTGCCGTTCAGGGCGTTGGCTTCGTTGTCTTCAACAAAGGCGCCGCCTTCTTTCTTGGCCAGGGCTACGGTCTTGACGCTCGCGGTCTTGTAACCGATGCCCGAGTAGCCGATGCCGTTCAGCGAGGAGCTGATCGACTGCACAACCGAAGCCGAGCCAGGCTGTTCGTTGACGTTAGGCTTGAAGTCGCCTTTGCACAGGGCTTCTTCCTTGAAGTAGCCGTAGGTGCCGGATACCGAGTTACGGCCGAACAGCTGGACCGGCTTGTTGGCCAGGTCGCCGGTCACACCCAGGTCACCCCAGGTTTTGACGTCGGCTTTGCCACCGCACAGGCGGGTAGACGAGAAGATGGCATCGACCTGGGCCATGGTCAGGCCTTTGATCGGGTTGTCCTTGTGAACGAACACGGCCAGGGCGTCAACGGCAACCGGGATGGCAGTCGGCTTGTAGCCGTATTTCTGCTCGAACGCCTGCAGCTCGACGTCCTTCATCTTGCGGCTCATCGGGCCGAGGTTGGCGGTACCTTCGGTCAGCGCGGGTGGTGCGGTGGAGGAACCGGCCGCCTGGATCTGGATGTTTACGTTCGGATATTCCTTCTTGTAGGCCTCGGCCCACAGAGTCATCAGGTTCGCCAGGGTATCGGAACCGACGCTGGAGAGGTTGCCCGAAACACCGGTGGTTTTGGTGTAGGTCGGGATAGCTGGGTCGACGGCGGCTACCGCGTTGGCGGTTGCAACGCCAGCGGCGGCGAAGGTAAGGGCCGCCATCAAACGCTTCAGTTTCATGCCTTGCTCCTAGCAGGAATATTGGGTGTGTTGGATGGAACGGTGGCCAGTATCTGCAGGCCGCATGAATACGATATGACTTGAATGTGACATTTGGATGAAAGGCCATCACTGGATTCAGTGATGGCCTTCTTCAAAGGATGCAGAGTGAACTCACTCCACGGGAGCGGATTCAACGTTTGTTAGCGAGCAGGTAAAGGCCCACGATCAGGCCAACAGCGCACAGCCCCGCCACATAATAAGCAGGCGCCATCGGGCTAACTTTCAACAGCGCAGTCACCACCATCGGCGTCAAACCACCAAAAATGGCATAGGCCACATTGTACGAGAACGACAGGCCGCTAAACCGCACTACAGGGGGGAAGGCCTTGACCATCACGTAGGGGACGGCGCCGATTACGCCCACGCACAGGCCGGTGATGGCATACAGTGGGAACAGCAAATCAGGCCGCGTTGGCAGGCTGTGATAGAAGGTCCACGAACTGATCAGCAACATAAGGCTACCGATCACGAATACCCGGCCCGCGCCAAAGCGGTCGGCCAGGCTACCGGCGCCGATACAACCCAGGCTGAGCAACACAATCGCCAGGCTGTTGGCCTTGAGCGAGTCAGTCGGGCTGATGTGATAAATGCTTTGCAGCAAGGCCGGGGTCATCAGAATGACCACGACAATGCCTGCCGACAGCAGCCAGGTCAGCAACATCGACAGCAAGATGGGGCCGCGGTGATCGCGCAGTACAGCGCGCAGTGGCAACTCTTCGGCCAGTGCCTTGCGTTCCTGCATTTCAGCGAAAACAGGGGTTTCATGCAGCCAGCGGCGCAGGTAAACCGAAAACAGGCCGAACACACCGCCCATCAGGAACGGGATACGCCAAGCGTAATCGGCGACTTCCTCGGCGCTGTAAATCGTGTTGATCAGCGTCGCCACCAGCGAGCCGAGCAAAATGCCCGCCGTCAAGCCAGCGGTCAGCGTGCCGCAGGCGTAGCCGGTATTGCGCGCTGGCACGTGTTCGGAGACGAACACCCAGGCACCCGGCACCTCACCGCCAATCGCAGCACCCTGGATTACACGCATCAGCAACAGCAGCACCGGCGCCCACAGGCCAATCTGTGCGTAGGTCGGCAGCAAGCCCATGACCAGCGTTGGCAAGGCCATCATGAAGATGCTCAGGGTAAACATCTTCTTGCGCCCGAGCAGGTCACCGAAGTGAGCCATGATGATGCCGCCCAGCGGGCGCGCCAGATAACCAGCTGCAAAGATGCCGAACGTTTGCATCAAGCGCAGCCATTCGGGCATGTCGGCCGGGAAGAACAGTTTGCCCACCACCGTCGCAAAGAACACGAAAATGATGAAGTCGTAGAACTCCAGCGCTCCGCCCAGGGCGGACAGTGAGAGAGTTTTGTAGTCACTGCGGGTCAGCGGCCGCGAGGGCTGCTCGATACTGCTCGGCACGGAGGTCATCGCTCGTCGTTCTCTTGTAGGTCATGCAGGCCGCTTGGTACGCGGCTTCTGGATTGGGGAGAGTGGCGAAGATAGCAAATTGCCGAGCCCGGCCGGAAGCGATACAAAAACCCAACAGATATTCATGACTGCACGGTCGTCGCCTGACGTTTGGCTATATATACTGGCGACTCGTAGGAAAAGGTTGCAGAAAGCGTGGGATATTGTGCGAAAACGCCGGTCTTTATGTCGGGCGGTTTCGCAGAATGTCCCTGGGCCGCTCAATAAAAGCGAAATCAGCGTAGGATGTTTGCAGCTGAATCGTTTATACGGCCTTGCGCCCCACCAACGAAAGCGTCACGGGTCAGAGGCCCCACCGCATGATCGAGCTCGAACAAGAAGATCCTATCCCGCAAGGCGACCTTGCTTTGCAAATCACGGCGTTACCCCGTGAAACCAATGGTTTCGGCGATATCTTTGGCGGCTGGCTGGTCGCCCAGATGGATTTGGCCGGCACCGCCATGGCCAGCCGGGTAGCGGGTGGCCGAGTGGCTACAGTTGCCATCGACCGCATGGCCTTCCTGGTGCCGGTGGCCGTGGGCGCGCAGCTTTCCTTTTATACCCAGACGCTGGAGATCGGCCGCAGCTCGATCCAGATGATGGTAGAAGTGTGGAGCGACGACCCGCTGTCCAGCGAATGGCGCAAGGTCACCGAGGCAGCTTTCGTCTTCGTGGCCATCGACGGCAGCGGCCGTACCCGCTCGGTGCCTCGTCGCTGAGCCATGCGAGCGGTAAACTCATTGAATGTCATCGGGTCCAAGCCCCACACGCATTCAATGAGACGAGCGCTATGGCTACTTTCAAGGTCGAAACCGAGCAACACGGCGAGCTCAACTGCTGGCGCATCAGCAGCGACCGCGCCGAACTACTGATCGCTCAACAGGGTGCGCAGATCCTCAGCTACCAGCGGGTTGGCGAACCGCCGCTGCTGTGGCTGAGCGACCAGGCTATTTTCCGCAAGGGCAAGTCTGTGCGCGCCGGTGTACCAGTGTGCTGGCCGTGGTTTGGGAATTTGCAGCGCAACCCGGGCACCGTTCAAGCTATGTTTCACGGTGCAGAGGCACCCGCCCACGGGCTGGCCCGCGATCGTGACTGGCAACTCTTGGGTATCGAGGAAGCCGGTACTTCACTACGCATCGAGTTCGAGTTGCCTGATGCCCAGGGCGATCTGCCTGGATGGCCACACGACGTCGAGCTTAAACTGCTGATCGTGCTGGATGATGCGCTGGAGCTGACGTTGACCAGCCGCAATATGGGTAATGCGCCGGTCACCATCAGCCAGGCTTTACACAGCTACTTTGCGGTCAGCGATGTGCACCAGGCGCGTGTCGAGGGCGTTGAAGGCCTTGATTACATCGAAACCCTCGCCGATTGGGAGCAACGCCAGCAACAAGGTGCCCTGACGTTTACTGGCGAGACTGACCGTATCTATCTCGATACCCCGAAGCAACTGAGCATCGTTGACCCGCACTGGCAGCGCAGAATCACCCTGACCAGCAGCGGCTCACGTTCGGCGGTGATATGGAACCCGTGGATCGACAAGGCCAAGGGGCTGGCCGACATGGCCGATGATGGCTGGCAGCGAATGCTGTGCATCGAGACGGCGAATGTCCGGGATGACGTGGTGACCTTGGCGCCCGGGCAGCGGCATGATCTGCGCGTGGCGATTGGCAGTGAGATGACCTGACTTCCGGGCTGGCCACATCGCGGCGGAAGCTGCTACGGGATGCATGGCGACACGCTGGGAATTTAGGAAGTTTCCTACAGCTCGTATCGAATACCATCACCTTCTCAGCGGGAAGTGATGTGCTTAGGCTTCAGACCGTCGCCGAACAACTTGGCGATCGGGTGTGGTAGCCCGGATGCATTCTTTCCATGACAGCCTATGGTGGCTGTGCGCGGGAGGCTTTCGAGCCTGCCTGGCTTGGAAAATGCCCAGGTCTACCACCCCGTGTACAGCCGCCACCCTATTCATGTGGTAGTGATCGGGGGCGGCACTGAGCGAGCATTTTCCGATGACCAAGAAGCTAGTCCCAGATCCCCCCCTTCCCTGCACGACAAACCGTTCTTTTGCCTTGGCGGGATTTGGCGTTACCTCGGCCTTAAGGTGGGCGTGATTCGTGTAGGAGCGGCTTTAGCCGCGAACACCGGCGAAGCCGGTGCCATGCACCGCGTCGCCTGCTTCGCGGCTGAAGCCGCTCCTATGTATGGACTCGCCCACACTGTCTAGCTGCTTTTTGAACATAGGAACCCGGTTGCATCTATGTATCAGGCCTATTCGAGGAAGCTTTTCGCTTCTGGCCAACATCGTGGTGAGCTCGCAGTTTGCCGTTTACATTGAGGCCATAATGTTGCCGGGCCTGTAGGAGCGGAGGCATTTCTCTGCGACGGTCTTACCAAGGGGCAATGTTCACTAGCAGGGGTTGGGGCGCGCAGCGCCCCGGTGGCATTGCTCGGTTGATCAGCTGCTCATGGCAGCCTCCTCATGACCTTTCGGTTTGCGTTGATAAACCTGATCACTTTGCAGCAGTGACCAAATAATGCGCAGATTTCGATTAGCCAGTCTGATCGCCGCCTCCTTGCGCCCAAGGCGGGATAGCCAGCGCAAGAGGCGGCGATCATCTGGCTGATCGGAATCAGGCTTTAGCTGACTCAAGACAGCATGCGCGCCTTGAATCATCAAGCTGCGTATGTAGCCGTCACCTCGCTTGCTCATTCTGCCCAGCCTGATTTTGTTTCCGCTGCTGTGCTGGTCGGGCACGACACCGAAGAAAGCAGAAAACATCCGGCCACTGGCGAAGCGTGCAGGTTCTGTCTCTTTCGCCACGATCGCCGTGGCGATGATGGGGCCGACACCACGAATGGTGATCAACCGTTGTGCGACCTTATCCTCTTGGGCTGTCGCTTCGAGCCGCGCACTTAGCGTCGCAATGCGCTCACTCAGAAAGAGCCAGTCAGCTAGCAGTTCATCGAGCAACTCGCGCAACAAATCAGGCAGGGGCAAGGAGGCATCCTCAAGAGCTCGCGGTACATGTGTACTGATCGCGGTATCACCTTGGGGCATGGATACACCATGCTCAAGCAGCAAGCCACGCATCTGATTACCCAGCGCTGTATGTCGCTTGATGTTGCCGCGCCGGATACGGTGCAGCGCCTGAATAGTCAGTGCTGTGGTGCTCTTGACCGGTATCGAGGCGATGCTGCTGTCGCGACCAGCGCGCAAAATGGCATGAGCGTCGTTACGGTCGTTCTTGGCGCCACTGCGGTGCTCGGCCACGCGTTGCGCAGGCAGAATGCGAACCGGATTACCCTTGGCCTGCAGCAACCTGGCCCAGGCTTGCGCACCCGGACCACACTCCATCAAGACAGTTACCGTCACTGGCACCTTGAGTAGGAAATCATGGAAAGCCTGTCGGGATTTGATGCGATCTTCGTAGATCACCCGACCGGTAGCATCCTCGCCTGCTAACTGGAAGACCTGTTTGGCCAGGTCTACGCAGATGGTTGTGCAAAGCTCCACATCAGTGGAAGACAGGGAATCGTGCTTCGAACTATGCTTTTTCATGGTCTCGCCCTCGCTGCCGTTGGCTTCTTCGAACGCCACCGTGGCACTGTGATGCCTCGGCGGGGGCGAGTCCATCGATTACAGGGGGGCGGTTACAGTGCGATGACCAATACAGGCTTCAAAGATCAGCGTCTTCCACAACCCTCACCTTCCCCGCATCCAGCGCATAGGCCGCATCCGCCAGGTCATTACTGACGCTCTCCACCTTCAACGTGCCGCTGACCCACAACGGCGTGTAGATATCGTCGATCTTCAACCCTTTTGGATAGCGCACCAGCACCAACTGGTTAGGCGGTGGTGGCGGTACATGAATGCAGGCCCCTGGGTAAGGCACCAGGAAGAACAGTGTGCTGTTGCCCTTGGCATCGCTCTCCAAGGGCACCGGATAACCGCCCAGTCGGATTTCCTTGCCATTCATGGCTGCCACGGTTTTGGTCGAGTACATCACCGCTGGCAAGCCCTTGCTTTGCTTCAGCCCGCCTTTGGCAGTGAAGGTGCCCATCGCCTCGGGCGAGTTGTGGTCGATTTCCGGCATCTGCTCTAGTGCCTTCTGGTCCGACTTGGGCATCAGCTCCAACCAGTCGGTCTCAGGCAGTTCGGCATGGGCCAGGGCGCTGGCAAGCAGCAAAGGAAGGAGGAAAAACGCACGCATGAAAATGCTCGGCAACTCGAATGAATTGCCGGGCATTCTACCCGCTATTCAGCGTTTCTTGATGAATCCGTAGATCACCAGAAGGACCACGGCGCCAACCAGCGCCCCGAAGAACCCTGCGGCCTGACCTGCCTGGTAAATCCCGAGTGCCTGGCCGCCGTACGTAGCGAGCAAGGAGCCGGCGATACCCAGCAGAATGGTCATGATCCAGCCCATGCTGTCGTCGCCCGGTTTGATGAAGCGGGCCAACAGGCCGACGATGAGGCCGATGAAGATGGTTCCGATGATGCCCATGGCAATCCCTCTGCAGTGAAAGTGGAACAAGCCAAAGCCTAGTCAGAGCTTTGGCTTGTTGCCATTTCAGAGGGCTTGCCGCCAGCAGAAGTTCGGTCAGTTGCCGATCAGCGCTTCTACTTCGGCGATCTTGGCCTTGAGGGTGGCCATATCCTGGCAACGCAGGGTGGCGTGGCCAACCTTGCGCCCGACCTTGAAGGCTTTGCCGTAGTGATGCAGGTGGCAATCTTCGATGGCCGCAACCTTGCCCACAGCCGGCACTTCACCAATGAAGTTGAGCATGGCGCTCTCACCGACCTTGGCAGTCGAGCCCAGCGGCAGGCCAGCAACGGCACGCAGGTGGTTTTCGAACTGGCTGCACTCGGCGCCTTCGATGGTCCAGTGCCCGGAGTTGTGTACGCGCGGGGCGATTTCGTTGGCCTTGAGGCCACCGTCAACTTCAAAGAACTCGAACGCCATCACGCCAACATAGTCCAGCTGCTTGAGCACGCGACCTACGTAATCTTCGGCCAGGGCCTGCAGTGGGTGTGCTTCACTGGCTACCGACAGGCGCAGGATGCCGCTTTCGTGGGTGTTGTGTACCAGCGGGTAGAAGCGGGTTTCGCCATCACGGGCACGCACGGCCACCAGCGATACTTCGCCCGTGAAAGGTACGAAACCTTCCAGCAGGCAAGGTACGCTGCCCAGCTCGGCGAATGTGCCGAGCACGTCTTCTGGCTTGCGCAGCACCTTCTGGCCCTTGCCGTCATAACCCAATGTACGGGTTTTCAGCACGGCAGGCAGGCCGATGCTGGCAACGGCTGCATCCAGGTCTGCTTGCGAAAGGATGTCTGCGAATGCTGGCGTCGGAATGCCCAGGTCGCGGAACATGCTTTTCTCGAACAGGCGATCACGGGCGATACGCAGCGCCTCGGCACTTGGGTAAACCGGGACGAACTGCGACAGGAAGGCCACGGTCTCGGCCGGGACGCTTTCGAACTCGAAGGTGACCAGGTCTACTTCGTCGGCCAGCTGGCGCAGATGGTCCTGATCGCCGTAGTCGGCACGCAGGTGCTCACCCAAGGGCGCGGCACACGCGTCTGGCGCAGGGTCGAGGAAGGCGAAGTTCATGCCCAGCGGAGTACCCGCCAGGGCCAGCATGCGGCCCAGTTGGCCACCACCGATTACACCAATCTTCATGGGTTCAGCCTCAAGCCTGACGCGGGTCTGGATTGTCCAGTACGGTATCGGTCTGCTCCGTGCGGAACTGCTTCAGCGCGGCGTGATACTGCGGGTACTTGGCACCCAGAATGCTCGCCGACAGCAGTGCGGCGTTGACGGCACCCGCGCGGCCGATGGCCAGGGTGGCAACCGGCACACCGGCAGGCATCTGCACGATCGACAGCAGCGAGTCGACTCCGGAGAGCATCGACGACTGCACCGGAACGCCCAGCACTGGCAGGTGAGTCTTGGCAGCGCACATGCCTGGCAGGTGAGCGGCGCCACCGGCACCGGCAATGATCACCTCGATGCCACGCCCTTCAGCCTCTTCGGCATACTGGAACAGCAAGTCCGGGGTGCGATGGGCGGAAACCACCTTCACTTCGTAGGGAATGCCGAGTTTTTCCAGCATATCGGCGGTGTGGCTAAGGGTGGACCAATCGGACTTGGAGCCCATGATCACGCCAACCAGTGCACTCATCGTCGAGCCTCTTCGCTTGTGCGCCATTGGGCGCGTCAAAAAACAACAAGCCACGCGGGACGACCGGCGTGGCTTGTTTGCTGATCATAACCGGACGCATCCGGTCGAAAGGCCGCGCAGTATACCGTAACCCAAGGCCTTGCTGGCACCCCCGGCGACCAACTGTCGCCCTTATTTTTCGGGGCTTTGGCTGACTTTTGGGTCAACCGCCACGCCACCTTCGAGCTTGCGCCAAAGGAGGCGCACATTAGCCTTGCGTACCAAGGCGCAGCGATACAGACGGATTTCCAAGGGCACATGCCATTGGCTACCGCCGCAAATGGCCAGTTCGCCACGCTCAAGCTCGCCCCGCATGGACAAGCGCGGCACCCAGGCAACGCCCATGCCTTCCAGTGCCATGCTCTTCAGGCTGTCGGCCATTGCCGTTTCATACACCGTGGTATAGCGCAGGTTGCGCTGGCGCAGCAGCAGGCTGACCGAGCGACCGAGGAAAGCGCCTGCGCTGTATGCCAGCAGCGGCACACTGCCGTCGCTTTCCAGGTCAAACAGTGGCTTGCCGTCGGCATCTACAGCGCATACCGGCAACATTTCCGTATTGCCCATGTGTAACGACGGGAAAATCTCGGCGTCCATCTGCAACGCAGCGTCGGGGTCATAGAAAGCCAGCATCAGATCGCAACCGCCCTCGCGCAATGCGTGCACTGCATCCCCGACGTTAGTCGCAACCAGGCGGGTGGCGATGTTCAAGCCATCATTGCGCAACTGGGCGACCCAACGCGGGAAGAAGCCTGACGCCAGAGAGTGCGCGGCCGCTACCTGAATCACTTCGCCCTGCCCTCCTTCAAGATGATGCAAATGGCGTAAAACTTCGCTCAACTGGTCGACAACAGTGCGCGCGGTAACGAGAAACAGTTGGCCGGCCTCAGTCAATTCAATGGGCGTGCGGGAACGATTCACCAAGGTCAGGCCGAGGGCTGCTTCAAGGCTGCGAATGCGTCGGCTGAATGCTGGCTGGGTGACAAACCGGCGCTCCGCCGCCTGAGAAAAACTGCGTGTGGAGGCCAGGGCACTGAAGTCCTCCAACCATTTGCTTTCAAGGTTCATGAAGCAGATCCCCCGGCATGCACCAAAATGGAACACGCTCGAATGTCAATTGGCGTCACATGAAACAGTATGCCGTTTGTGCATAGGTTAGCGTGCAACAGCATTGGCCGCAAAATCCCCTTCAGGCCTAGGATTGGCGCCATTCCGGCATGTGCCGGGTCAAAATCGAGATGATATCCATCATGTCCTCCGCTGCATCGTTCCGCGTCGAAAAAGATCTGCTTGGTACCCTTGAAGTTCCTGCCGATGCCTACTACGGCATCCAGACCCTGCGCGCTGCCAACAACTTCCACCTCTCCGGTGTTCCGCTGTCGCACTACCCGAAACTGGTAGTCGGCCTGGCGATGGTCAAGCAGGCCGCTGCTGACGCCAACCGGGAGCTGGGGCACTTGAGCGATGCCAAGCACGCTGCCATCAGCGCAGCTTGCGGGCGACTGATCAAAGGCGACTACCACGAGCAGTTCGTGGTGGACATGATTCAAGGCGGTGCTGGTACTTCTACCAACATGAACGCCAACGAAGTCATCGCCAACATCGCACTGGAGGCCATGGGCCACCAGAAGGGTGAGTACCAGTACCTGCACCCGAACAACGATGTGAACATGGCGCAGTCGACCAACGACGCCTACCCGACCGCCATCCGCCTGGGCCTGCTGTTGGGCCATGACGCCCTGCTGGCCAGCCTCGACAGCCTGATTCAGGCCTTCGCCGCCAAGGGTAAAGAATTCGATCACGTACTGAAGATGGGCCGTACCCAGCTGCAGGACGCTGTACCGATGACCCTGGGCCAGGAATTCCGCGCCTTCGCCACCACCATGACCGAAGACCTGCAGCGCCTGCGCTCGCTGGCCCCGGAACTGCTGACCGAAATCAACCTGGGTGGTACCGCCATCGGCACCGGCATCAACGCCGACCCTGGCTACCAGGCCCTGGCTGTACAGCGCCTGGCGATCATCAGCGGCCAGCCGCTGGTACCGGCTGCCGACCTGATCGAAGCTACCTCCGACATGGGCGCCTTCGTGCTGTTCTCCGGCATGCTCAAGCGTACCGCGGTCAAGCTGTCGAAGATCTGCAACGACCTGCGCCTGCTGTCCAGCGGCCCGCGCACCGGCATCAACGAAATCAACCTGCCGGCTCGCCAGCCAGGCAGCTCGATCATGCCAGGCAAGGTCAACCCGGTTATCCCGGAAGCCGTGAACCAAGTCGCCTTCGCCATCATGGGCAACGACCTGGCCCTGACCGTCGCCGCCGAAGGTGGCCAGCTGCAGCTGAACGTGATGGAGCCGCTGATCGCCTACAAGATCTTCGACTCGATCCGCCTGCTGCAACGCGCCATGGACATGCTGCGCGAGCACTGCATCGTCGGCATCACCGCCAACGAACAGCGTTGCCGTGAACTGGTCGAGCACTCGATCGGCCTGGTCACCGCCCTGAACCCTTACATCGGCTACGAAAACGCCACCCGTATCGCCCGCGTAGCGCTGGAAACCGGCCGCGGCGTGCTGGAACTGGTACGTGAGGAACAGCTGCTGGACGAAGCGATGCTCAACGACATCCTGCGCCCGGAAAACATGATCGCTCCACGTCTGGTTCCGCTGAAGGCGTAACCCGGCCGCTGCAAACAGTCTCACCAGGTCGAGGGACTAGACACCTCTCAACCTTTCCAGGGCCCGAGCGCACGCATCGGGCCCTTTTTTTGTTCGATTCCCGGCACACAACTTGCTCCATAATGCCTCCCAGCCCTACGGGATGACCGAGCATGCTGCACAGCCACCTGACCACCCTCAACGCGGTTTCGCTGATTCTCAACCTGTTCGAGGAAGACGGTTGCGAAGCTGCGGCGCTGCTCGCTGGCAGCGGCATAGGCCCGGCAGACCTTGGCCATGCCGATGCCCGCATTACCACGCAGCAGGAGCATCAGGTGTGCGCCAACGCGGTGGCGCGGCGCGAAGACATCGGCCTGGAACTGGGCCGACGCATGCATGTGTCTTGCTACGGCATGCTCGGTTACGCCCTGCTCTCCAGTGCCACTTTGGGTGACGCCTTGCGCCTGGCGCTGCAGTTTCCGGCACTGCTGGGAACAGTCTTCCAGCTTCGCCTGATCGACGATGGCCAGCGTGTCTGGTTCAGCGCCGGCGATTATCGAGACAACCCGACGCTGGCCGCCTTCAACGCCGAGTTTTGCCTGGTGTCGCTGAAAGTCATCTGCGATGACCTGCTCGGCCGCCCGCTGCCGCTGCTGGGGGCACGATTCGAGCACGTCAAACCGGGGTACCACGCGCTCTATGACGGTGCATTTCAATGCCCGCTGAATTTTGAGGCAGACGACAACGCCTTTGCCTTCGAACGTCGCTGGCTCGATACACCGCTGCCCCTGGCCGACCCCATCACACACAAAGCCATGAGCGAACGCTGCCGGCGGTTGAATCTGGAGTTCACTGGGCGTCAGGCTTGGCTGGGTCGGATTCGGCAGTTGCTGTTGCAGCAACTGGATGCAGCACCGGGCCTGGAAGGCCTGGCACGGCAGATGAACTGTTCATCGCGAACCTTGCGTCGCCATTTGCAGGCGCTGGGCAGCAGTTATCAACAGCTGCTGGATGAATTGCGCTTCGAGCGGGCGAAGCAGTTGCTGGCAGATGAGCAAATGCCCATTTACCGCATTGCCGAGACGCTGGGTTTCAGTGAGACGGCGAGCTTTCGCCATGCGTTCCAGCGTTGGAGCGGGGTTGCACCCAGCCATTTTCGCGGTTGACCTCATCGCCAAGCGAACCATGATGGCCAGCTACGTTGGCCATATCGATCCCCTTTTGGCCGTTTGCAACGTTCTCCGCGTGAGGTCATCCACTGAAAATGACCCCACGCCAGTCCTACCGGAGAACAACAAATGCTGACGATTTATTCCGATGATCACCGCCTGCACCATGGCCGCTGCGAGCTGATCGACGGCCAACTGATGCCCTGCTTTGAAATGCCGTCTCGCGCCGACCACGTGCTCGAACAGGTAAAAAAGCGCAATCTGGGCGACATCAAAGGCCCGACTGACTTCGGGCGGGCGCCGCTGCAACGCATTCACAGCAACGACTACCTGAGCTTCTTCGAAGGCGCCTGGGCGCGCTGGGCCGCATTGGGCCACGAAGGTGACCTGCTGCCCTTCACCTGGCCAGCCCGCACCCTGCGCCAGGTCAAACCCACCGGGCTGCATGGCGAGCTGGGCTACTACAGCTTCGACGCCGGCGCTCCAATTACCGCTGGCACCTGGCAAGCTGCGTACAGCGCCGCGCAAGTCGCGCTCACGGCCCAAGCCGCGATCCAGCAAGGCGCACATTCGGCCTTCGCCCTGTGCCGCCCGCCAGGCCACCATGCCGCTGCCGAAGTCATGGGCGGTTATTGCTACCTCAACAATGCGGCTATTGCGGCCCAGGCCTTCCTCGACCAGGGGCGGTCCAAAGTGGCCATTCTTGATGTCGACTACCACCACGGCAACGGCACCCAAGACATCTTCTACCAACGCAGCGATGTGTTCTTCGCCTCGATCCATGGCGATCCACAGGCGGAATTCCCGTTTTTTCTGGGTTATGCAGACGAAGTCGGCGAAGGCGACGGTGAAGGCTGCAACATCAACTATCCGCTGCCTGCCGGAAGCGACTGGGCGGCCTGGAGCGCGGCACTGGAACAAGCTTGCCAGCGTATTGCCGAGTACGACGCTGACGTATTAGTGATTTCCTTGGGCGTGGACACCTTCAAGGACGACCCGATTTCCCAGTTCAAACTGGACAGCCCCGACTACCTGGAAATGGGCAAGCGCATCGCCCAGCTCGGCAAACCGACCTTATTCGTGATGGAAGGTGGCTACGCTGTGGAAGAAATCGGCATCAACGCGGTAAATGTGCTGGAAGGCTTCCAGCTTGCCCAACCAGGAGCCCGGTAATGGTCCGACTCAAGCGTCTGCTCGCCCCTGTCATCGCTGCCACCCTGTTAACCGGTGCCCTGCACGCTCAAGCCGAGCAGCGCACCCTGCGTGTGTATAACTGGTTCGACTACATCACCCCGCAGACCTTGACCGACTTCCAGAAGGACAGCGGCGTCAAGCTGATCTACGACATCTTTGACACCAACGAGGCGCTGGAAGCCAAGCTGCTCACCGGTAACTCCGGCTATGACGTGGTGGTGCCGTCCAACGTGTTCCTGGCCAAGCAGATCGAAGCGGGCGTGTTCCAGCCGCTCGATCGCAGCAAACTGCCGAACTGGCAACACCTGGATCCGGCCTTGATGAAATTGATCGAAGCCAACGACCCCGGCAACAAGTTTGCCGTGCCCTACATGTATGGCACCGTGCTGATCGGTTTCAACCCGGAGAAAGTCAAGGCAGCACTGGGCGAAAATGCGCCTGTGGACAGCTGGGACCTGATTTTCAAGGAAGAGAATATTGCCAAGCTCAAGCAATGCGGCGTGGCACTGCTCGATTCGCCGTCGGAGATCCTGCCTTTGGCCCTGAAGTACCTGGGCCTGGACCCCAACAGCGGTAAGCCGGACGACTACAAGAAAGCCGAAGCGCTTCTGTTGAAGATTCGCCCTCATGTCACTTACTTCCACTCGTCCAAGTACATGGCTGACATTGCCAATGGCGACATCTGCGTGGCGGTAGGCTACAGCGGCAGCTTCTCTCAGGCGGCAAACCGGGCGCGCGAAGCCAAGAACGGTGTAGTTGTTGACATGCGCCTGCCCAAGGAAGGTGCTCCCATCTGGTTCGACATGTTGTCGATCCCAAAAAATGCAGCCAACCCTGAAGATGCGCATGCATTCATCAACTACTTGCTACGACCGGAAGTGATCGCTCCGATCAGTGACTTTGTGGGGTATCCGAACCCCAACAAGGATGCGACCGAGAAGGTAAGCCCGGCGATTCGCAATAACCCGAATCTGTACCCGACTGCCGAAGCGATGGCCAAGCTGTATACGCTCAAACCATTGCCGCGAGAGGCTGAACGGGCACGCACTCGGGCTTGGACACGGATCAAGTCTGGCACTTGAGCACAGCTAACCCACGATGATCGGGGGATGCAGAACCATTGTAGGAGCGGGGGGCTACCCGCGAGTACGGTGCCTGCATCACCCCTTGCGCCAAGCCTTGCGCAAGCGCATCAAAGCCTCGGCAATTTCACCCTCCGGAACAGCCGCAAACCCCAGCACCAACCCCGCACGCTTATCCACAGGCACCGGGCTGTCTTCCAGCCAGTAGCTGCTCAGCGGGTTCACCTCGACACCCACTGTTTCAGCCTGGGCTACAAGTTCCTGCTCCCGCGCGAAGTTATCCACATCCACTTTTACATGCAGCCCCGCCGCCACTTCCGGCATCGGGCCCAGCCCCGATACGCCCACCGGCCAACCAGCCTTGAGCACATTGCGCCGACTTAGCGCTGCCTTGCGCATGCGCCGGATGTGACGCTGGAAGTGCCCCTGGGCCATGAATTCTGCCATCACGCACTGGGTACCAACCTCGGAATGCCGCATCGCCAGCGCTCTGCCCTGGCTGAATGACTGCACCAGCCGTGAAGGCAGCACCAAGTACCCAAGGCGCAACGCCGGGAACGCGATCTTGCCGAAAGTCCCCACGTACAACACGCGCCCTTGACGGTCCAATGCCGCCAAGGGTGCCAGTGGCGCGCCGCTGTAGCGGTATTCGCCGTCGTAGTCGTCCTCGATGATCCAACCATCGCGGCGCTCTGCCCACGCAAGCAACGCCAAGCGCCGAGCCAGGCTCATGGTCACCCCGGTCGGGTACTGATGGGCGGGCGTGACATACGCCAAGCGGCATTCCTTCAATTGCTCCAGCCGAGCGCTCTCCATGCCCTCCCCATCCACGGGTATCCCTACCACCTTGCCACCGGCTACGGCAAAGGTATGCCCAGCGGCTCGATAGCCCGGGTTTTCCACAGCCACGCCGTCACCCGGCTGCAACAACAATTGTGCACAAAGGCTGATGGCCTGTTGCGCACCACTGGTGATCACAATTTGTTCAGCGGTGCAGGACAGGCCCCGTGAGCGACGCAGGTAGGCCGAAATCAACTCGCGCAACCCATGCTCGCCTGCGGGGTCTCCGTAACCCAACTGCACACGGTCCGGATTTCGCCAGAAACCCGCCTGTAGCTTGGCCCACACATTGAAGGGGAACAGATCAAACGCTGGGATGCCCACGCGAAATGCACGCGGCGCTCCTGTTTTAGGGGGCGGAAGATGGTTGCTTTTCAGGCGTTCCAACGGCTCGCTGGAAAGCATGTTGCTGGATAAATCCTCAGTGACTTTTGAATGAAATGTGGATAAACCTGTTGATAAACCACGGGATAACCCTGTGGATAGTTGTGTGGATATTTTTTCCAACCGACTCACATAGGTCCCATCTCCAACCCGGCTTTCGATGTAGCCCTCTGCATACAGCTGATCGTAAGCCCGCACCACGCTATTGCGCGACAGCGCCAGCATCGCTGCCAGATCACGGGTGGCCGGTAACCGCGTGCCGCTGCTCAACCGCCCGTCCAGCACCCGAGAGCGCAAGGCTTCATACAACTGCTGGCTCAGCCCGCGACGGCGGTCGATGACGAGCCCCGCTGGGTCGAAAGGCAACACGAGGGGATGATCGCTCACGGAATTGGACCTCTCAAAACAGCTGTAAATGGATCTTACACTGGACCAATAGCCTGCCTAGGATGGAGCCATTCCACAAGGATTGCGCACATGTACAACAGCAAACCGCACCAGGAACATGACCTAGAACGCTTGCACCGGCACATGCT
The DNA here is from genome assembly GCF_028898945.1 of Pseudomonas sp. PSKL.D1. Lineage (NCBI taxonomy): Bacteria > Pseudomonadati > Pseudomonadota > Gammaproteobacteria > Pseudomonadales > Pseudomonadaceae > Pseudomonas > Pseudomonas sp. PSKL.D1. Next base: position 5,830,008 of record NZ_CP118607.1, read on the forward strand.
CGACACGCGCCTGGCGGTACTGATAAGCCACGGGGAGCAGGGCCTGCTGGCTTCGCACCTGCCCGTGCTGCTCGACCCCTGCGAAGGTGAGTCCGGTACCGTCTATGCCCACCTCGCCAGGGCCAATCGCCAGTGGCAGGACCTTGAACAGGGCCGCGAGATGCTGCTGGTGTTCCCAGGGGCAGATGCTTACGTGAGCCCCGGCTATTACCCGAGCAAGGCCGACAACCCCAAAGTAGTGCCAACCTGGAACTACCTTGCCGTGCACGCCTACGGCCCGGTCGAAGTGATCCACGACGCCACACCGCTATTGCAGATTGTTAGCCGCCTGACCGATCACCATGAGCAAGGCCGCGACCAGCCTTGGAAAGTGGCCGACGCCCCCAGCGATTACCTCGAAGGCATGCTCCGCGCCATTGTCGGCATCCGCATGCCCATCACACGCCTGCAGGGAGCACGCAAACTCAGCCAGAACCGCTCTGCGCAAGACATTGCCGGCGTGCGTGACGGCTTGGGCGCCAGCCCCGATTACCTCGACAACCAACTTGCCGCGCACATGCGCCAGCTCTGAAGGAAAACCCCATGCCCAGCGTTACCCTGCGCCCTGTTGGCGCCAATGACCATGCCGCCTGGCTCGCCTTGTGGCAGGCCTACCTGCGCTTTTACCAGACAGAACTGGCCGACGAAGTCAGCGCCAGCACCTGGCAGCGCTTGCTTGATGTGAACGAGCCAACCCACTCTGCCCTCGCCTGGGTCGATGACAAGGCTGTAGGCATGGTCAACTGGATCTATCATCGGTCGAACTGGAGCATCGAGAACTCCTGCTACCTGCAGGACTTGTATGTGGACAGCAGCCAGCGCGGCCTGGGTATTGGCCGCCAGTTGATCGAACATGTGTACGCCACCGCCAAAGCTGCCGGATGCATCAAAGTGCACTGGCTGACCCATGAAACCAATGCCACGGCCATCAGCCTGTACGAACAGGTTGCCGAGCGCCCGGGCTTCATCCAATTCCGCAAAGGGTTGTAGGCCGAACATGACAGATGCATTGAACTGGAAACCCGCTGCCACACCCAAGGCCGAATCCATCGATGGCCGTTTCATTCGCCTGGAAAAGCTCGACCCGGCACGTCATGGGGATGACCTATGGGAAGTACTGCAAGGCCCTGGCTCCGACCCGGTGCTTTGGGACTACTTGCCGTACGGCCCATTCAATGAACGCGCGGCCTTTGATAGCTGGCTGCAAGGCAACGCCGCCGGCCACGACCCGCTCTACTTCACTGTGATCGACCGCGCCAGCGGCCAAGCCCAGGGCATGCTTACCCTGATGTCGATCGTACCCGACCACGGCCGCATCGAAATTGGCCATATCGCCTTCGGCGCCGCCATGCAGCGCTCGCCGAAAAGTACCGAAGCGGTGTACCTGCTGGGCAAGCTCAGCTTTGAGTTGGGCAATCGCCGACTGGAGTGGAAGTGCAATAACGCCAATGCTCGCTCCAAACGGGCGGCAGAGCGCTTGGGCTTCCAGTCAGAAGGGGTTTTCCGCAAGCATCTTGTGGTCAAAGACCACAACCGGGATACAGCGTGGTATTCGATTACCGATGATGAATGGCCGCAGGTAGCAACGGGGTTTGAGCGGTGGTTGAGCGCGGAAAATCAGCAGGATGGGGGGCAAGTGCGCACACTGGAAGCGTGTCGTAAAGGCTGACACCTGCAAACCCGAAGCAAAAAAAAGGGGAGCATCCGCCCCCCAGAGGTTAACTGCTTGTAGATGAGGGCTTTAACTCAGCCCTCGATCTCGATCAGGATCTCGCCCGGCGTCACACGGTCGCCCTTGGCCACGTGGATAGCCACAACCTTGCCGGCAATGGCCGCCTGCACTTCGGTTTCCATCTTCATGGCTTCAGTAATCAGCACCGCTTGGCCTGCCTTGACCACATCGCCTTCCTTGACCAGCACGTCGACAATGTTGCCCGGCATGGTGGTGCTGACGTGGCCCGGTGCACTGGCCTGTTTGCGCTTGCTGCTACCACCGCCGACGAATTCGTTCAGCGGCTCGAACACCACCTCTTCCGGCATGCCGTCGATCGACAGGTAGAAGTGGCGCTTGCCCTCGGCCTTGACGCCTACGCCTGTGATATCCACGCGGTAGGTTTCGCCGTGCACATCGATGACGAACTCGGTCGGTACACCTTCGCCACCTGGTGCGGCAACAGCGCCAGCTTCAGGGATCGGCAGCAGCGTTTCCGGGGTCAGGGTGCCGGCTTCACGCTCTTCGAGGAACTTGCGGCCGATGTCCGGGAACATGGCAAAGGTCAGTACGTCTTCCTCACTGCGTGCCAGGGCACCGATGTCGGCACGCAGCTTGGCCATTTCCGGCTTGAGCAAGTCGGCCGGGCGTACATCAATCACCTCTTCGCTGCCGATCGCCTGACGGCGCAGTTGTTCGTTGACCACGCCAGGGGCCTTGCCGTAGCCGCCCTGCAGGTAAAGCTTCACCTCGTTGGTGATGGTCTTGTAGCGCTCGCCGGCCAGCACATTGAAGAACGCCTGAGTGCCCACGATCTGCGAGGTCGGAGTAACCAGCGGCGGGAAGCCGAGGTCTTCACGCACCCGCGGGATCTCAGCCAACACTTCGTTCATGCGGTTGAGTGCGCCTTGCTCCTTGAGCTGGTTGGCCAGGTTGGAAATCATGCCGCCCGGCACCTGGTTGACCTGCACGCGGGTGTCCACGGCGGTGAACTCGCTCTCGAACTGGTGGTACTTCTTGCGCACCGCATAGAAGTACAGGCCGATTTCCTGCAGCAGCTCCAGGTCCAGGCCGGTATCGAACTCACTGCCCTTCAGGGCTGCAACCATCGACTCGGTGCCCGGGTGGCTGGTGCCCCAAGCAAAGCTGGAGATGGCGGTGTCGATATGGTCGGCGCCGTTTTCCACTGCCTTGAGCTGGCACATGGCAGCCAGGCCGGCGGTGTCATGGGAGTGAATGAACACTGGCAGCGACTGCTCGGCCTTCAACGCCTTGACCAGCTCGCCGGTGGCAAACGGAGTCAGCAGGCCGGCCATGTCCTTGATTGCCACCGAGTCGCAACCCATGGCTTCCATCTGCTTGGCCTGGTTCACGAATGCCTCGATGGTGTGCACCGGGCTGGTGGTGTAGGCGATTGTGCCTTGGGCATGCTTGCCGGCAGCCTTTACGGCCTCGATAGCTACACGCAGGTTACGCACGTCGTTCATTGCATCAAAAATGCGGAACACATCAATGCCGTTGACCGCTGCCTTGGCCACGAAAGCCTTCACCACATCATCGCTATAGTGGCGGTAGCCCAGCAGGTTCTGGCCACGCAGCAGCATTTGCAGGCGGGTGTTGGGCAAGGCGTTACGCAGTTTGCGCAGGCGCTCCCATGGGTCTTCTTTGAGGAAGCGTACGCAGGCATCAAAGGTGGCGCCGCCCCAGACTTCCAGCGACCAATAGCCAACTTTGTCGAGCTTGTCGCAGATCGGGAGCATGTCGTCAGTGCGCATGCGGGTGGCCAGCAGGGACTGGTGGGCGTCGCGCAGGATCGTGTCGGTTACGTGAATTTTCTTGGACATTATGGGTTCCTCACAGGCCTGCGTGGGCGGCGATGGCGGCGGCGATGGCCAGGGCCAGCTCTTCGGGTTTGCGCTTGATCGAGTAGTTGGTCAGTTCAGGGTGGCTTTCGACAAAGCTGGTGTTGAACTGGCCACTGCGGAATTCCGGGTTGCGCAGGATTTCCTGGTAGTACGCAGCGGTGGTCTTGACCCCTTGCAAGCGCATGTCGTCCAGAGCCCGCAGGCCGCGGTCCATGGCTTCTTCCCAAGTCAACGCCCACACCACCAGTTTCAGGCACATGGAGTCGTAGTAGGGTGGAATGGTGTAGCCGGTATAAATCGCCGTGTCGGTACGTACGCCCGGGCCGCCGGGGGCGTAGTAACGGGTGATCTTGCCGAAGCTTGGCAGGAAGTTGTTTTTCGGGTCTTCAGCGTTGATTCGGAACTGCAACGCGTAACCCCGGTGGTGGATGTCTTCCTGCTTGACCGAAAGCGGCAGGCCGGACGCGATGCGAATTTGCTCGCGGACGATGTCGATACCGGTGATTTCTTCGGTGATGGTGTGCTCCACCTGTACGCGGGTGTTCATTTCCATGAAGTACACCTCGCCATCGGCGAGCAGGAACTCCACGGTACCGGCGTTCTCGTAATCCACCGCTTTGGCAGCACGCACCGCCAGGTCGCCGATGTAGGCGCGCTGCTCAGGGGTGAGCTGTGGGCTTGGAGCTATTTCGATGAGTTTCTGGTTGCGGCGCTGGATCGAGCAATCGCGCTCAAACAGGTGTACCACGTTGCCGTGGCTGTCACCGAGGATCTGCGCCTCGATGTGCTTAGGGTTGACGATGCACTTTTCCAGGAACACTTCAGCAGAGCCGAAGGCCTTGGTGGCTTCGGAAATCACCCGAGGGAAATTCTGCTCCAGTTCTTCACGGCTGTTGCAGCGGCGAATGCCGCGCCCGCCGCCGCCAGAGGTGGCTTTGAGCATTACCGGGTAACCAATGCGGTCACCTTCGCTCAAGGCTTCGTGGATGTCGGCAACGTTGCCTTCGGTGCCCGGAGTAACCGGAACGCCTGCGGTGATCATGGTGCGACGGGCTTCAGTCTTGTCGCCCATGCGGCGGATGACGTCTGCGGCCGGGCCGATGAACTTGATACCGCGCTCGGCGCAAATCTCTGCCAGCTCAGCATTTTCCGACAGGAAACCATAGCCTGGGTGCAAGGCATCACAGCCGGTTTCCACAGCCAGGTTGACCAGCTTGCGCGGGTTCAGATAACCGGCCAGCGGCTCGGAACCAATGCTGTAAGCCTCGTCAGCACGCTTGACGTGCAAGGCATGACGATCGGCATCGGAATAGATCGCTACAGAGCGAATGCCCATTTCGGCGCACGCCCGTACGATGCGGACTGCGATTTCACCCCGGTTGGCGATCAGGATTTTTTTTATCACTGGAGTCTTCCCAAAGCCGTAGGAACAGACGAACCGGTTCTACCGGTCGGCGCGTGACCAGACGTCGCTGGCCAGTCGCACATTCACCCTAGCGCTGTAGGTTGATAAACAAAAATCAATATTTGTTAGGGGCTGTATTAGCAAAAGCTTATAGTTTGGTAACAAGGTTTTGCCGAAGGGACGGTAAATATGCGTAAGTCATTGATGCGTATGACATTACGTCAGCTGCAAATCTTCAATGAGGTGTGCGACTTGCGCTCCTACAGCCGTGCTGCGGAAGAGATGGCACTGACGCAACCCGCCGTTAGTCTACAAATCCGTCAGCTTGAAGAGCTGATCGGCCAGCCCCTTTTTGAGTATGTTGGCAAAAAGCTGTACCTGACCGAAGCGGCCGAGGCACTGCAACGGGCAAGCCGCGACATATTCGGCCGCCTGGAGAGCCTCGACATGCAACTGTCGGACATGCAGGGTTCGCTGCAAGGGCAGTTGAAACTGGCGATCGAGTCCAGCGCCAAGTACTTCGTGCCACACCTGTTCGCGGCCTTCAAGCAGCGCCACCCTGAGGTCAACCTGACGCTCACGGTGGTCAATCGTGCACAGGCAATCCGGCGCCTGTCTGATAACCGTGACGACCTGATCATTATGTCGATGGTGCCGCAGGACATGGGCCTGGATTTCCTGCCGTTCCTCAATAACCCGATCATTGCCGTAGCGCCGCCGGACCATGCGCTGTGCAAGCTTGAGCAATTGCGTTTGCAGGATCTGGAGCCGCACACCCTGTTGATCCGGGAACAAGGCTCGGGAACGCGCAAAGCCTGTGAAGAGTATTTCAAGGACAAGCGCGTGCACTTCACCCAAACGCTGGAAGTGGCATCTGCCGATGCCCAACGCGAATGCGTGATTGCCGGCCTGGGTATCGCTTTGCTGACCCGCCACGCGGTGAACATGGAGCTGGCCACCGGTGTGCTCAATGAACTGCCTGTGGAGGAATTGCCACTGTACCGAAGCTGGTGTGTAGTGCAGGCCAAGGCCAAGCGACAATCGCCGGTCGCGTTGGCCTTTCTGGCGTTCATCCGCAGCGAACGTGCATTGATCAGCGCGCTTGTTGAGCGCTTTTCAGGGAAATTGCCGCCGACGCCTGCCACACCGTGAGGTCCTGTAACTCGGGGTAATCGGCCAGATCGCGAAGCAGTTGGCGTTGATCGCAATAGCTTTCGATCGCGCGGCGATACTCCATCCGGCGCTGATCCTTTTCCTGCTGTTTACGAGCTTTGGCGTTGGGTTGGTAGATGCCGTCGTTGTCACGAGCCATTGCCTGTCTCCCAGATAGGATGCGGGAGTTTCAGACTGGACTTTGCGGTTTACGGTTTGGCTTTGGAATGGTGACAGAACGGTGAAATTTAAGGTGCCCGCGCCGACAACTCAGCAGGCTCAGGCACATATGATCAGTCGTCCATCGCCTTGATGGACTTGGGTGACAGACGCAGGCTGCGCAAACTGCGCTTAACGCTCTTCAGGTGGTTGACCAGGCTTGGCCCACGCGCCATGGCGACGCCCATGGCCAGCACATCGATTACCACCAGGTGAGCGATGCGTGACGTCAGCGGGGTATAGATTTCAGTGTCTTCGTGCACATCAATCGCCAGGTTGACAGTCGACAGCTCGGCAAGTGGCGTTGCACTCGGGCACAGGGTAATCAGGTTGGCACCGCTTTCCCGCACAAGGTTGGCGGTGATCAACAGGTCCTTGGAACGCCCAGACTGAGAAATGCACACGGCCACATCCCCGGGCTTCAACGTCACCGCAGACATCGCCTGCATGTGCGGGTCCGAATAGGCTGCAGCATTGAGCAGCAGGCGGAAGAACTTGTGCTGGGCATCCGCCGCTACTGCTCCGGATGCACCGAAACCATAAAACTCCACACGCTGCGCCTGAGCCATGGCACTCACCGCTTGCTGCAAGGCATGCGGATCAAGTTGCTCACGCACTTCCATCAATGTGTGCAGGGTAGTGTCGAAAATTTTCAGGCTGTAGTCGGCGACCGAGTCGTCTTCATGGATGGCGAACTGGCCGAAGCTCGCACCCGCAGCCAGGCTTTGCGCCAGCTTGAGCTTCAGGTCCTGGAAACCCGAGCACCCGATCGCACGGCAAAATCGCACAATGGTCGGTTCGCTGATACCTACGCTGTGAGCCAGATCGGCCATGGAACTGTGCATGACGGCCGCCGGGTCAAGCAGCACGTGGTCCGCGACTTTGAGTTCCGATTTGCGCAGCAGGTGGCGCGATTGGGCGATATGTTGCAACAGATTCACGGGCTGGACTCGGTTATGATCGGCTGGCCGGGATGTAGCTTTCTTGTAGTTATACTACATGGACGTCAACCCGCCCAGTTAAACGAACGTGGAGAGTGGTGGTTTGACGATTCCTTGCGACATTCTGGTGTTCGGCGGCACTGGCGACCTGGCCTTGCACAAGCTGCTGCCGGCGCTCTATCACCTGTATCGCGAGGCACGTCTGAACACTGCCGTACGCGTCATTGCCCTCGCTCGGCGCAACATTTCGCGCAATGACTACCTCAGGCTCGCCGAGCGCCATTGCAGATCGCAGATCGCGCGCAACGATTTCGAGGAAGATGTGTGGCAACGCTTTTGCGCCCGGATTGACTACTTCCCCATGGATGCGTCGCAAAGCGCCGACTTCGGGCGCCTGGCACGCTACCTTGGCGAACCTGGGGGGCTTACTCGCATCTACTACCTGGCAACGGCACCGAACCTGTTCGTGCCCATCGCCAATCATCTGCGCATTGCCGGGCTGGCTGACAGCGAAGCACGCATCGTGCTGGAGAAACCGATCGGCCATTCACTGACTTCTGCCACGGCCATCAATGAAGCGATTGGTGCGGTTTTCGATGAGCCCCAGGTGTTTCGCATCGACCACTACCTGGGTAAAGAAACCGTACAGAACCTCATGGCACTGCGCTTCGCCAATGCAATGCTTGAACCGGTATGGCGCAATGGGCAGGTTGATCATGTTCAGATCAGCGTGTGCGAAACCCTTGGTGTAGAGAACCGTGGCGCGTACTACGACCGAGCGGGCGCAACCCGCGACATGCTGCAGAATCACCTGCTGCAGCTGTTGTGCCTTGTGGCCATGGAGCCCCCTGCGCAGTTCGAAGCCGAAGCCGTTCGCGATGAAAAGGTAAAAATCTTGCGGGCCCTGAAGCCAATCAGCGGCCAGGACGTACAAGACAAGACCGTACGTGGGCAATACGGTGCCGGCCATATCGGTGGCCAGGAAGTACCTGCCTATTATTTCGAGAAGGATGTGGATAACGACAGCGACACCGAAACCTTTGTTGCCGTGCAGGCACACATCGACAATTGGCGCTGGGCCGGCGTGCCTTTTTACCTGCGCACGGGCAAGCGCATGGCACGGCGCTCTTCGCAGATCGTCATCCAGTTCAAACCTGTGCCCCATGAGCTATTCAGTGGCGGCCAGGTCAACCAGTTGCTGATTCAGTTGCAACCTGATGAACGCATCAGCCTGCGCATGATGAGCAAGGCCCCCGGCAAAGGGATGCGCCTGGAGCCGGTCGACCTTGACCTCAATTTGGCCAATGCTTTCGGCCTGACGCGCCGCTGGGAGGCTTACGAGCGCTTGTTGCTGGATGTGCTTGAAGGTGATTCAACCTTGTTCATGCGCCGTGACGAGGTAGAGGCGGCCTGGGCCTGGATCGACCCGATCATCAAAGGGTGGGAAGAGCATTTCCAGGCCCCTCGGCATTACGCCGCCGGCAACAATGGCCCCGATCAGGCCAGCAGCCTTCTTGCCAGGCATGGCAGGCAATGGCATGGCTGAAGGCTTTCATGCTGCCTGAGCGCCCGAAATGGGAAGAGAGTGCGCCAGCGATATCGCACTGCCTCCTCATATACGGAACCCGCTCATGATCAACATTGACAATTTCATCGCCATCAACGACAAGCGCAACGGCCAGAACAGCTTCAAGGTTTTCGGGACGGTAATGGTATCCAACCCAGCCATTACTCCTGCCCTGAGCGAGCCAACCTTTCGCCACCGTGGTGGCTGGGAAGTGCTGAACCTCGACCTGCGTGACGAAGGCGGCTTTGCCCCACAGGTGTTGACCAGCAAATCAGTCTACTTTGAACGCGCAGGCGGTACCCACTGGGGTACCGTCGAGATCAATCACCCAGGTGGAACCAGTCATCTCAAGATCATTACCATCGAGTGATCTGCCCATGATCGGGCTGCGTATTCGAATGGGTACGCAGCCTGGACACTCATCGATGAGCGGTGGCGATGAAGGTGAATATTTATACAGTAGGTGTTTGCCCCGCCACTGGCCTGCCCCTAGAATGGCCGGATGCACACAGACGACCTCTCCCTCCTGCTGAATTCCCTCAACGATGCCCAACGCCAGGCCGTCGCGGCCACGCTCGGGCGTCAACTGGTGCTTGCTGGCGCCGGTTCCGGTAAAACCCGCGTGCTGGTACACCGCATTGCCTGGCTGATCCAGGTGGAGCAAGCCTCGCCGCACTCGATCCTGTCGGTGACCTTCACCAACAAGGCTGCCGCCGAGATGCGCCAGCGTATCGAGCAATTGCTGGGCATAAACCCGGCGGGCATGTGGGTGGGGACCTTCCACGGGCTTGCACACCGCCTGTTGCGAGCGCACTGGCAGGAAGCGCGCCTGGTGCAGAACTTCCAGATTCTCGACAGCGACGACCAGCAGCGGCTGATCAAACGGGTAATGCGCGAGCTGGGCCTCGACGAGCAGAAGTGGCCAGCCCGCCAAGCCCAATGGTTCATCAACGGGCAAAAGGACGAAGGCCTGCGCCCACAGCATATTCAGGCCAGTGGCGACCTGTTCCTGCAGACCATGCGCGACGTCTATAGCGCCTACGAACAGGCCTGCGAACGCGCCGGGGTCATCGACTTCTCCGAACTGCTGTTACGCGCCCTCGACTTGTGGCGTGATCACCCCGGCCTGCTGGAACACTACCAGCGCCGCTTCCGCCACTTGTTGGTGGACGAGTTCCAGGACACCAACGCCGTTCAGTACGCCTGGTTGCGGCTGCTGGCGGGCAAAAATGGTGGCAGCCTGATGGCTGTGGGCGACGACGACCAGTCGATTTACGGCTGGCGCGGCGCCAAGATCGAGAATATCCACCAGTACACTGCCGACTTCCCTGACGCCGAGATGATTCGCCTGGAGCAGAACTATCGCTCCACCGGGGGCATCCTCAAAGCCGCCAACGCACTGATCGCCAACAATAGCGGGCGCTTGGGCAAAGAGTTGTGGACCGACATGGGCGAAGGTGAGCCGTTGACGCTTTATGCGGCTTACAACGAGCATGATGAAGCACGCTACGTGGTCGAAACCATCGAGAGCTTGATCAAGCAGGGCAATGCACGCAGCGACATCGCCATCCTGTACCGTTCCAACGCCCAGTCTCGGGTGCTGGAAGAAGCCCTGCTGCGCGAGCGTATTCCCTACCGAATTTATGGTGGTCAGCGCTTCTTCGAACGCGCCGAAATCAAGAACGCGATGGCTTACCTGCGCTTGCTGGAGGGACGCGGCAATGACGCGGCACTGGAGCGCGTGATCAATGTGCCGCCACGTGGCATTGGTGAAAAGACCGTCGAAGCCATCCGTGATCACGCACGCCACACCCAGTTGTCGATGTGGGAAGCCATGTGTCAGCTGATTGCCGCCAAGGCGCTCAAGGGCCGCGCCGCCAGCGCTCTGGGCGCCTTTATCGAGTTGATCGAGAACCTGGCGGGCAAGGTCGCCGACATGCCGCTGCATACCATGACCCAAACGGTCATCGAGCAGTCGGGGCTGATCATCTATCACCAGGAAGAAAAGGGTGAAAAGGGCCAGGCACGGGTAGAAAACCTTGAGGAATTGGTCAGCGCCGCGCGCAACTTCGAAACCAGCGAAGACGATGCTGACCTGTCACCACTCTCCGCCTTCCTCGGCCACGCCTCGCTCGAAGCGGGCGAGTCGCAGGCTGACGAGCACGAAGACAGCATTCAGCTGATGACGCTTCACAGCGCCAAGGGCCTCGAATTCCCCTACGTGTTTCTGGTAGGCATGGAAGAAGGCCTGTTCCCGCACAAGATGAGCCTGGAAGAGCCGGGCCGTTTGGAGGAGGAACGCCGGCTTGCGTATGTGGGCATCACCCGCGCCATGCGCCAGTTGATCATGACTTACGCAGAAACACGTCGCTTGTATGGGAGCGAGACCTACAACAAGGTGTCTCGATTCGTACGTGAGATTCCGGCTGGCCTGGTGCAGGAAGTGCGCCTCTCCAACAGTGTGAGCCGCCCGTTCGGTAGCGCGCAAAGCAATACGAGCAGCCTGTTCGCAAACGCCAGCATCCCGCAGACGGCCTTCAGCCTTGGCCAAAGGGTGCAACACTCAGTGTTTGGCGAAGGCGTGATCCTGAATTTCGAAGGCTCCGGGGCCCAGGCGCGGGTGCAGGTGAATTTTGCCGAAGGCAGCAAATGGCTGATGCTGGGGTATGCCAAGCTTGAGGCCATCTGAGCCTGGCTGAACACCTTTGTAACATTCAGGCAAAAGCTCGAAACATTATGTCGCTGGTCATGTGCACAGGAACCTGTGCACCATGACGCGCGTGCAATCCACAACAGGGGAAATCCCATTTATGCAACGTTTTCTTAGCATCGCACTGGCGCTCTGCGTCGGCCTGACGCTGAGCCTGGAAGCTGACGCCGCCAAGCGTTTCGGCGGCGGCAAGAGCTCGGGCTCCGCGCCTATCCACCAGACCCGCCAGGCTACGCCAACAACGCCTGCCGCCGCGCCGACCGCTCCTGGCCGTGCTCCGGCCGCCGCAAGCGGTGCATCGCGCTGGCTGGGCCCTCTGGCCGGCCTCGCTGCCGGTGGCCTGCTGGCTTCCATGTTCATGGGTGACGGCTTCGAAGGCCTGCAGATCATGGACTTCCTGATCGTCGCGCTCATCGCCTTCCTGGTGTTCCGCTTCATTGCCGCGCGCCGCCGTCAGCAGCAGCCGCAAATGGCCATGCCAGGCCACGCGCCGATGCAGCGTGAAGCTCACAACCAGCCTGCTCAACCGTCGATCTTCGGTGGTTCGGCTGCCCCGGCAGCTGCTGCCGCTCCGGTAATCAACGCGCCGGCGTGGTTCAACGAGCAAAGCTTCCTGGCCGCCGCGCGCAGCCACTTCCAGTCGCTGCAGCAGCACTGGGACGCGAACGAAATGGATAAAATCGCCGAGTTCGTGACCCCGCAGATGCTTGAGTTCCTCAAGCGTGAGCGTGCTGAGCTGGGCGATGGCTTCCAGTCCACGTACATCGATGATCTCGATGTGCAACTGGACGGTGTTGATGATCGCTCCGACCGCACCGACGCCACCCTGACGTTCCGTGGCGTGTCGAAGTCCTCGCGCTTCGACCAGGGCGAAGCCTTCAGCGAAAGCTGGCACATGGTTCGCGCCCAAGGCGAAAACCAGCCATGGCTGGTCGCAGGTATCCGTCAAAACGGTTAATTGCCGCACGCTGTACAAAAAACCCCGGGCCTGCCCCGGGGTTTTTGCTTTTGCCAGAGCGGGCTACTAGGGTATAACGCGCAGCGTTGTCATCAAGGTCAGAGGAAATGAACCGTGGAAGAAGTGATCGAACAACTCCGTGAAGCCAATGAACCCGTGCCGGTGCCATTGGAACTTCCCGACGAGGATCAGCTGGTCGAGATTGAGGAAGAGTTGTTCATCAACATCCCATTCGTGTTCAAGGAATTTTTGCTGACCGTCAGTGATGTGGTGTATGGCTCGCTGGAGCCGGTGACCGTTACAGACCCGCAGTCGCACACTTATCTGCCTGACGTTGCAGCCAATGCCTGGGACGCAGGCGTGCCGCGCGATCTGATCCCGCTTTGCGAAGATGGCAACAACTACTACTGCGTCGAGGAAGACGGCACTGTGGTCTTGTGGGATGGCGACGAAGAAGCCATTGGCGAAGATAGTTGGGAGTCCGTGTGGCACTGGGCGCGGGATGTCTGGCTGGAAAGCTGACTGCCTCGAAGACAGAACGAGCCACAAGCCATTACTGCCACTTAAGATCGCCAGGCTTGCTGTGCCTGGCGACCTCGCTACCACCCACTCCCTGTCAGATCAGTGCGTGTGATCGCGACTATTCTCCAGCGTCTCCATTAACGCAATCTGCATACGCGAATGCACGCGTATGAACCAGCGCCACAACACTGCAACCACCGCCGCAGCCACGATCGCGATGATCAGCAGCAACTCGCTGGTGGGCAGAATGCTTGCCGACAAGGCCGAGAGCAGCAAGAAGATCACCAACAACGACAGCAACGGAATCACCTCGGCCACCACACGGCGTACACGTTGGGTATGGCGACCGGCCATTTCCGGCTTCACGCCCATCTCCGCCAACAGCATCGACAACGCTTTGAGCTTACGATATGCCGCGATCAGGAACGGTAGCGACAGCAGAAGCGCCGCCCCCCAGATGACCGCTTTTTGCTGGCTGGCATCACTTACCCACTCGCTAAGCCATTCACCGATACGCCCGGCGAAGTAACCGCCACTGAAGAAGATAGCGATGACCAGCGCCAGGTTGACACCCACCTGCAGCAGAATGCGCCGGATCATCGCTGCCAGCATGGCACCTTCACCTTGCGGCTGAATGCTGCGCAACCATTCGCCATATAGAGAGAGCACCCGCGCGAGCCGACTTGGAACCACCTTGCCCAGCTTTTGCGACAGCGGGTCGGCAGCACGAATAAGGTAAGGCGTCAGCAAGGTGGTGATGGCCGAGACTGCCACGGCGACCGGATACAGGAAATCGCTGGTCACCTGTAGCGTCACACCCAAGGCCGCAATGATGAAAGAAAATTCGCCAATCTGCGAAAGCCCCATGCCCACCCGCATTGATGTGCGGCCGTCGTTGCCGGCAATGAATGCGCCCAAGCCACACGACAGCATCTTGCCCAGCACTACAGCCAGCGTAATGACAACAATCGGCCATGCATACTCGATGAGCACCTGCGGGTCGATCATCAAGCCGATGGCGACAAAGAAGATGGCACTGAACAAATCACGCACTGGCTCAATCAGACGCTCAATTTTCAACAACTGACGCGACTCGGCCATGATCGCACCGATCAGGAATGCGCCCAGCACCATGCTGTACTCGAGTTTTACAACCAACAGGCAGAAGCCGAAACACAAGCCGAGCACCGTGATCAGCAGCATTTCGTTGCTTTCGAATTTCGCCACGTATGCCAGTAAGCGTGGCACGAGCAGAATGCCGATCACCAACGCCACAATCATGAACAGCGACAGCTTACCCACTGTGGAGAACACTTCGCCGGAACTGACAGAACCACTGACCGCGATACCGGACAGCAGGGCAATAATGCCGATACCGAGGATGTCCTCAACGATCAATACACCAAAGATCAGCTGAGCAAAACGCTCGTTTTTCATCTTCAGGTCATTGAGCGCCTTGACGATGATGGTGGTTGAAGAAATTGCCAGGATCGCGCCGAGGAACAACGAATCCATTGTGCTCCAACCAAACCAGCGGCCGATTTCGAAACCAATCCAGATCATCAGGACGATTTCAAGAAACGCTGCAATGAATGCCGTGGCTCCCACCTTGAAAAGCTTGCGTAGGCTGAACTCAAGCCCAAGGCAGAACATCAGGAAAATAACCCCCAGTTCGGCAAGGGTCTTGATGGTGTCTTCGTCATGAATGAGCCCGAACGGGGGCGTATGCGGGCCGATGATGAAGCCCGCAACGATGTAGCCCAACACCACCGGTTGTTTAAGGCGGTGGAAGAGGATCGTCACCACACCGGCGACCAGCATGATCACTGCCAGATCCTGAATGAAACTGATGGCATGCATGGCGCGATTCTCCTTTCTCGATGCCCGGGCAGACCGCTCCTCTGCCAAGGCAAACCTGAGCGAGCAGCAAGTACATACTGTATTGAATGCAGGAACGCCCATGTTGCATGGGCGTACTCAGGTTAACATCGCACCCTGCCGCATAACGCCGGTGCAATATGTAGAAACAGATCGGCTGGTTCAAAGGCCTTGATGGCATGATCGGCGTGACGATGGACCGTCAGCCAGCGTCCCGTATCAGGAAGGAAAACTTCAAGAGGGGAAATAGAAGTGTCTGCAGATACCCACCCCGATTCAGCGCAACCTCACCGTGAGCCCACTATGGAACCTGGAAACGCCCAGCTGAGCATGACCGTCCTGATGACCCCGGACATGGCCAACTTTTCTGGCAACGTACACGGCGGCACCCTACTCAAGTACCTCGATGAAGTGGCCTACGCGTGCGCAAGCCGCTATGCCGGCAGCTACGTAGTAACACTGTCGGTCGACCAGGTGATATTCCGCGAACCCGTGCATGTTGGCGAGCTGGTTACCTTTCTGGCTTCGGTGAATTACACCGGCAACACTTCCATGGAAGTCGGTATCAAGGTGGTGACCGAAAATATTCGCGAGCGCTCGGTACGCCATTCAAACAGCTGCTTCTTCACCATGGTCGCGGTCGACGATAACCGTCGCCCCGTCCCTGTACCGCCGCGTCAACCGCAAACCAGCGAAGAGAAGCGGCGCTTCCTTCAAGGCCAGCAACGCCGCCAAATTCGTCAGGAACTGGAGAAGCGCTACCAGGACTTGAAGACAGACTCGATTTAAAACTCCAGGCCCCGTGCCTCAAAGCGCACGCGCGGGTGGGCTATACGATCCTGGGCCCGCACCAGCTGCAATTCATAACTGGTGCAGGCCTGAGTTTCGAGCAACACCTCGTGCACAGCCGCTGCAGCGAACTCAAAAGCCTGCACCCAGTTGTCTCCCAACAGCACGCGAGACAGGAACAGGCCTGAGGTCAAGTCACCCACGCCTACCGGCTGGCGCGGGAACGCCAGTAGCGGACGGCGCAAGTGCCAACTCTGCTCCCGGGTCACCAGCAGCATCTCGAACATGTCTTCAGCACGGCCCGGATAGCTTAGGTGCTTGACCAGTACTACCTGCGGGCCGCGCTCCAGCAAACCGCGCGCCATGCCAACACAGTCTTCAAGTGACTCTGCCCTACGGCCGCAGAAACTATCCAACTCAAGCTGGTTGGGGCACAGGATATCGGCCTTGGCGACTGCCTCTTCCAACAGGAAATCGCTGACTTCCTGTGGAACGATACAGCCTTTTTCCGCATGCCCCATGACAGGGTCACAAAGATAGAGCGCCCCCGGGTTTGCCGCCTTGATCCGCTCTACCCCCGCCAGAATTGCCCGGCCCTGCTCGGCACTGCCCAGATAGCCAGACAACACAGCATCACAGTGCCCAAGCTCACCAATATTGGAAATACCTTCCACCAACGCAGGAATTTGCGCTGGAGCAAGCACATCGCCCGCCCACTGGCCATACTGAGTGTGATTGGAAAACTGCACCGTATTCAGCGGCCAAACATTCACACCTATCCGCTGCATTGGAAACACCGCAGCGCTGTTGCCGGCGTGGCCGAACACCACATGGGACTGGATGGCGAGCAGGTGCGGGGTACGTTTCATCGGGGGTGATTTCCAAAGCTGTTTCTAGGATTGTGCGTCGCGCAGTATGAACTCGATTGCCACCTGTACGACAGACCAGGGACGCAGTTAAGCTGGTTCGACCTGTTTGGAGCATATGTAAATGTTGACCCTGGAGAATCTGTTTGTCCTGATGCTGGTGGCCACGGCAGGCGCTTGGTTATGGCACAACCACGGGCTGCGCGAGAAGGCCCTGGAACGGGTCAAGCAGCATTGCGCCAAGCTTGATCTGGAACTACTGGATGATGCAGTCGCGCTCAAGCGCATAGCATTCATTCGCGATGCCAACGGCAAGAAGCGTTTGGCGCGGGTGTATGCCTTTGAGTTCACCGTGACGGGTGAGCAGCGCCATCCAGGGACTGTGACGCAATTTGGCGCGCATAGCGTTCAGATTGAACTAGCGCCCTACCCGTTCGAAATCAAGACACCGCCGCGCTCTGACAATGTCATCGAGATGCAGCAGTGGCGCCAGGAACATAACCGCTGGCGCAATTGATTAACCTGCAAGGCACTTCATGAGTTCATCCTGCAGTGCCTGCTTGGATTGAGGCTGGTCGAAGATCAATTCCAGGCGAGTGTCTTTGCGCCAGGCACTCGCTTGCCAAGCTGGTAATAGGCCTTCCAACCCATTAAAGGAATGCCATCCAGCAGAGCTGTGGATAATGCCTTTGGCACGGCGCCACTGCCAGCGTTCAAGAAACTCGCGCAAACGCTGTGGATCAAATTGAATACCTGGGTGCCACCGCCATCCGATGCTCCAGCCCCCCTCGCCTTGCTGAGCAAGGCAAATGGGCTGTGCTAAGTCTGTCCACAGGGCCGAAACCGTCTGCGGCAGGTTTTCCACAGGCATTTTACCCACAGGCACTTCGCAGGAAGTAGCAAGCGGGAGACGTGGAAGCAGCCCGAACGGTACGCGACCTTGTGCTGTCCATAAGCCGTTTTTTGTTGAAAAAGTCTTGTTTATCAACAGCCTGCAATTTTCATCCACAGCTTCGCTTTTGTTGAAAATGAGTAATGCACAAGCGTCCATGGCTTGTTGTTGGGCGTCATTCAGCAGTGCCCCCGCTGCCAGCGCCTGGGCATCAACAACCATCACCAGAGGTTGAACTGCCAACACTCCAACCCAAGGCGCGTTACCTAGCTGCGCCATTAGTTGCAGCGGATGCCCAAGGCCTGACGGTTCGATGAAAAGCCGATCAGGTCGATGCTTGCGCAGCAGGCGCGCCAGGCCGACCTGAAAAGGAGTGCCATTGACGCAGCACAGGCAGCCTCCTGCTACCTCGGCGATGGAAATACCGTCTTCATCCTGGCTGAGCAATGCTGCATCCAACCCGATTTGACCGAATTCATTCACAAGCACTGCCCAGCGTTCGTCAACTGGCCGCTGGGCCATCAGGTGGCGAATCAGGCTGGTCTTGCCAGCCCCCAAGGGGCCTGCGATGACATGGGTAGGAATATTCTGCAGCATAGGCGCACTTCAATTCTTGAGTCCCCCACTATGCCCCGTCATGCCAGCCAGTCAAGGCTAAGGAGCAGTCGGCGCTCAGTGCTGGACGGGGATCGATGTATGAGGCCCGCTCCTTCGTTACCTATCCACTTCTCGCCTTTTAACAGTGCTACGTCGCCAGCAGACAATCGTTGAATGTTATCCACAGGTGCCTGGCTCCGGCACAAATCAACTCGATCAATTGCCCCCTCTTTCAGCCATTCGCTGCCGGGGCCAACATAGGTCGACAATAGCCTCACCGGCACGTTATCCACATGAAAGCGAGGGCACATAGCGCCGGTGAGCACTCGAAGCCTAAGCCCGACCCGGCGTGCCCCAAGCAAGCAGGTGAACGCCGAAACCAGCCAGGCTACATCAGCAACAAAGCTTTCATAGCCTTGCAATGCGGCAGCTTCATGGAGCAGCCCGCGCAAAACCGGCGCTTCATGCTCATGTACATCCAATACACGTTGATCAGCAATAGATTGGCCCTGGCTGACCACCAAGGTGGCAAAGTCCTCGATCTGGGCTGGCAAGTGCCGTTGCCAAACGGCCATGTTTACCCCCTCTGCCAATACTTCAGCCAGCACATTCGGCGACTCGCCGAACTTTTGCCTGATATCCGCAGCTTGCGAGGCCAGAGTCATGCCGCTTCCTCGCTATGCCAAGGCCCGAACGGATCCTGCAGATGCAGCCATGCCTTGGGCCCGAGTGCCATCTCTTCATCATTCAGCAAGCAGGCATTCAGCTCTGTGGATAACTGCACATAGTCGATACCTTGCCCTATGAACACCAACTCCTGACGGCAATCGCCTGATTCAGCTGCCCAATGCCGGAGAATTTCAGCCGTGCTCTGTTCATCCTGCGGCCAGTTTTCACGTGGCACGAAACGCCACCACCGGCCAGCGAGACCATGGCGCATCATGCCGCCAGCCTGCGACCAACTGCCTGCCTCCTGATACTTGCTAGCCAGCCAATAGAAGCCTTTGGAACGCAACAGCCGGCCATTACTCCACTCTCTGTGGATAAAGTCGTAGAAGCGTTGAGGATGCAAAGGCCGACGCGCCTCCCAGGTCGTCGCAGCGATGCCGTATTCCTCGGTTTCCGGCACGTGCTCACCACGCATTTCCCGCAACCAGCCGGGTGCCTGGGCAGCCAGCTCGAAGTCGAACAGACCGGTATCGAGGATCTGTGCCAATGGCACCTCTCCCATGACCATTGGCACCACCTGCGCCCTGGCATTCAACGTACGCAAGATCGCGGTGAGCTCTTCGCGCTCATGCTGGCTGATCAGATCTATCTTGCTTAACAAAAGAACATCGGCAAATTCAACCTGCTCAATCAGCAGGTCACTGATTGATCGCTCATCTTCTTCACCCAGCGTTTGGCCTCGACTCGCCAAGCTTTCAGCCGCCTGATAGTCACGCAGGAAATTCAGGCCATCAACGACCGTAACCATGGTGTCCAAACGGGCCATGTCGGACAGGCTTCTGCCCTGTTCATCGCGAAAGGTGAATGTTTCGGCAACCGGCAGTGGCTCTGAAATGCCCGTCGATTCAATCAGCAGATAATCAAAACGACCTTCCTCAGCCAAACGCGCCACTTCATCCAACAAATCCTCACGCAGGGTGCAGCAGATACACCCATTGCTCATTTCCACCAGTTTTTCTTCGGCGCGGTTCAGGCTGACATTGCGCTGCACCTCGCTGGCATCGATGTTGATTTCACTCATGTCGTTGACGATGACAGCGACGCGCAGATTGTCGCGGTTACGCAGAACATGGTTGAGCAGCGTACTTTTGCCAGCCCCCAGGAAGCCGGAAAGCACAGTGACAGGGAGACGGTTGGGCATGACGAAACCTCTTCAGGCGGGCGCATTCGAAACGATGCATTGCACAATGTTATAAAGTAACAATACAATTTCGCCAAGCCGTATCCGTCGAATGGGTAATTCTGGTGATGAAAATTATTCTGCAATGCGCTGCGCTGATGCTCACGCTGGTGGTTGCGACGTCTTCGATTGCAGCAACGCAGAGGGCGTTGGCGGCCTGCACTCGCAGCGCAACGTTGCTCGCTTGTAACGATGCCAAGGGGAATTACTACAGCGTACAGACGGAGGGCAATCACCTGTTCCTGCGGGGTTTTGATGTAGCCACGCGTCGTCTTTGGTCCCAGACAAACAGCCAATACGGCACGTTGACGTTCTTCACAGGTTTGGCCAGCGACGGTGAAGCTTGGGTCGGTTACACCCGGCGCGTTGGTTGGACAACATTGAATCGCGTGTCCAGCTCTTCGGGCCAACGCTTTAATCTGCATTGCAGCCTGGTTGGCGGATGCCGCTGAAGCTAACCTTACTTGGTAACTCAAATGACTAACCTGACACTCCCCGACATCGCCACACAGCAACAGCAGCACGCTACCCCACTGGATTGGGTTGGCATGTGCGGGATCGCTGTACCTACAGTTATCGAGGGCCGCCACGTCAGTGCCAAATTCGATGTCGGGGTCAGCCTGGTTGACGGTTCATCCCGAGGGATCCACATGTCACGGCTGTACCTTTCACTGCAGTCGTTAGAGCATCAACCGCTCACCCCAACGACGATCCGCCAATTGCTCAGCGACTTCATGCGCAGCCATGAGGGGCTATCTTCTGCCGCTTATGTGCGAATTTCCTTTGAACATTTGCTCAAGAGGGCGGCCCTCGTCAGTCCACTTACAGGTTGGAAAAGCTACGCAATCACTGTGGATGCTAGGTTGGAAAATGGAATGTTCCACGTGGAACTATTTGTGCGAGTGCCCTACTCATCCACTTGCCCATGCTCAGCAGCGCTTGCGCGGCAGTTAGTTCAGCAACAGTTCACAGCGGATTTTAACGGGCAACAAATAAACCACGATGATGTGTTGGCATGGCTAGGAAGCAGCGAGGGGATCGTTGCAACCCCTCACAGCCAACGTAGTCACGCCGAAATTCACGTCCGTCTAAACAGCAGCGTGCAAGTGCTGCCACTGACCGAGTTGATTGATCAAGTCGAAATTAGCTTGGGTACTGCTGTTCAAACGGCTGTGAAACGTGCAGATGAACAAGCCTTCGCATTGGCCAATGGGCAGAATTTGATGTTTTGTGAAGATGCAGCGCGACGGCTTCACCAAACGCTGAGGCACCTGGAGTGGGCATGCGCCTTCAAGCTTCGCGTGGAACATGCAGAGAGCCTGCATGCCCACGACGCGGTTGCCAGCAGCCAATGGCAATGGTGAGGATCATGTTAGCTTCGTGGTTGAACCGAGCCGCAGTCACTGCCTAACCACACTGCTCTGGTATTCATACTGCCCTGTTGCTGCACACCCGAGGCATTGAACGTACCGTTAACTTGAGTAGTGAATTCCTTGTCACTCAGGAACGTGGCCTGGCCCTTTCCTTGTGCCTTGGGGCAACTGAACTCGAACTTCCACACGTTGCCGGTACGGTCAGTAATTCGCTGGGTGCAGCCAGACTTTGGGTCTTGTAGCGGAATGTCATTCGTCTGAACTTGCTCAGGCGTGAGGCACGAACGCACACCGTTGCCGCCTACTGTCACACCCTGTTTGGCCAGCACACCCTCCATCATCGCCCGCTGCTCAGGCGGCAAGTTTTTCAGCTGGCCAAGCATGAACTGCATGTCGGGTAACGGCTTACCATCGACCTGCATGTTACTGGTTGTCAGCTCCCAGAGACCGGGTTGCAACATCTGTGCATTTACCAGTGGGCTGCTCAAGCCGAGTGCCATAGCCAACAGTGGCAAACGAATCTTCATGGGTGAATGCTCCTGAAAAACCGACCCATCGGCCGGACTGATCCTTAGACGCTGAATCCGCTTTCAGGTTGCAAGACGGGTACGGAACATGTTCTGTTATCGGCTGTGTACTCGACAAGCAGGATGCGTATGGATTACCACAGCCCCTACTTCTTCGGCTACGTGCTGGGCCTTATTCACTTACTTGGCATCATCGCTGCTTTACACGCACTGTTCACGGTACGCACTGCTCAAGGCGCCATTGCCTGGGCCATGCCTTTGTTCTTCATTCCTTACTTCACGCTCATTCCCTACCTGATTTTTGGTTCGCGCTCGTTCTATGCCTACATCCATGCGCGGCGACAGGCGAATCAGGAGATGCACGTGGCGATGGCTAACTTGAACTGGCGACCCTGGGTAGAAGAGGCGCTAACTGCTCGAGAGTCGGACAGCTATGCTGCGCTACGCGCGATGCCGAAACTTGGACGCATGCCTTGCTTGGCAAATAATCAGGTCAAGTTACTGATCAATGGCAAGGCGACCTTCGATGCGATTTTCGCCGCCATTGCGAAGGCTCGAAACACTGTACTGGTGCAGTTCTTCATCATTCACGATGACACCGTCGGCAATTCGCTGAAGCAGCTTTTACTAAGCAAGGCCGCTGAAGGTGTGAAGGTGTACGTGCTCTATGACCGTGTCGGCAGCCATGCCCTGCCCGCAAGTTACAGCCAGCAACTACGTGATGGCGGTGTACAGATTCATGCATTTGCCACGCGCCGCGGTTGGTTCAACCGCTTCCAGGTGAACTTCCGGAACCACCGCAAGATCGTTGTCGTGGATGGGCTTACAGGGTTTATCGGTGGCCACAACGTGGGTGACGAATACCTTGGCGAGCACCCTCGCTTGTCTCCCTGGCGCGATACCCACGTGCAGATCGGTGGGCCGGTGCTTGCTTGCCTGCAGGAGTCCTTTGCGGAAGATTGGTACTGGGCAACGCGCGAGTTGCCCCCATTGATACTGCCAGATACCTACCCCGACAACGGCGTGCTCTGCCAGACATTGGCCAGTGGCCCGGCCGACCCACAGGAAACCTGTTCGCTGTTCTTCCTGGAAGCTATCCACTCGGCGACTCGCCGCGTATGGATCACCAGCCCATATTTCATTCCCGATGAAGCCGTATTCGCGGCCTTGCGCCTGGCCGTACTGCGGGGCGTAGATGTACGCATATTGATCCCTTCACGCCCGGATCATAGGGTCGTCTATGCCGCCTCAAGCCTGTTCGCCTTTGAGGCCGTGCGTGCCGGTGTCAGGATGTTCCGCTACCTGCCAGGGTTCCTGCATCAAAAAGTCGTGCTGGTGGATGACGAAGTCAGTGCCATCGGCAGTGCCAACCTGGACAACCGTTCATTCAGGCTGAACTTCGAGATCACCCTGCTGACAGTCGACCGTGGCTTTGCTGATCAAGTCGAGGCAATGCTCATCAAGGACTTTGACGAAGCGCGGGAGATCACCGCCGAAGACAGCCGCGATACCCATCGCATTCAACAACTAGGGATGCGGATTGCCCGCCTGATTTCACCAATCCTTTAATGACAGGGGCCGCATCTGCGGCCCCTATCGTGTGCTCTCAGCGATACAAATCTTCACGTGTCCATGGCAAATCATGGTGGCCGTCTGCATACGGTTTGACTGCCAAGATCTGGTGCAGATTAATCCACCCTTTCTGAAACGCGTAAGCACAGCCAGCCAGGTACAAGCGCCAGATGCGCAGCGTTTTATCCGGCACCATGGCAGCCGCCTTGTGCAACTGGTTTTCCAGGTTCTCACTCCAGTGATGCAAAGTCTTGGCGTAATGCAACCGCAGGCTTTCTACATCAACAACCTCCAGCCCGGCCTGACAAACACTTGCCGTAATCATCGACAGGTGAGGTAACTCTCCATTGGGGAATACATAACGGTCGATGAACTCCCCGGCTCCACGACCAACCGGTCGGCCGTCGATATGCTTGGCAGTGATGCCATGGTTCATTACCAGGCCACCTTCACGCACCGCTCCAAAAAGCTTCTGGCAGTAGAGTGCAAGGTTGGCATGCCCCACATGTTCAAACATGCCAACACTGACGACCTTGTCGAAGCGGCCATCCTGAGGCAGGTCGCGGTAGTCCAGAATCCGCAGATCGACCTTGTCCGACAGCCCATCGTCCTCGACGCGTTGTCGGCCAAGCTTGAGCTGCTCTTTACTCAACGTGATGCCGAATACCTTGGCGCCGTATTCACGCGCAGCGAACCGTGAGAGGCCCCCCCAACCGCAACCAACATCCAACAAGTAATCCCCCGCCTCAAGACGAAGCTTGCGACACAGGTGATCGAACTTGTCCTGTTGGGCCAGATCCAGACCATTATCCGGCTCTCGAAAGTACGCACAGGAGTAGGCCATGTCCTGATCGAGCCAGAGCTGATAGAACTCGTTCGAGACATCGTAGTGGTAGGAGATCGCCTCGGCATCCGTAGTTTTGTCGTGTGAGGCGCGCTGTGGCGGCGTCTGGTCATCATCGGGCAGCAGTGCTTCGCTAAGCTCATCGCAAACCCGGATGGCTTCACCGATGTCGCCTTCCAGTTCCAGTTTGCCTTCAACAAAGGCGGTACCAAGAACGTTCATGCTGGGATGAGTCAGCTGGCTGATCAGCTGAGGTTCCTTCACCAGAATGGTAACGAGCGGGCTGGGTCCCAGA
Organism: Pseudomonas sp. PSKL.D1; assembly: GCF_028898945.1. Lineage (NCBI taxonomy): Bacteria > Pseudomonadati > Pseudomonadota > Gammaproteobacteria > Pseudomonadales > Pseudomonadaceae > Pseudomonas > Pseudomonas sp. PSKL.D1. The sequence goes on from NZ_CP118607.1 coordinate 5,854,639, forward strand.
TCGAACTGGTTGCCGTCCCAGAGTTTCAGACGCAGTGGCAAATGCAAGCTCTGCAGTGCCGGCGGAAGTTGCGCAAGCATTAACAAACCTCCTATCCAATCTCGGGCGACCCGTGACATTAGAACGCCATCGGAAAAGGGTAGTTCATTCGTACGAAGTTTCCCCTAAACCCGACTATGGTCTAGAACGAACCATTCTTAGAGATGCGATGGATTGTATACAATTTCCTTCGCGCAGCTTACCCTTGTGCCCCTCTCGCGCTTCTTCATCCGTTTCTTCATCTGGAGTAAACCCATGAAATCCTATGATGTGGTGATCATCGGTGGCGGCCCCGGCGGCTACAATGCGGCAATTCGTGCAGGCCAGTTGGGCATGAGCGTTGCCTGTGTCGAGGGACGGTCAACCCTCGGCGGCACATGCCTTAATGTTGGCTGCATGCCATCCAAAGCGTTGCTTCACGCATCGGAGCTCTTTGAAGCTGCCAATGGCGAAGAGTTTGCCAACCTGGGTATCGAGGTGAAGCCATCGCTTAACCTCGCCCAAATGATGAAACAGAAGGACGATAGCGTCACAGGCCTGACCAAAGGCATCGAGTACCTGTTCCGCAAGAACAAGGTCGACTGGATCAAGGGATGGGGCAGGCTCGAGGGTGTCGGCAAAGTCCTTGTCAAAGCCGAGGATGGTACCGAGACAGAACTGCAAGCCAAGGACATCGTCATTGCCACCGGTTCCGAACCCACTCCCCTGCCCGGTGTGAACATCGATAACCAGCGCATCATTGATTCAACCGGCGCTCTGTCTTTGCCCAGCGTACCTAAACACCTGATCGTCATCGGTGCTGGCGTAATCGGTCTGGAATTGGGTTCGGTCTGGCGACGTCTCGGTGCTCAGGTAACTGTCATCGAGTACCTGGACCGCATCTGCCCTGGCACCGATGCAGAAACTGCAAAGACCTTGCAAAAGGCCTTGGCCAAACAGGGCATGACCTTCAAGCTGGGCAGCAAGGTCACGCAGGCAACCCCTTCAGCCGATGGTGTCAGCCTCACCCTGGAGCCAGCCGCCGGCGGTGCCACTGAAATCCTGCAAGCTGATTATGTACTGGTCGCCATCGGTCGCCGTCCTTACACCAAAGGCCTGAATCTCGAAAGCGTGGGGCTGGAAACTGATAAACGCGGCATGCTCGGGAATGAACAACACCGCACTTCAGTTCCTGGAGTATGGGTGATCGGTGATGTCACTTCTGGCCCAATGCTCGCGCACAAGGCCGAGGACGAGGCAGTGGCCTGCATCGAGCGGATCCACGGTAAACCCCATGAAGTTAACTACAACCTCATCCCAGGCGTTATTTACACCAAGCCGGAAATGGCTACTGTCGGCAAGACCGAAGAACAACTGAAGGCCGAAGGCCGCGCCTACAAAGTCGGCAAGTTCCCCTTCACCGCCAACAGCCGGGCGAAGATCAATCACGAGACCGAGGGGTTTGCAAAAGTAATCGCTGATGCCAACACGGACGAAGTGCTTGGCGTACATTTGGTGGGCCCGAGCGTCAGCGAAATGATCGGCGAGTTCTGTGTGGCCATGGAGTTCTCGGCATCCGCGGAGGATATTGCCCTCACCTGCCACCCGCATCCAACCCGTTCCGAGGCTTTGCGCCAAGCCGCCATGAACGTGGATGGGATGGCGATGCAGATCTGAGCTGCGCTTCGCCCAAAAAACAAAACCCCTTTTCAGGGGTTTTGTTATCACTCTTCCGGCTTACTCTACGGTCACAGACTTGGCCAGGTTCCGCGGCTGGTCAACATCGGTCCCTTTTAGCACTGCAACGTAGTACGAAAGCAGTTGCAGAGGAATGGTATAGAGGATGGGCGCCAGCTCGTCTGCGATATGCGGCACGTTAATCACATGCGTGCCCTCGCCATTGGTCATGCCCGCCTGCTCGTCCGCGAACACAACCAACTCGCCGCCACGCGCACGCACTTCTTGCAGGTTCGACTTGAGCTTTTCCAGCAGCTCGTTGTTGGGCGCAACGGTCACTACCGGCATATCGCTATCCACCAGCGCCAGTGGGCCATGCTTGAGTTCACCGGCCGGATAAGCTTCGGCGTGAATATAGGAAATTTCTTTGAGCTTAAGAGCGCCTTCCATCGCCACTGGGTACTGTGCGCCTCGGCCCAGGAACAGCGTGTGGTGTTTGTCGGCAAACAGCTCTGCGATTTTCTCCACCGTGGTATCCATCGCCAGCGCTTCACCCAATCGCGCGGGCAAACGACGTAGTTCTTCTACCAAACGAGCTTCGACACCCTTCTCCAGAGAGCCACGCACCTGGCCCAGCGCCAGGGTGAGCAGCATTAATGACACCAACTGAGTGGTGAAGGCCTTGGTTGAAGCAACGCCAATTTCAGGGCCTGCCAACGTCAGCAAGGTCAGGTCAGACTCACGTACCAACGAACTGATGCCAACGTTGCAGATAGCCAAGCTACCCAGGAAGCCCAGTTCCTTGGCATTGCGCAGGGCTGCCAGGGTGTCCGCGGTTTCGCCAGACTGGGAGATCGAAACAAACAACGTGTCAGGCTGTACCACTACCTTGCGATAGCGGAACTCGCTGGCCACCTCAACTTGGCAAGGAATGCCTGCCAGGCTTTCAAGCCAGTAACGGGCGACCATGCCGGCGTGGTAGCTGGTGCCGCATGCCACGATCTGCACGTTGCGCACTTTGGCGAAAAGCTCGGCAGCCTGTGGGCCGAACGCCTGGACCATGACATGGTCCTTGCCCAGTCGGCTTTCCAGCGTGCGCTGAACCACAGTTGGCTGCTCGTGGATCTCCTTGAGCATGAAGTGGCGGTACGCGCCCTTGTCCGCAGCTTCGGCACCTTCGTGATACTGCACGGTTTCACGCTGGACAGGGTTACCGGCCTGGTCCCAGATATTCACTTGATCACGACGAATCTCAGCGATGTCACCCTCTTCCAGGTACATGAAACGGTCGGTGACCTGGCGCAGCGCCAACTGGTCCGAGGCGAGGAAGTTCTCGCCATGGCCCAGGCCAATCACCAACGGGCTGCCGCTACGCGCAGCGACCAGGCGGTCTGGCTGCTTGGCACTGATCAGCGAAAGGCCATAAGCGCCATGCAGGCGCTTCACCGCGGACTTCAGAGCATCTGCCAAATCAGGGATGGTTTTCAGGGTGTGATGAATCAGGTGCACGATCACTTCGGTGTCGGTCTGCGACGCAAACACATACCCCAAGCCTTTCAGCTCTTCGCGCAGTTCTTCGTGGTTTTCAATGATGCCGTTGTGCACAACAGCCACTTCGTTGCCAGAGAAGTGTGGGTGGGCATTACCCTCGGTCGGTGCACCATGCGTCGCCCAACGCGTATGAGCGATGCCCAGTTGGCCAACCAAAGGGCTGGCAGCGTTGGCCGCCTCCAGTTCAGCAACTTTGCCGATGCGGCGAAGGCGCTGCAGTTCATCCTGCTGTGTATAAACCGCCAGGCCGGCGCTGTCGTAGCCGCGGTACTCAAGGCGCTTGAGGCCTTCGATCAGGATGGCGGTGATGTTGCGCTCAGCTACGGCACCAACGATTCCACACATGTTTATTGCTCCTGGCTGATCGCGGCACAGATCAGGTTGATGCCGCGGGCTTCAATTTGGTCGCGAGCCTCTGCGGGCAAGCGTTCGTCTGTAATCAGGGTATGCACACTGCCCCAAGGCAGCTCGAGGTTCGGAATCTTGCGCCCCACCTTGTCGGACTCGACCATCACGATCACTTCGCGAGCCACCTCCGCCATGACTCGGCTCAAGCCCAGTAACTCATTGAAGGTGGTGGTACCTCGGTTGAGGTCGATGCCGTCCGCGCCGATGAAGAGCTGGTCGAAATCGTAAGAGCGTAGTACCTGCTCGGCGACTTGCCCCTGGAACGACTCGGAGTGCGGGTCCCAGGTACCGCCGGTCATGAGCAGAACAGGTTCATGCTCAAGCTCGCTGATTGCGCGGGCGACGTTCAAGGAATTGGTCATCACTACCAGGCCCGGCTGACGCCCAAGCTCAGGGATCATTGCAGCCGTGGTGCTGCCACTGTCGATAATGATTCGGGCATGTTCGCGGATTCGGCCTACAGCAGCGCGAGCAATGGCCCTCTTGTAAGCGGAAACAGGCTGCGCCGCTTCACCGAGCATCTCCTGAGGTACGGGCACCGCACCACCGTATCGACGCAACAGCAAACCGTTGGCTTCCAGAGCGGCCAGATCCTTGCGAATGGTCACTTCGGAAGTTTCAAAACGCTTGGCCAAAGCATCCACACTGACCTCGCCCTGCTCGGTGAGCAGGGTGAGAATGTTGTGACGGCGTTGGGGCGTATTTCGTTTCGACATGAGCGCTTAAGTTTCGATTCGAAAGATAATGATTGCAATCAAAACCTAAGATCACCATTTCGTCAAATAATTCTTGGGCAAAAAAAAGCCGACTTATTCACAAAAGTCGGCTTTCCTTCAAAGTAGCTGTGTATAACTCAACTCTTCTTAATCTTTTCGGGCCGCTTCCAGCCATCGATATTGCGCTGGCGTGCCCGGGCAACAGCAAGCTGCCCAGCCTCTACAGTTTGAGTGATGGTGGAGCCAGCTGCTGTCGTCGCACCCGTCTTGATATCCACAGGCGCTACCAACGAATTGTTGGAGCCGATGAACACATCCTCGCCCATCACGGTCTTGAACTTGTTGGCGCCGTCGTAGTTGCAGGTGATGGTGCCAGCACCAATGTTGGTGCGTGCTCCAACCTCAGCGTCGCCCAGGTAGGTCAGGTGCCCCGCCTTGGCACCCTCTCCCAAATGGGCATTTTTGAGTTCCACAAAGTTACCCACATGGGCCTTGGCTTCGAGCACGCTGCCCGGGCGCAGTCGGGCAAACGGGCCGGCATCGCTACCCTCGCCCATCACCGCACCTTCCAGGTGGCTGTTGGCTTTGATAACCACGCCTTTGCGCAGCGTACTGTTCTTGATGACGCAGTTCGGCCCGATCTGCACGTCGTCCTCGATCACAACCTTGCCTTCGAGAATGACGTTGATGTCTATGAGCACATCACGGCCCACCGTCACTTCACCGCGAACATCAAACCGTGCGGGATCACGCAGCGTGACGCCTTGGGCCATCAGCCGGCGGCCTTCGCGCAGTTGGTAGTGGCGCTCGAGCTCGGACAGTTGACGACGGTCATTCGCACCCTGCACTTCCATTGGATCGTGCGGCTGCTCGGTGGCCACCACCAGGCCATCGGCCACGGCCATCGCGATGACGTCGGTAAGGTAGTACTCACCCTGGGCGTTGTTGTTCGACAGCCGAGCCATCCAGTCAGCCAGGCGTGCTGCCGGCATGGCGAGAATACCGGTGTTGCCTTCCTTGATCGCCTTCTGTGCTTCGTTAGCGTCTTTGTGCTCGACAATCTCGACAACCTGGCCAACCGTGTCGCGCACGATACGGCCATAACCGGTAGGGTCCTGCAGATTAACGGTGAGCAGCCCCAATTGCTGTTCACTGACTTTGGCCAGCAGCCGCTGCAAAGTTTCGACCTCGATCAGAGGCACATCGCCATACAGTACCAGCACGGTATCGGCAGTGATGGCTGGCAAAGCCTGTGCAACAGCATGGCCAGTACCCAACTGCTTGTCCTGCATGACGAAATTCAGGTCATCTGCTGCCAGACGTTCACGTACCAGCTCGGCACCATGGCCAATCACAACGTGAATACCCTTTGGCTCAAGCTGCCGCGCGCTGTGGATAACATGGCCGAGCATTGAATTGCCGGCTACCGGGTGCAGCACCTTGGGCAGCGCGGAGCGCATGCGCGTGCCTTGGCCTGCGGCGAGAATGACGATATCGAGGGACATTGACTGGCTACCGATCCTGGGCGGTCAGGGATGACCGAAAAGGGGAATTCTGAAAAAGAAAAAGGGTAGCCGAGGCTACCCTTTAACTCAATCGCATTGCAGGTGATCGGCCGCGGCCGGATCACTTGCCTCTGCGCAATTGCTGGACAGTACGCAGCTGAGCTGCAGCCTCGGCCAGACGTGCGGCAGCAGCGCCGTAGTCGAAGTCCGAGCCTTTAGTGTTCAGCGCGTTCTCGGCAGCCTTGAGGGCTTCCTGAGCCTGAGCTTCGTCCAGGTCGGCAGCACGTTGCACGGTGTCGGCGAGAACCTTGACCATGTTTGGCTGCACTTCGAGGAAGCCACCGGAGATGTAGTACACCTCTTGAGTGCCACCCTGCTTGGTCAGCGTGATCGGACCCGGCTTGAGATTGGTGATCAGCGGCGCGTGGCCTGGAGCGATACCGAGATCGCCCAGGTTGCCGTGCGCTACTACCATCTCGACCAGACCGGAGAAGATTTCTCCTTCCGCGCTGACGATATCGCAATGGACTGTCATAGCCATCTGCTTGCCTCAACCTGATTAGCGCCCCTTGCGGGGCGCCGGGATTACAGTTTCTTGGCTTTCTCGATCGCTTCGTCGATGCTGCCGACCATGTAGAACGCTTGTTCTGGCAGGTGGTCGTAGTCACCTTTGAGGATACCGCTGAAGCCAGCGATGGTGTCCTTCAGGGAAACGTACTTGCCTGGCGAGCCGGTGAAGACTTCGGCCACGAAGAACGGCTGCGACAGGAAGCGCTGGATCTTACGAGCGCGGGCTACCAGTTGCTTGTCGCTTTCGGACAGTTCGTCCATACCCAGGATCGCGATGATGTCTTTCAGCTCTTTGTAGCGCTGCAGAACATACTGAACGCCACGAGCGGTCTCGTAGTGCTCGTTGCCGATCACGTTCGGGTCCAGCTGGCGCGAAGTCGAGTCCAGTGGGTCGACCGCTGGGTAGATACCCAGGGAAGCGATGTCACGGGACAGAACGACGGTGGCGTCCAAGTGGGCGAAGGTGGTCGCTGGCGACGGGTCGGTCAGGTCGTCCGCAGGTACGTATACGGCCTGGACGGAGGTGATCGAACCTTCCTTGGTGGAGGTGATACGCTCTTGCAGAACGCCCATCTCTTCAGCCAGGGTCGGCTGGTAACCTACTGCCGAAGGCATACGGCCCAGCAGTGCGGATACTTCGGTACCGGCCAGGGTGTAACGATAGATGTTGTCGACGAACAGCAGAACGTCGTTACCTTCGTCACGGAACTTCTCAGCCATGGTCAGGCCGGTCAGCGCTACGCGCAGACGGTTTCCTGGTGGCTCGTTCATCTGACCGTAGACCAGCGCTACCTTGTCGAGAACGTTGGAGTCCTTCATCTCGTGGTAGAAGTCGTTACCCTCACGAGTACGCTCACCCACACCAGCGAACACAGAGTAACCGCTGTGTTCCATGGCGATGTTACGGATCAGTTCCATCATGTTAACGGTCTTGCCGACGCCGGCACCACCGAACAGACCAACCTTACCACCCTTGGCGAACGGGCAAACCAGGTCGATAACCTTGATGCCGGTTTCCAGCAGGTCGTTGCCGCCCGCCTGGTCAGCGAACGAAGGCGCTGGCTGGTGGATACCGCGACGCTCTTCTTCGCCGATCGGGCCGGCTTCGTCGATCGGGTTGCCCAGTACGTCCATGATACGGCCGAGGGTGGCCTTACCAACTGGAACGGAAATGGCAGCGCCGGTGTCGACGACATCCAGACCGCGCTTCAGGCCTTCGGTCGAGCCCATCGCAATGGTACGAACCACGCCGTCGCCCAGCTGCTGCTGAACTTCGAGGGTGGTTTCCGCGCCTTGTACTTTCAGCGCGTTGTAAACACTCGGCACGACGTCACGTGGGAATTCCACGTCGATGACGGCGCCGATGATTTGAACGATACGTCCGCTACTCATAGCTGGATCCTCTGAATTTTTGAACCGTTAAACCGCGGCAGCGCCGCCGACGATTTCCGAGATCTCCTGGGTGATCGCAGCCTGACGCGCCTTGTTGTAGATCAACTGAAGCTCTTTGATCAAATCACCGGCGTTGTCTGTGGCGTTCTTCATGGCGATCATCCGGGCCGCTTGTTCAGCAGCGTTGTTCTCGACCACCGCCTGGTAAACCTGCGACTCCACGTAACGCACCATCAAGCCGTCCAGCAGCTCTTTTGCGTCGGGTTCGTACAGGTAATCCCAGTGATGCTTGAGATCCTGATCCGGGGTTGCCACCAACGGTACCAATTGCTCGACCGTCGGCTTCTGGGTCATGGTGTTGATGAACTTGTTCGAAACCACCGAAAGGCGATCGATACGGCCGTCCAGGTAGGCGTCCAGCATCACTTTGACGGAGCCGATCAGATCGTTGATCGATGGCTCTTCGCCCAGGTGGCTGATCGCGGCTACGACGTTACCGCCAAAGATGCGGAAGAAAGTCGCACCCTTGCTGCCGATCACGCACAGGTCGATTTCCACGCCCTGTTCGCGGTTTTCGTTCATGTCCTTGACCAGGGCCTTGAACAGGTTGGTATTCAAGCCACCGCACAAGCCACGATCACTGCTCACCACGATATAACCGGCGCGCTTTACAGGGCGCTCGATCATGAACGGGTGGCGGTATTCCGGGTTGGCGTTGGCCAGATGACCGATCACCTGGCGGATACGCTCCGCGTAAGGACGGCTAGCAGCCATGCGCATTTGTGCCTTGCGCATCTTGCTGACCGCCACTTTCTCCATGGCGCTGGTAATTTTTTGCGTGCTTTTGATGCTCGCAATCTTACTGCGAATCTCTTTTGCGCCTGCCATGTATCACCTATCAGGTTAGCAAGCGGGGGCCGGAGCCCCCGCTGCGGCTTACCAGGTCTGGGTGGCCTTGAACTTCTCGATACCAGCTTTCATGCCAGCGTCGATTTCGTCGTTGAAGTCACCCTTCACGTTGATCTTCGCCATCAGTTCGGCGTGATCACGGTTGAAGTAGGCGATCAGTGCTTGCTCGAAGCTGCCGACCTTGGAGACTTCTACGTCGGTCAGGAAGCCACGCTCAGCGGCGTACAGCGACAGAGCCATGTCCGCGATGGACATCGGCGCGTACTGCTTCTGCTTCATCAGCTCGGTAACGCGCTGACCATGCTCCAGCTGCTTGCGGGTCGCTTCGTCCAGATCGGAAGCGAACTGGGCGAATGCAGCCAGTTCACGGTACTGAGCCAGAGCGGTACGGATACCACCGGACAGCTTCTTGATGATCTTGGTCTGAGCAGCGCCACCAACACGGGATACCGAAACACCGGCGTTAACTGCAGGGCGGATGCCCGAGTTGAACATGGCCGATTCCAGGAAGATCTGACCGTCGGTGATGGAAATCACGTTGGTCGGAACGAACGCGGAAACGTCGCCAGCCTGGGTTTCGATGATCGGCAGAGCGGTCAGGGAACCGGTTTTGCCAGTTACAGCACCGTTGGTGAACTTCTCGACATACTCTTCGGAAACGCGCGATGCACGCTCCAGCAGACGGGAGTGGAGATAGAACACGTCGCCTGGGTACGCTTCACGTCCTGGCGGACGGCGCAGCAGCAGGGAGATCTGACGGTAAGCAACGGCCTGCTTGGACAGGTCATCGTAAACGATCAGCGCGTCTTCACCGCGGTCACGGAAGAACTCGCCCATGGTGCAGCCGGCGTAAGGTGCCAGGAACTGCAGTGCGGCGGATTCCGAAGCACTGGCAACGACCACGATGGTGTTGGCCAGGGCGCCGGTTTCTTCCAGCTTGCGAACGATGTTGGCAACGGTGGAGCGCTTTTGGCCGACAGCAACATAAACACAGAAAATACCGGAGTCTTTCTGGTTGATGATGGCGTCGATGGCCATGGCGGTCTTGCCGATCTGACGGTCACCGATGATCAGCTCGCGCTGGCCACGGCCAACAGGGATCATGGCGTCGACGGACTTGTAGCCAGTCTGTACAGGCTGGTCTACCGACTTACGCCAGATCACGCCTGGGGCCACTTTCTCGACCGCGTCGGTCTGGGTGTTGCCCAGAGGACCTTTGCCGTCGATCGGGTTGCCCAGTGCGTCGACGACGCGGCCCAGAAGTTCCTTACCAACCGGAACTTCCAGGATGCGGCCGGTGCACTTGGCGCTCATGCCTTCGGCGAGGGTGTCATAGGCACCCAGGATCACCGCACCAACGGAGTCTTGCTCCAGGTTCAGTGCCATACCGAAGACGCTGCCAGGGAACTCGATCATTTCGCCGTACATTACGTCGGCCAGACCGTGGATCCGCACGATACCGTCGGAAACCGAAACGACGGTACCTTCGTTACGGGCTTGGGAGCTCACATCGAGGTTGTCGATGCGGCCCTTGATGATTTCACTAATTTCGGAAGGATTGAGTTGCTGCATTGCTCTGCTGCCCCTTCAAACTCAAGATTTCAATGCTTCGGCCAGTTTCGCGATTTTGCCGCGAACAGAGCCATCGATTACCAGGTCACCAGCGCGGATGACGACGCCGCCAATCAGGCTGGCATCCTCCGACGCGTGCAGGCGCACTTCCTGGCCTAACCGTGCACTGAGAACCTTGGCGAGTTTGTCTTGCTGTTCTTGGTTCAACGCGAAGGCACTGGTGACTTCCACGTCCACGGATTTCTCTTGCTCGGCCTTGTACAGGTCAAACAGAGCGGCAATCTCCGGCAGAAGCAGGAGACGGTCGTTTTCCGCGGCAACATGAATGAAATTCTGTGCCTGCGCATTGAACTTGTCACCGCACACGTCAATAAACGTGGCGGCCTTTTCTGCGCTCGTCAGTCGCGGGGCCTTGAGCAGGCGCTGCATGGTGTCGTCTTGCGACACCGCAGCAGCCAGGCCGAGCATGGCTGACCAATTGGCCAGTTGCTGATGGGCCTGGGCATGCTCAAAGGCAGCCTTAGCGTAAGGTCGGGCCAACGTGGTCAGTTCTGCCATGATCGCCCTCGCTTAAATTTCAGCGGCCAGTTTGTTAACCAGCTCCGCATGCGCGTTTTGATCGATTGTGGCGCCAAGGATCTTTTCAGCACCACCAACGGCCAGTGCACCCACTTGGGCACGCAGGGCGTCTTTGGCGCTGTTCAGTTCCTGTTCGATCTCGGCCAGAGCCTGAGCCTTCACACGGTCAGCTTCGACGCGAGCCTGTTCACGGGCTTCCTCGACAAGCTGAGCAGCGCGTTTCTTGCTTTGCTCAATGATTTCGGCTGCCTGTGCTTTAGCTTCACGCAGTTGCTGACCCACTTTCTCTTGGGCCAGCTCCAGGTCGCGAGCTGCGCGGTTGGCAGCGTCCAAGCCGTCAGCAATCTTCTTTTGGCGCTCTTGCAGGGCAGTGATGACCGGAGGCCATACGTACTTCATGCAGAAGAGTACAAAAATCAGAAAAGCAACGGATTGGCCAATCAGGGTTGCATTAATGTTCACGCCAACACCTCGCTCGGTCTTTGTCCATCACACCAATCAACTCGTAAAAAACGAGTGATTAGCCGGCGATCTGACCAACGAAGGGGTTCGCGAAGGTGAAGAACAGAGCGATACCAACACCGATCATGGTTACGGCGTCGAGCAGACCGGCAACGATGAACATTTTGACCTGCAGCATCGGAACCATCTCAGGCTGACGAGCAGCGCCTTCCAGGAACTTGCCGCCCAGCAGGCCGAAACCAATGGCGGTACCCAGAGCACCCAGGCCGATCAGCAGAGCAACAGCGATAGCGGTCAGACCAACTACAGTTTCCATCTTTCCTCCCGACTTTTACGTCGTATTGGTTAGGTTTTTAGTTTGAAGCGGTAAAACAAATCGTTTGGTACAGCTTGCCCTTGCGGACTTTTTAAGCCCTCCCCCAAACGAGCGGGGAAGGCTATCAGACACGCCAGGCGGTCTTAATGGTTATCTTCGTGAGCCATCGACAGGTAAACGATGGTAAGCATCATGAAGATGAAAGCTTGCAGGGTGATGATCAGGATGTGGAACACAGCCCACGCCCATTGCAGTACGACGCCCAGGCCGCTGAGCCACAGGATGCCGGTGCCGAACATTACCGCGATCAGGATGAACACCAGCTCGCCGGCATACATGTTGCCGAACAGACGCAGTGCCAGCGAGATCGGTTTGGCGATCAGAGTGACGAATTCCAGCAGGAAGTTCACTGGGATCAGCAGGATCTGAACGAAGATGTTCTTGCTGCCGAACGGGTGCAGGGTGAGCTCGCCGATGAAGCCGCCCAGGCCCTTGACCTTGATGCTGTAGAAGATGATCAGCGCGAACACACTCAGGGCCATGCCCAGGGTGGCGTTTGGGTCGGTGGTGGATACCGCGCGGAACGGAATGTGCGGATCACCGGAGATCAGGATGGCCAGCTGAGGAATCCAGTCGACCGGTACCAGGTCGATGGCGTTCATCAGGAACACCCAGACGAAAATGGTCAACGCCAGTGGCGCGATCACCGGGCTGCGGCCGTGGAAGGAGTCCTTCACGCTGCCGTGAACGAAGTCCACCAGCACTTCAACGAAGTTCTGCAGGGCACCTGGCTGGCCGGAAGTGGCCTTTTTAGCCGCCATGCGGAAGATGAACAGGAAGATCAGACCCAGCGCAACGGACCAACCCAGGGTGTCCAGGTGGAACGCCCAGAAGCCCATTGCCTTGGCTTCTGCAGCCGAATGGGCCAAGCCCCAGCTGCCGTCTGGTAGTTGACCGTAGGTCAGGTTCTGCAAGTGGTGCTGGATATAGCCCGAAGCGGTTTCTGCTGCCATGGTTGCCTCAAACGCCCTAAGGTCTCGAAAGTCTTTTATTCATCAGCAGGGGTGCGAACCAGCTGACCAAAAGGGTCAGCGTGAAGACACCGAAAACTGCTAACGGCGCCAATGGCTTCACTCCTGCGAAGGTCAGTGCAAAAAGCACTGCCGTCAAAATCATCTTGCCTGCCTCGCCTGCGTAGAACGACTTGACGATGGCCTGCGCCGCCCGGGCTCCGCTATAGCGAAAAGCCTTCCAGGCGAAATACAAATTAGGTAGCCAGGCAATCAAACCTCCGCAAAGGCCTGAATATCCACTGACCACCCCTTTCCACTGCCACAACACCAGCGTTGCCAGCAGCAGTACGACACATTGAGCCAGCAGTACCGGAAAAACCGCCCAGCGATGGAAAGGCAGGCGGTTTGGCGTGCGTATTTCCATCACAACTGCTCCTCGGAAGTCGACCAACAAGTCAATATCGACTTGGCATAATTTGTGCCGACAAAATGCGCGCAGAGTATAGGGGTGGATTAACCCCTATTCAACTCTTCGGTAGTGATTTCCGACTGCGCGCTACAACAGGAATTGTTTCAGCGGATGTGAGCAAGGACGCCTTGCAACTCGTCAAGCGAGTTATAGCGAATAACCAACTGGCCTTTACCCTTGTTGCCATGGCGGATCTGCACAGGAGAGCCCAAACGCTCTGCAAGCCGCTGTTCAAGGCGCTCGATATCCGGATCAGGTTTGCTCGGCTCGACCGGATCTGGTTTACCGTTAAGCCACTGCCTGACCAGTGCCTCAGTTTGGCGCACGGTGAGGCCGCGTGCGACAACATGACGCGCCCCCTCTTCCTGCCGATCTTCCTCAAGCCCGAGCAATGCACGTGCGTGGCCCATTTCCAGGTCGCCATGGGCGAGCATGGTCTTGATGGCCTCAGGGAGAGAGATCAGGCGCAACAGGTTGGCAACAGTCACCCGTGACTTACCGACGGCATCAGCCACTTGCTGCTGGGTCAGTTCGAACTCCTGCTGCAGGCGTTGCAATGCCAGGGCCTCTTCAAGCGGGTTGAGGTCCTCGCGCTGAATGTTCTCGATCAGCGCCATGGCGATGGCTGCTTCGTCCGGCACCTCGCGGACCATCGCCGGGATGGAATCCAGGCCGGCCTGCTGGGTGGCGCGCCAGCGACGCTCACCGGCAATGATTTCGTAGCGGTTGCCATCGATCGGGCGAACCACGATCGGCTGCATCACGCCGTGATTGCGAATCGAGTGCGCCAGTTCTTCCAGCGCCTCCGGATCCATGTCGCGGCGCGGCTGGTACTTGCCGCGCTGGATCAGCTCGACTGGCAGGTGTTGCAGTTCTTTCTGGTCGATCTTGACAGCCTGCTCTTCGAGCGCACTGACGGAAGGACCACTGAGCAGTGCATCCAACCCACGTCCGAGACCCCGTTTCTTAACGGCCATGCGGATTCCTTAAGTTGTTTGTGCAGTGCGTGATTGACGACGTTGACGGCGAACCAGTTCCCCGGCCAGGGCAAGGTAAGCAAGTGCGCCACGCGATTGTTTGTCATACGCCAAAGCCGGCATGCCGAAACTCGGCGCTTCTGCCAGGCGAATGTTGCGCGGAATGACCGTATCGTACAACTGTTCGCCAAAGTGTTCCTTGAGCTGCGCGGATACATCGTTGTTCAGGCTCAGACGCGGGTCGTACATGGTCCGCAGCAGGCCTTCGATTTTCAGCTCCGGGTTCAGTCGGGCAGCGATGCGCTTGATGTTATCCACAAGGTCGCTGAGGCCTTCCAGCGCGTAGTACTCACACTGCATCGGAATGATCACGCCATCGGAAGCGACCAGTGCGTTCAGCGTGAGCATCGACAGCGAAGGTGGGCAGTCGATCAGGATGTAGTCGTAATTCTCACGGATTGGCGCCAGTGCATTGCGCAAGCGGCTTTCCTTGACCTGCATTTCCAGCAGCACAACTTCCGCGGCGGTGAGGTCGCGGTTGGCCGGCAGCAGTTGAAAACCGCCATGCTCGGAGTAGTGCATGGCCTGGGCAAGGTCGCATTCCCCGATCAGCAGGTCATAGACCGAGTGTTCGAGTTCGTGTTTGTCCACACCGCTGCCCATGGTGGCGTTGCCCTGCGGATCGAGGTCGATCAGCAGTACACGACGCTTGGTCGCAGCCAGCGATGCTGCAAGATTGATACAGGTGGTGGTCTTACCCACACCACCTTTCTGGTTCGCGATCGCGAATACCTTAGCCATTGTTGCGTGTGTTCCCAGTCATGCCTTGCGGCGCAGTATCAGCAGATGGCGCTGGCCCTGGCAACCCGGAACGGTCAGGGCCTGCTCGCTTTCCACTGTGAAGTCTGCGGGCAATGCTACCAGTTCATCGGCAGGATGCAGCCCCTTCATTGCAAGCCATTGCGTCCCGGTGTCGCCCAGATGGCGGGTCCAGTTGGTGAAGTTCTCCATGCTGCTGAAGGCGCGAGAGACGATTCCGCTAAATGGTTGCGACGGCTGAAACGCTTCGACCCTGCTGTGGATAACCGTGAGGTTGTCCAGCTTGAGCTCCATTTTCACTTGGGTCAGGAAGCGAGTCTTCTTGCCGTTGGCGTCCAGTACCGTCACCTGTTTGTGCGGATGCAGGATAGCCAACGGAATGCCAGGCATGCCACCGCCGCTACCAACATCCAGCCAGTTCTGACGATCACTGTGGATAAACGGCATCACGCTGAGGCTGTCGAGCAAATGGCGCGAGACCATTTCGTCAGGATCGCGCACAGCGGTCAGGTTGTAGGCTTTGTTCCACTTGATCAACAGGGCCAGGTAACCCAGCAGCTTCTCGTGCTGCTCGGCGCTCAGCTCGACATCGAGCTGGCGCGCACCTGTGGACAACTCTTCTGCATGTTGTGGGGTGACCAGAGAACTCAAGCGCTTTGCTCCAATTCGCGGCCAGCGCCGCGCTTTTTCAGATGAATCAGCAACAGGGAAATCGCCGCCGGAGTAACACCAGGGATTCGAGACGCCTGGCCCAAGGTCTCTGGACGCGTCTGGCCGAGCTTGCCCTGAATTTCCTTGGAAAGCCCGGAAATCGTGGTGTAGTCGATATCCACAGGCAAGCGCGTATCTTCGCTGGCACGCAGGCGGGCGATTTCGTCTTGTTGGCGGTCGATGTAACCGGCGTATTTGGTCTTGATCTCGACCTGCTCGGCAACTTGGGGATCAATTACGTCACCGCCGGTGGCTTCAATCAGCCCGGCGTAGTCGATTTCGGGACGCGCCAACAGGTTGAGCAAGCTGTACTCATGGCTCAGAGGGGTGCCGAACTTATCCACAATGGCTTGGCCTTGCGGGGTATTCGGCCGCACCCAAGTCGATTTCAGCCGCTGCTCCTCGCGCTCGATGCCATCGCGCTTGGCGCAGAAAGCAGCCCAGCGTTCATCGTCGATCAGGCCGAGCTCGCGGCCCTTCTCGGTCAGACGCAGGTCCGCGTTGTCTTCGCGCAGGATCAAGCGGTATTCGGCCCGGGAGGTGAACATGCGGTACGGCTCTTGGGTGCCCAGAGTAATCAGGTCATCGACGAGCACACCGATGTACGCCTCATCACGGCGTGGGCACCAGCTTTCTCGGCCTTGAGCACGCAATGCCGCGTTGGTACCGGCAAGCAAACCTTGAGCCCCGGCCTCTTCGTAACCGGTGGTGCCATTGATCTGGCCAGCAAAGAACAGGCCACCGATGACCTTGGTTTCAAGGCTGTACTTCAGATCACGCGGGTCAAAGTAGTCGTACTCGATCGCATAGCCCGGGCGGACGATGTGGGCGTTCTCCATGCCACGAATCGAACGCACCAGTTCCAGTTGCACGTCGAAAGGCAGAGATGTGGAGATACCGTTGGGGTAAAGCTCATGGGTGGTCAGGCCTTCCGGCTCAATGAACACCTGGTGGCTTTCCTTATCGGCAAAACGATGAATCTTGTCCTCGATCGACGGGCAATAACGTGGCCCGACGCCTTCGATGACCCCGGAGTACATCGGCGAACGGTCAAGGTTCGAGGCAATGATCTCGTGAGTGCGCGCATTGGTATGCGTGATCCAGCAACTCACCTGACGTGGGTGCATTTCAGCGTTGCCCATGAACGACATCACCGGGATCGGGGTATCTCCCGGTTGCTCGGTCATTACCGAGAAGTCCACAGATCGACCATCAATGCGAGGCGGAGTACCTGTTTTCAGGCGGCCGACACGCAGTGGCAATTCACGCATGCGATGGGCCAGGGCAATCGAGGGCGGATCGCCGGCGCGGCCACCGGAATGGTTCTGCAAACCGATATGGATCAGGCCACCCAGGAAGGTACCTGTGGTCAATACCACCGATTCGGCAAAGAAACGCAGGCCCATCTGGGTAACTACGCCTTTGACCTGGTCCTGCTCGACGATCAGGTCATCACAAGACTGCTGGAATATCCACAGGTTGGGCTGGTTTTCCAGGATCTCACGTACCACCGCCTTGTAGATGGCGCGGTCAGCCTGTGCACGGGTTGCGCGCACAGCTGGGCCCTTGCGGTTATTGAGGATGCGGAACTGGATGCCGCTCTTGTCGGTAGCCAACGCCATCGCGCCGCCGAGCGCATCGATCTCTTTGACCAGGTGACTTTTGCCAATACCACCGATGGCCGGGTTGCAGCTCATATGACCGAGGGTTTCCACGTTGTGGGTCAGCAACAGGGTTTTCACACCCATGCGTGCAGACGCAAGCGCAGCCTCGGTACCGGCATGGCCGCCGCCGATGACGATCACTTCAAAACGGGAAGGGAAATCCACCACGCACCTCGTGCCTGTTTTGCAAATAGAGAAGGTAAGCGGACAAGTATAGGGACTTCACCCCCTCTAAAGAAACCGTCTGAGCAAATTTTGATCAGTCTGTGGATGAATGGCAGACAACAGAAATCAAAGAGAAAAACTTTATAAAAGCTTTGTTTTTATGTTTATTCTTATGCACATGTGTATCTGTGGATAAACCCATGAAGCCCTTTAACAGCAAGATCTACAGCGAAATTGAAAGCTGTGGTTTAGTAGCAATGAGGGCTATGGATAAGGTCATTTAGGCTGTGGATAAAAGGTGTTATTACCCACAAGCGTTTTCATCCTCAGAAAAAATGACCGGTTATCAACGGAGCTGAAGGCGGGTTTTCCACAGGGCTCCCGAACCCAGTTTTCGGCTGAGATTGCCCGACGAACGGCAAAATCCGGGCAAAAAAAAGCCGCTCCCTAGGAGCGGCCTTGGTTTACGCGCGGGCTGTGAACTACTTGCCAATGCAGAAGCTTGAGAAAATCCGCCCCAGCAGATCGTCCGAGCTGAATGCACCAGTAATTTCGCCCAAGGCGTGTTGGGCTTGGCGCAGGTCCTCCGCCAGCAATTCACCAGCCCCCGCCAATGTCAGCTGGGCACGTCCGTGTTCCAGATGAGAACTTGCCTGACGCAGCGCATCCAGGTGTCGCCTGCGGGCACTGAAGCCGCTTTCTGCGGTTTGTTCATAACCCATGCAGGCCTTGAGGTGGTCCCGCAGCAGCTGCAGCCCCTGATCATCGCCCTTGGCGCTCAGGGTGATAGTGACGTGCCCGTCCGCGCACTGTTCCAGGCCGATGCACTCACCACTCAAGTCCGCTTTGTTTCGGATCAGAGTGACTTTGGTGGGATTGGGTCGCAGATCGAGAAACTCCGGCCACAGTGCAAATGGATCACTGGCCTCAGGCGCAGTGGAATCCACCACCAGCAATACCCGGTCAGCCTCGCCGATGGCCTTCAAGGCACGCTCGACACCAATCTTTTCCACATGGTCATCGGTGTCGCGCAGGCCGGCCGTATCTACTACATGCAACGGCATGCCATCAATGTGGATATGTTCACGCAGAATATCCCGAGTAGTACCTGCGATATCCGTCACGATCGCCGCCTCTCGCCCAGCCAGCTTATTCAACAGGCTGGACTTCCCTGCGTTCGGCCTGCCGGCGATCACTACCGTCATGCCATCACGAAGCAGTGCACCTTGGCCAGCTTCGCGCTGTACTGTGGACAACTCCTCACGAACGGCGTCCAGCATCGACAGCACGTGACCGTCGGCAAGGAAATCGATCTCTTCCTCGGGGAAGTCGATTGCGGCTTCAACGTAGATCCGTAAGGCGATCAGCGCCTCGGTCAGGCTGTGCACACGCTTTGAAAACTCACCCTGCAGCGAGCGCAATGCATTGCGTGCCGCTTGGCTTGAACTGGCTTCAATAAGATCCGCAATCGCCTCAGCCTGAGCCAAATCGAGCTTGTCATTCAGGAAGGCACGCTCACTGAATTCACCTGGGCGAGCAAGCCTGCAGCCGGCTTGTACACAGCGTTGCAGCAGCATGTCGAGGACAACTGGGCCACCGTGCCCTTGAAGCTCGAGCACGTCTTCCCCTGTGAACGAGTTAGGCCCGGGGAAGAACAGAGCGATGCCTTCGTCCAGCACCAAGCCATCCTCATCACGGAATGGCCCGTAATGGGCATGCCGTGGCGTCAGCGTACGGCCGGTAATGAGTTGGCCCGCCTGGGCTGCCAATGGCCCTGACAGCCTGACGATCCCGACGCCTCCGCGGCCCTGGGCGGTGGCAATGGCGGCAATGGTTTCACGCACAGTGTTCATGCTCGAAAGCCCCTACGACAAAAACGACAGATAGCAAAAACGCCCCCGAGGGGGCGTTCTTATTCACAGGCTAGCGCAGTAGCCCGTCAAGCAGCTGCTTTTTTGCTGGCTGCTTCAATGCTGCGAGTGATGTACCACTGCTGTGTAATCGACAAGCAGTTGTTCACAACCCAGTACAGCACCAGACCGGCCGGGAACCACAGGAAGAAGAAGGTGAAGATGATCGGCATCATTTTCATCACCTTGGCCTGCATCGGATCCGGCGGAGTCGGGTTCAGACGCTGCTGGATGAACATGGTTGCACCCATGATGATCGGCAGGATGAAGAACGGATCCTTGATCGACAGGTCGGTAATCCACAGCATCCACGGAGCCTGGCGCATTTCTACGCTTTCCAGCAGTACCCAGTACAAAGCCAGGAACACCGGCATCTGAACCAGGATCGGCAAGCAGCCGCCCAGTGGGTTGATCTTTTCTTTCTTGTACAGCTCCATCATCGCCTGAGACATCTTCTGGCGATCATCCCCGAAGCGCTCCTTCAGGGCGGCAAGCTTCGGCGATACGGCACGCATGCGCGCCATCGAGCGGTAGCTGGCAGCCGACAGCGGGAAGAACAGGCCTTTGATGAGCATGGTCAGGACGATGATCGACCAACCCCAGTTACCCAGCAGGCTGTGGATATGTTGCAGCAGCCAGAAAATTGGCTGGGCAATGAACCACAGGAAGCCGTAGTCGACGGTCAGTTCCAGGCCTGGCGACAGTTCTTTGAGCTTGGACTGGATCTTCGGGCCGGCATACAGCATGGCGCTGGTTTCGACCTTGCCACCAGCAGGTACGCTGATGGCCGGGCCGGTATAGCCGATGATGTAATTGCCCTGGCTGTCCTTGCGCGTCTGAACAACGTTGTTGTCCGACTTGGCCGGAATCCAGGCAGTCACGAAGTAGTGCTGCAGCCAGGCAACCCAGCCACCAGACACATTTTCTTTCATGCTGCCTTTGTCGATGTCCTTCATCGACACTTTCTTGTACGGCTCGGCGGCTGTCCACAGGGCGGCGCCCAGGTAGGTGGCAGTGCCGGTGGCGGTACTCGACGATGGGTCGGAGCTGGCGTCACGCTTGAGCTGAGCAAACATGTTGCCGTTCCAGGCCTGCGCGCTCTGGTTGTCGATGAGGTAGCTGACATTCAGGTCATACTCACCGCGCTTGAGGCTGAAGCGCTTGATGTAGTTGACACCGTTGTCGCTGAACTTCAGGTCGACGACCAGTTGTTCCTGGCCATCGGCCAGTTGATAGCTTTTCTGCTCGGTTGCGTACAGAGGGCGACCTGCCGCGCGGGCGTCCGGGCCGTTTACGCCAGTCAGGCCGCTTTGCGCGAGGTAAACACGCTCGCCGCCATTATCGAACAGCTGGAACGGGATATCCGGATGGTCCTGACGACGCGGGTATTTCGGCAGGGTCAGCTGGACGATGTCACCACCGACCGGATCGATAGCCAGTTCCAGGACGTCAGTCTTGACCCGGATCAGGTCCTTGCTGACCGCAACCGGAGCCAGTTCGGCGGGGCTGGAATCGGCGTTGGCGCTTGGCACATCGGCGCTGGCGCCGGCATTGCCGGCCGGAACACCATCCGGCAGGGCCGGGGCAACAGTGCTGGCAGCAGTATTCTGAGTCGGCAGGGCAGCCTGGCCGTAGTCCTGGTTCCATTTGAGGACCATGACATAGGACACGATTGCCAGGGCGACGATCAGGATCGTGCGTTTAATATCCATGATTACTCGGCTATCGAAGAAGTTCGGGGGGTAGGCGCGGGAGGAACGGGGTCGAAACCACCGTCGTTCCAAGGATGACAACGCCCAAGGCGACGAACGGTTAGCCACCCACCACGCAAGACGCCATGCGTTTCGATGGCTTCCAATGCGTAACAGGAGCAACTGGGGTAGAAACGACAGTGGCTGGCCATCAGTGGACTGATGGCGTAACGGTAAAACTGGATCGGAACGAGGGCCAGTTTACGCATCTCGGCTGTCTACCCCTGCGGAATCGGCGATTGCAACTGGGCTGGGTCGGCTACGAGCCAGGCGTTTCCAGAGCTTGCCAAAGTGTTGGTGCAATTCCGGGTTTTCTATCTCACCCAATCCCTTGCGCGCGACGATCACGATGTCCAGCCCAGCGAGCATCTGCTGGTTCAGACGGAAGGAATCGCGCATCAAGCGCTTGAGGCGGTTGCGTTGAACGGCCAGCTTGACGCTTTTCTTGCCGATCACCAGGCCGAGGCGTGGGTGATCGAGGCCATTCTCGCGAGCAAGGATCAGCAGGTTTTTCCCTGGAACCTTGCCGGTTGGGGAGTCGAAGACCGCTTTGAAGTGCCGGGGTGTAAGCAGTCGCTTTTCCCGACTGAAGTCCTGACTCACCACCTGTGCCGAAAAATCAAATGGCCAGACGCTTACGGCCTTTGGCACGACGACGCGACAGAACAGCGCGGCCGTTCTTGGTGGCCATACGGGCACGGAAGCCGTGGGTGCGAGCGCGCTTGATGGTGCTTGGTTGGAAAGTACGTTTCATGGCGTGTTACCTGGGTTTGTCGACAACGGGCCGGAATGGCCCCCTTTTTAAGAGATCGGCGATTCTAGAGAAAGCAAGCCAATAGGTCAATTTCCAACCAGTCATTCCTTATAGATGGTGACCTTGATACGTCCCCCTTCAGAGCCCCAAGGCTCATGAGCAAACGACGAACAAGATCTAAAAAAAGAAGAGACATATAAAAAGCTTTTTTGAAGAACTTATAAATCTTTAGTGGATAAATATCTGTGGATAACAGTGCGCACACCTTTATTCACGGGCTGTACAGAGATTTATAACCTTGTCTGTAACAGGTGCGACGCTTGTGCCTTTTGTGAGTAAAATCTGTGGATTAAATCGATGTTTACCCACAGGCTGGTTATCCACAAGGAAAATATCAGGGTTGTGCATAGCCCTCATGGGGTGTTATCCACAGGGCTTATTCACAGCATGCGGAAGGCGTTTTGGTCGCTAAATGGCTGTTTTGTCACGATCTATAACGTTTCCACATGTGGATAAGTGGTCGCTTGACCGGTACAATGGCGGTTTGTTTTTGCCTCATCCGGCTTTCAACTCAGGGGATATCC